>NZ_BAAHXV010000002.1:0-353670 GCF_054657895.1 Desulfatiferula olefinivorans | reverse complement strand
ATATCGTTGATTTTTATCATGGCGGCCACGTTCTCTGTGCACGCGTACGGATATGTTTCGGGGGCCAAAATCGTCAAGATCAGGATAGACCATACCAATGGCCATGCCATGCTTTTTTTCGATAAAGATGTTGTGGATAGTACCGGCGAACGGATTCCCTGCATTCATGAGGCTTACAAAAACGCATTCGGAATTGATACCACAACGGAAGCCGGCAAGGCGGTCCTCAGTTGGGCGTTGTCGGCAAAAATAACGGGTTGCCCTGTAAATGTTTACGGAATGGGATCTTGTGAGGGGGTCTATAACGGTCGTCACATAGAGATGATGAATTACGGCGTGATCCTATAATGTTTTTGTTGGCATGATTACGTTTCGAACGGATAAGAAATTTAAGTATCTGTTCAGAGTTGTTAAGTAAGCGCGTTATCAATCTGAATTAACCCGAAGGAAGAACGATGAAACAATTGATTATTCTTTTTATCATACTTGGATTGTGTTCCACAGCTGTTCATGCGTCGGAGCCCACGTGTTCTGATGCGAATGGGGGCTATTGCAGCTATGTTGGAAAAGTAAGCCGAATATATGTCAATGAGTCAAATACAATCCTTCTTTATTTCGACACACCCATGGAAATTGAAGTCGCTGCCATCGGTGGGATTGTCACACCGAAACGTGTACCAGCCGCCGCATACAGGGTCACCGACAATCCTGAGTTTGCCAGATTGTTGTACGCCACAGCGCTGACTGCCCAAGCGACAAACAGGGCCATCATCATTCAGATGCGTGGCGCGTTGGGAACTTACCCCAGAATGGACCGAATCTGGCTTGCGGAATAAATGGCTTCAATGTCACGAGTCCCGCATTGTGACAGCAGATATCTAATCTGTTTTTTGATTGAAAGGGTTTGGAATGAACGTCAAGCGATTCGTATTGGGGCTGATTTGTTTTATCAGTGTTTTAACTCCGATAAATGGTGCACAGGCACTCGGTACCTCCCCATGGACCAAAGTTCTTGAAATCATACAGGGGCCAGGCGGTTATCCATTGGTAAGATTGGAAAATCCCGGTGATGCCGGGACTGGGTGTGCAAAGTCTTCTCCCCATGTCCGTTTTAAAGATGTGGATCATTCTGAAGCCGGAAAAAGACATTTTGCAACCATTTTATCGGCATTGTTGTCAGGAAAAGAGGTTCGAATCAAAACAGCAGAGTGCTCCGGGGATTATCCCTATATAGAATCTGTATACATTCGATATTGAATTGTCTAAAGAATAATAGTGTTTTGATTTTATAATTCATTTTATTGATATCGAACGCACATGAATTAAGCTTGCTCATCATTTCAGCGTACTGCTTTTATTTGTTTTTTAAGGGGAATGAAGATGAAATTTTTGATTCGAATAATTGTTGTTCTTTTTTTTATCAGTTTTTCCGAGAGTGCATTTGCGGATAAACACGACTTGAGAGACATCCTGTTGCATGGAGTGTATATCAATAGTGGTGGAATGATGCTTATTCGGGTTGAGGGTCTTGGCTACTTGTCTTTAGGACAGGTTGGGAATAAAACAGCTGAAATGATGTATGCAACGGCTTTGGCCGCAAAGATTTCTCAGCAATCGGTGTGGATCAGATATTGGGATACTGAAGAACAATACCCTTCCGTCGGGATAATATGTGTCAATCAATAATAAATGCCATTAAATTAAGGCTTTGATTGGGATGTTAGACCTGGATGAACGCGGTACGACATCCAAATTCATGTTGACCGGTCATCATGTACAAGATAAAAGTACACACTTCGACGAAGTGATGATCAGGGTGTGTGTGATCCAAATCAATGCCGCAACATTCAGGACGCATTGTCTCAAGCTGCTTGACAACGCTTTTGGCTTATGAGGAGGCCGGCGCAAAAGACATGCTGACCGGGGCGGGCTATATTGGGCCGGGAAAGCCTGTGGGGATCTGACGCCGCCTTTTGACGATGAATGGGATCTCGATGCATGGTCATTTTTGATACTCATGTCTGGTGGTGGGTGTTGAGTGCTTATAAAAGAAACCGCTCCGGGCGATCGGGGGATTGCATCCATTCCGATCTGGGAATTTACCATGATGGCTTCCAGGAACAGGATAATCCTGAGAATATCTCCGGAGTCATGGATTGATTATGCGGTTTCAAAAACCGGGCTGAGGGTTTTCGGGTTAAATGGAATGATCGCCGTTGATTCATGCATAATGCCTGGTGATTTTCATAAAGACCCCGCCGACAGAATTATCGTCGCAACAGCCAGAAGCCTTAACGCCACGCTTGTCATTATGGACCAAAAAACGTCTCGATTATCCCCATGTTAAGACAGCGTGGTGAAGATGCATTATGGAGCAGGACGGCAGCAACATGTCGGAGTTATATATTCTTATAATTAGGAAAGGTCGGGTATGACGGGATTGGACAAGACGTTGATCGACCGGATCAAGGGGTTTCTGGATCCGGAGGAGGGGATGCGGCTTTATGGGGTGGCGTCCGAGGCGGCGGGCATGGGGCCCATGCTTGAAATCGGGAGCTACTGCGGGAAGTCGACGGTTTATCTGGGCACGGCGGCCAGGGAGCGCAAGGGGGTTCTTTTTACCATCGATCACCACCGGGGGTCCGAGGAGCAGCAGTACGGCGAGGGGTATTTCGATCCGGAGCTGTACGATGACAAGGAAGGCAAGGTCGACACCTTCCCCCATCTGAGGCGGACCCTGGAGGCGGGAGACCTGACGGGCGCCGTGGTGCCTATTGTGTCCACCTCGCCCCTGGTGGCGAAACTGTGGGCCACGCCCCTGAGTCTGGTGTTTATCGACGGGGGCCATACCTTTACGGCGGCGTTCAATGATTATTCCTGCTGGTCGCGCCACATCATGCCCGGGGGATTTCTGTTGATCCACGATATCTTCAAGGATCCGGCCGAAGGGGGGCAGGCACCGTATCATGTCTACAAACTGGCCCTGGCATCGGGTCAGTTCCGCGATCTTGGCATGACCAAAACCCTGGCCGTGCTTCAACGCTACCTGCCCGGTGAGTTTCCGGAGGATCTGCCCCGATAGGGTGTCCGTGCTTATGCCGGAACGTTCCAGGCAGGCCTTTTGATCCCGCGCCCGGCGTGCGGGGAAAGGGGGAGCTGTGAAAAAACGGCATTACGTCGTCGCCGTCTGTGCGATTGTCGTTGCCATACTGCTGGTTGTGATTCCGGCTCCCGAGGTGGGGCGAGACGTACCGCCGGATCTGGGCTATCACCCGGCAGAGGAAACGGATGTGTTCGAAACGGGACGTTTGGACGGAGAGTTTGCCCAGGGCCCGGTCAGTGAGGCGTTTCAAGCCTTTGAAGATGATTCCCGCTCCAGTCTTGCCCGCTTCAGACAGGCGTCCCCTTACACCGATCGGGGTCTGGGTCTGATCCCGTCTCCGGTACCGGAAGACGTGTATGAGCCGTCCCGCTCCAAATCATCGGATGCCAGGGTCTATGATGATGTCTATGATTTAAGGGACCCGGACCGGGACGGCGACCGATCGGACAGCCTGATTCCTCCGGCCAGGGAACAGGGCGCCTGCGGTGCCTGCTGGGCCTTTGCCGCCTACGGATGTCTGGAGGGCGTGAGTCGCACTCTTTTGGGTCATGAGGCCGACTATGCCGAGAACCATGTGCTTTTTGAAAGCGGCTACGACTGGACCGGCTGCGCCGGCGGCAACGTGGACATGGTCATGGCTTATCTGGCCCGTCATGGGGGACCCCTCGATGAACAGGACTCACCGTTTACCCGGAATCCCTCACCGTCCTGCGGGGACTGTCCGCCCGTTCGCTACATCGACAGCGTGTTCAGGCTGCCGGTCCGTTCGTCGATCACCGACATCGTGTATATCAAAAAAGCCCTTCTGGATCACGGCCCCCTCTATGCGTCCATCAACTGGGACGATGACGCCTATCAGGAAAATGATCATACTTATTACCATGAGATCCGGGGCAGCAATCACGCGGTGACGATCGTGGGGTGGGATGATGAACGGACGGTACGGGGGGTTGACGCACCCGGTGTCTTTATCGTCCGGAACAGCTGGGGGACAGATTGGGGCGAGGGCGGATTTTTCTATGTGTCCTATGCGGACCGGAGTCTTGCCTTTTCCTCATTGGTGGCCGTCCGGGACCGTCCCGATGCCCTGTTGTCTTTCGACCGGATTTATGCCCACGATCCATTGGGCATGACCTCGAGCACCGGAGACGGAGACCATGACGCCTGGGGCGCGTCCGTGTTCAGGGCGGTGGAGGACGGGGTACTGACCGCCGTATCCTTTTTCACCACGAGCCAAGACACCCATTACGAGATCCGCATTCATGCCGGGATGGACGGTGACCGCATGGGGCCGGTTCTGTTCGGTCCCGTACTTGGCACGGCCCGGGGCAAGGGATATCATACGGTGCCGATGGATGAACTGACCTTCCTCGGCCGCGGAGAACCCTTTGCCGTGTCCGTGAAATTCGAAACACCGTCCGGGATCTGGCCTGTTCCCCTTGAAAAACCCTTTGCCGATTATTCATCCGCCGCCGATGCCAACCCGGGTGAAACCTATCTGTCCCGGGACGGTATCAGGTGGGTGGATACGATCCGGACCTTTCCCCATGCCGGTGTCTGCATCAAGGCTCTGGTCAGGGAACGGCCCTGTCGTCAGGATCTGCTGACGGTCGCGGGCCCGGGCGATCCCACGGATTTTATAGTCCAAAACCGTGAGGGGGCGCTGGCCATGGCCGTGGTGACCGACGATTGCGGACGCCCGGTTTACGACGCCGAGGTCATGGCCGTCTTAAACAACGGTGCATCGGAAAGCGTTTTGTATGATGACGGGCTTCATCACGACGGCCTGACGGACGACGGGGTCTATGCCCGGAGCCTTGAGGATGTCGGGTCCCGTCCCATTTCTTCGGTGATGGTCCGGGCCGTCAAGGAAGGACGCGAAACCTTCACGGAAGGGGAGGTCCGACGGGATGAACCGAACGGCGGCTCCGGAGGCGGCGGATGTTTTGTCCTTGCCGCTCGTTTTGGAGACTAAATGAAAAAACCGGCCGGGGGATCCCCCGGCCGGAGCAATGCATCAGGGTGCGGTCATGGTTCCGAGGAACGGCCCGGTGATCAGGGTCGTGTCGCCGGGAACGGCCCAGTCTTCGTAACTCCAGGCGAAGGTCGACTCGTCGTAGCTGTCTTTATAGACGTAGAGTTCGCCGCCCCGCCAGGTGTCGAAGCCGAAATTCCCGTTGGCGTTGTTGGGCCACCAGGTCGGCAGGTCGCCAAGGGGCAGGCTTTCCGACGCCGGGAGCCGTGTGGTATCCGCCGGATCGGGGTCGTTGACCAGAACGATCTGGTACCAGGAGTCCGTGGGCGAGCCGTCGGTATTGTAGAAGTCCCCCACATAGGCGTTGAGCGTGTATATCTCTCCTTCGATGATCCCCACCCGCAGTACGGTCTGGACATGGAATCCCGTTGTGGCATTGTACCCCTCTTTGATCAGGATGACCTTGGGCCGTTCAACGCCTGTGGTGTCCACCGTGCCGGTTATGGTGAACATCTGGCTGAGGACGGCGGCGGGCACGGGGTCGACCTGGGTCGGGTCGGGCGGAACGTAGGCGGTCTGGCCCAGATAGAAGCGCGGGCCGGTGATCGCTTCGCCGCCGGTGATGATTTTTTCCTCGTAGTAGCAGGTGCCCGTGGCCGTGCAGGTGTCCTTTTTGACCCGAAGGAAGCCGCCCCAGGTGTCGAACCACATGTTGGCGCCGGACGAATCGGGCCAGTACACCATGTCGGTGTTGGTTAGCGGCGAGCCCGAGGCCAGGGAATCATCGGGGTCGTCGATGAGGACGAGGTTGATCCAGCTGTTGGCGGTTGCGTTTTCGAGGAAATCCCCGATCCTAAGGGTCAGGCTGTAGCCGGTGGTGCCCTGGATATCGGCGATTTTCATCACGGTCCGTGTAAATGATCCGTCCGCCTGGACTTCCTTCATCAGGGCCGCCCGCAGCCGGGTCGGTTCAATGGAGGGATCATCGACGGTGACGGCGCCGGAGAGGGTGAATTCGGCGTCCATGTCGATGGGCTCACCCACGGTAAACTCGGTGTGGGCGCTGCCCCCGCTGCCCAGCTGGTTGCCCGTCAGCTGGTCGACGAAGGACACCCTGATATTTAAATGATAGGGGTTGTCCAGCGCTTCCTGGGTCGTCTGGATGGGGAAGAGGTACGGCACGGTGAGCGATGTCGTTGAGATCTGCTTGTTGGAATTCCAGGTATTCCAGATCTGGGTCCAGGAACAGTTCCCGAATTCGTCGCAGCCGCCCTGGCCGATTTCAAGGTTGTAGACCATTTTCACACCTTCGGGCAGGGTGACCGCCGGTGCTTTCCACGACAGGGTGATCTTGGCCTTGGTGGCCGTTTCGCCGACAGCGGGAGCGGTGCCGTCGTCTTTCACGTTGGCGGTGAAATTGGTTCTGCCGCCGTTGCGTTCAAAGGCGGTCCAGGCCTCGTTGTAGGCGGTCATTTCCGCATCGGTGGGGTTATCGCCGGGCCAGATGGGCATGCCGGCCGGGGTGACCATTTTGGCGTAGGTGTCCGTCATGCCCGTGATTACGGTTTTCTGGAAGGTTTTGGTGGTGGTTGTGCCGTTGTAATTGACCGTTACGGTGTAGTCCCCCGAGGTGAAGTCGGAAATCACCCGGGTCGGATCGATGACCACCGGATCGGTGCTTTGGGGATCCATGCCTTCATGGGCTTCCTGCCAGGGGTTGATGCCCCAGCTTCCGTAGCCGTCGTCATGGGTCACATACAGCAGGGGAACGGTGCCGGTTCCCCCCGAGGCCTTGGGATAGGTCAAGGAGACCGTGGCCCCGGAAGACCCATCGAGTTCCATGGCCTGGTCGTCATCGATAAATCCGGCCAGATTCATGAAGTCCGTATTCAGCATCAACGCTTCCCTCTCTTCGTCGGGGGTATCTGCGGTTCCCTCGATCCAGACTGTGCCGGGATGAAGATCGAGCCCGAAGATATCGATGCCCTGGAAACGGTCCGGATAGGCGGCGATATAGGTGGATATACCCAGCAGGGTGAACAGGTCCTCGTCATCCCATTCAAACAGATCGTCGTTGTAGATGATCTGACCGCCTTCCCCGGCGGTGCCGGTCAGTCCGATGGTGTCGGGGTTGACGGTTTCAGTCATGAACACGTCTTCAAAGAAGATCACCAGGGCGATGCCCTGGGGGGTGACCAGGTTCTTGCCTTCGGTGGCCGGAAGGAAGGCGGCGGGGAACAGGCCCCGGATCACGCTGGGGGTTCGGGCCAGCTCGGCCTTTTTCGCGGTAAGCTCGGTGGCCTGGTCGGGAGTCAGGGCGGCTTTGGCCTCCAGTTCGGTGATGCGTGCGATCAGGCTGTGAATCCGGGCGATGAAGGTATTGAAACGATCCAGAACGTTTGGCACGGTGACCTGGGCCCGGACGGTCTGGGGGACGCTGTCTTCGTAGGTCATGCTGTCGATGAGGGTCTGGAGGAGATTACCGACGGTGACGCTTCGGCCGGTCACATAATGCCAGATGAAAAAATCGTAGAAAAACCGGGGCATGTCCTCGGATCCGCCGTCCTTGTCGCTCATCATTTCCCGGAAGACACGGAGGATCAGGTCGGTCTTTTCCTGCTCCGTGTCCACCTCGGCCAGGTTGAACAGGGCGGCCTGGGTGTTGGCGGCGATATAATCCAGTTCACCGCCCACGGTGTCGTCGGCGAGGATGATTCCCGCCGTGTTGTCGAGGTTTTCGTTTTCAGGATCGGTGCCGACCAGATCATCCAGGCCGGTTCCTTCGTCCACATCCACCACCATGGAGGGAATCTGGACGGCGCCGGACGAGACCAGGGTCTCGATGGCGGCTTTCACCCGGTTGATGATGGTGTTGACCACCTGTGTGTCGATATTGGTTCCCGCCGTGGCGCTCAAAATCGCGTCGACCAGCGCCTTGACGACCACCGAGCTCTGGGGCGTCACGAGGACGTCTCCGTCGGGCGTCGTGTCGCCTTCGGGAATGTAGGCCGTGGATTTCAGTTCCAGGGCCTTGCCGGTATCGGCGTTGAGCTTCACGTATCGGACGATGTAGTTCACGCCGTCGCGGACGCCGTCGCATTCATAGACCCGATCGCCGTTTTCGCCGTCGGTCAGGCCGCAAGAAATACCGGTGTCCGTCAGTTCGCCGTTATCGCCGACCACATAGAGCCTGACCGCCTCGGTCTGGGGATCGACGGCCTTGGAGGTTCGTGCCCGGAGGCCGGGAACACGCCCTGCGGCCGGGTCGTCCGACGATGCAATCAGGTTTGAGTCCGAGCTTGAAAGGTAAGACAGCTTGATGGTGCCCGAGACCCGTGCTGCTCCGGAAAATCCGTCGTCATCGTCCGGCGGGGTCGGGGCATTGCCGCCCGGCGTCGGTGTGGACGACGGTACGAGGGTTCCAGGCGATTCGCCGCCGCCGCTGCAGCCGCCAAGAAGGGTGAGGATGAACACCAGCACCAGGCTTCCCAGGGTCATGAGAAGAAACCGGCGGATAGTGTGGTTTCGGGTCGGTAAAACGGATACGAGGGTCACCCCTCCGAGATCATGGTTACGTCTGAAACGTCGTTGCATGAAAACTCCTTTGATGGTGCTGCCTGCAACTCCTGACGGAGCCGCTAAGGGTGTGTTGACTTATGGACACGTGTTCAATTAATCGGCACCTTGAACCGAATATTTAAGTTTTTTTTTGGGAGGATCGGGTTACCTGAGAGGGAAAGGCGGGGCTGGGCCCTGGAAGGGTCTTGCCGTGACGCTTCGCGTTGTCCATCCCGGAGCGAATTCAGGCGGGATGAACAACACGAGATGTCCGCACAGCGGATCAGTAGCTGAACGAGGTGGAAATGTGAACCGTCAGTTGAGAATAGTCCACATCGTAAATCTGGGTGCTTGCGGCGTTGACCTGGGCGTCTCCGCTGCCGAAACTCCAGTCCAATCCCAGGGAGACACTCGTTTTTCCGGAAAACAGGGTCCCGGAGAGGGTGACGCCGTAGAGATCGACCTGATCCACCTGGCTGACGGCCGCGGTGGAGAGGTCCGGTGCGTTGGACAGATCCGTGTAGACGCCCGCCCGGACAGCGAAAAAGTCCGTTGGATAGTATTCCGTGGCCAGGGCCGCGTTGAGCACGTATTTTTTTTCTTCGATATCGGGATAATACTTGAGATCCATCGAAAAAAGGAGGCTGGGCGAATAAAACCAGGCCAGTCCCAGGGCCGTGCTCAGGGGAAATTTGGTTTCGTCTGAATAGCTCGCTTTGGCGAGCAGGATATCGGCAGGATCATCGGGATAATCGTTCTGGATTTCCTGGACATCCCGGTCGCTGTCAAACACCCAGAGCTTGGACACGGAAAGGCCCACCGATACGTTGTCGACGGGATCCCAGATCAGGCCGAGCATGGGTTTTACCCCCTGGTCGGTGCGGGTGGTGTGCAGATTGGTGATGGCCTCGGATCCGTCTGCGAACATGGCGAACTGGTTGTAGATCAGCTCGCTGTCCCGGTAATAGTAATACAGGGTCGCCCCTACGGACAGGGCATCGTTTATCCGGTACGAATAAGTCGGACCGAACAGGTAGGCCTTGTCGTGTTTGTTGATGTTGATGGTCAGGGTGTTGATGGTCTGGACCCCCGCGATATTGGAAAAGGTCTGCTTCTGACGCATCTGGGCCGAATCGGGCACGGCGTAGGAAAATCCGAGCATGCCGGGACCGAACTCCTGGACGATGCCGAAATAGTTGGGCAGAAGGCTGAAGGATTCCTGCTCCCAGTCCAAGCCGGCCCCGGAAAGGGTGGTCAGCACGTTCTTGTACACCCTTTTGGCGGTGTTGACGGCGTTTACGCTGGCGGAAAATTTGTTGGCCGGAGCGAAGGCGATGCCGGCCGGGTTGTAATAGCAGCCCGATGAATCATCGGAGACGGCGGTGTAGGCCCCGGCCATACCCGAGGCCCGGTCCCCCACATTGCTGTTGATGTAATGGCTTTCGTCGGCACGGGCATCGGCGGCGACGATCAGGATGAACATGAACGCGAGGATCGATTTAGGGGTGAACATAGTCATGAAAGCGCCTCCTGACTTTGGCTTGGCTCAGTTTATCCAGACCGTTTTCCTTGAGGGTCCGGGCCATGGATGACAGACGGACATTGAGTTGGGGGTGCTTGCCGGTGTACGAGGCGTCCGGCTTTTCGAATCCCTTGCAGGATTTGAGGAATACCCCGAGCTGGCGGGCGTCGTACCCGGCAAGGGACGCGATCTGCATGCCCACGCGGTCGGCCTCCATTTCTTCCTTGATAGTGTATCCCGTTTCGAACAGAACGGCCGAGGCTTCATCGAGGGTTTTTTCAAGCAGGGTCCGGACCGCCGCCGTGCTGCTGCCGATGGCGCCGGAAAGGGCCGAGAACGCCGACGTTTCATCACCCTTGATGTTCAGGCGCCGCACCACATGACGCTGGGTCACGTGGGCGATTTCGTGGCCCAGCACACAGGCCAGCTGGGCCTCGTTGTCCATGCGTTTCACGGCTCCCAGGGTGACGAAAATGTACCCTCCCGGCGTGGCGAAGGCGTTGATTTCATCGCTGTCAAGGATGATGAACCTGAACTCCAGATCCGAGCGACCGGAATGGACGACAAGGCCCGTGCCGATCAGGTTCACGTAGCGGATCAGGGCAGGGTCATCGACGGCTTTGTAGTTGCCCAGAATCCGGGCCGCCAGATCCCGTCCGAACAGGATTTCCGCCTCGAGATCGGCGATGTCGGGCGAGGTTTCCTCAAGACTTGAAATGCGGGTCCGGGCGGACTCCGACGCCTGGAGAGATCCCGGGGCTGAGATCAGAACCATCAGAAGCGCAAGGCTAAGGGCGGCTTTCATCGGCGACTCCTTTCCGAATGAAGGCCAGGGCTTCTTCTTCGGGGATCTCAATGGCTTCGAAGAAGGCGAGGCTGTCATAATCCGACTGGTAGAGGGCGGCGAAATGCTCCCGCTTTTCCCGGAGCCCCCGGGCGGCCGCCGTGGCGGTGTACGAGGAGGGCCTCCGTCTGGATTTGCCCGAGATGGACTCGATTTTGGAAAAAAACGACCGGAGACGTGAATAAACCTTTTCCCTGGCGCCGGCCGGACGGGTGTTCAGCAGAAAACCGTACACGAAACCCTGGCCGCTGCCGTAGTCAATCTCCGCCCATGACCCCTTGTTGCCCAGGATCTCGACCCGGTCACCGCCGCTCAGGCGTCCCACGGTGGGCGACCCCATGGAGGGCCGTTCATGAACATCGGCACGGGCGCTGTGGACATAAGCCGTCTCGGCCCGGGCCGGCGCAGGAAAACACAGCGCGGCAAGCATTAGAATGACCAACCCTTTCATCAGAGAAACCCTCCTATTTGCTGGTATGGACAAAACACCCCGACCAGTCCGGACCGGGCGGTGTCTCGCGAAACTCGATGCAGCGCTGCGAAAACATCCGGATCAGCTGATCCTCCGGATCGGTTTCGAGCAGCGATTCGTAGATCTGCAGGGCCTCGTCGAATCGCCGGCTCCGATAAAGCTCAAAGGCCCGGTCGGTCGTTTCGGCCACCTGACGGGTCCAGGGATCGATATCCTCGTATCGTCCCAGGACCTGATAGATGAACAGGGGCTCGTCCTTGCCTTTGACTTTGACGTAATCGGCGATGCGGCAGCAGATCCGGTCCTTGACATGCGCGTGGCAGGTCTGGGAAATCAGAATGTCCGAGAAGTAGGTCTTGGTCAGGCCCTCCAGTCGTGAGGTCAGATTGACCCCGTCGCCGATGACGGTGTAGTCCAGCTTCTTCCGGGAACCGATGTTGCCCAGAATCACATGGTCCGTGTGGATGCCGATGCCGATTTTCAGCTCGGGCAGGCCCTTTTCCTCGTTGTGGCGGTTGAGTGTCGAGAGGGCCCGGATCATCTCGATGGCCGAGGCCACGGCTTTGTAGGGGTGGTCGTCGAAGCGGACCGGCGCTCCCCAGAAGGCCACGATGGCGTCGCCGATGAATTTGTCCAGGGTGCCGCTGTGCTCGAAGATGATGTCGACCATGGCCGACAGGTAGGCGTTCAGAACCTCCACCACCTTTTCCACCGGATGCTTTTCGGAAATGGTTGTGAAACCCCGGATGTCGGAAAAAAACACGGTCAGGTACTCTTTGCTGCCCACCTCGGCCCGGAGATACTCGTCCTTGCTGTTTTCAAGCACCTGGGTCAGCATGGCCGGCGACACGTACTGTCCGAGAATGTTACGGACTTTGCGCTTTTCCTTGCCTTCGGTGAAACTGATGTAGGTGAACGAGAGAAAGTAAGCCAGAAAAAGAAAGATAAGCGGAACGGCTCCGTGGATGACGATATTGAACCGATACAGAATGACGGCGGCAGAAAGGTAGATCAGGGCAAGGCCCATGGGCAGGTAAATCTGGAGATGGATTTTCCGCATGAACAAAACAAGGAACACGCAGACAAACAGAAGGGGAACGAGAAAAAGGGCGTTTGAAAGGGTCCCGGTGAAGATCAGGAAATCCCGTGCGAGGATGTTTCCGCAGATGGAGGCATGAAGGAATACGCCGGGGATCTCGCTGCCGATGGGCGTGTTTTTCAGGTCGTGGGTGGCGGCGGCGCTGGCGCCAACGTAGACGATTTTTCCTGCGAATTCTTCCGGGGAGACCATCAGCCCGTCCGTGATGCCCTGGTCGAGTTTCATCATGCTTTCGATGACCCCGCTGTAGGAAAAGCTGTTGTAACGGCCGTACATGTTGACCACGTATTCCAGCTCGTCGGTCAGGGGAATCCGGTCGGGCTCCCGGTCGGACCAGAGAATCAGGGCCTGGGTTTCGTCGATGACAACGGATTCGAACCCTTTTTTCCGGAGAATGGGGGAAAGGGCATGGGTGGGGAAGAGGTGCCCCTGGTAATCGAACAGAAGCTGTTCGCTGCGATGAATGCCGTCGGGATCCGAGGCGAAGGTCACCACCCCGAGACCGGCCGACGCCGTGAGAAGTTCCTCGAAAGGAAGGTAGACCACGTTGTTTTCCTGCATCGGCGTCATGGTCGTTGCCTTCAGGGCAAACCGGTCGATCACCGAGTCGGGAAGGGGGATGTCAAGGAGGTCCTTGTTGATTTCGTCGGGATAATCATGGGTGATTTCCATGGCGTGGATCACGTTGCCCGCCGCCAGCGTGGCCTGGGCCAGGGCCTGGTCGTTGGGGTCCAACTCACCGTCCCGGGTCCGGTCATCGATCTGGTTTTCGAAAAACATGATATCCATGACGACGGTTTCGGCGCCGCAGCGGGCCAGGTGGCTGATCAGCTCCGCGTGGATATAACGGGGCCAGGGCCAGCGACCGGCGATCTCGTTCATGGCCTGGAGCGACGAATCGTCAATTAAAATCAGAACGATGTCTTCGGGAAGGGTCGTGTCCATGCGGCAGAGCCGGGTGCGCACATCGAGGGTTTTTCTTTCAAGGGTATCAAACAGACCGGAAAGATCGGCGAGAACGGCCAGGAGACTGAGGGCGGCCGCCATGATCAGGGCGTGGAGTCGTTTTTTTTTCTGTATGTGGGTGGCCATGAATCCTGAAAAATAATCTCGTTGTCCAGGTGATGGGCAAAGAACAGCATGCCCATATCGTCTACCGTGTTCCGCCCCGTAGGATGGGCAAAGCGCAGCGTGCCCATCATGACTGTGACGTGAACGGCATTGACGCGTGTCCCGGTTGCGATCAACGGCTCAAGGAATCTCACCGCAGCCCGGACCATGAGGTCGCAGACCACAAGAATGTCGTAAAAATCGCGACGGCGATCGGATTGACGATGTTCGGAGGCGGGACGACCGACGCCTCACACAAAAAATTCTGTCTGGTTAAAAAGATGCGTCAACTATAGCATACAGGGTTCAATGCTGTCGATTCATTTTTGACGGCTTCGAAAAAAGTCCTCGGGACTCGCAGGCCGTGATCTCGAACGTTGACGGCTTCGTAAAAAGTCCGATATCTGCGTTACGCGTCAGCCCTCGTCACTGCGGCGTACCCTAAGTACGCCTCATTCCTTGGGCTTCGCAAGCCTTGATCTCGAACATTTTACGAAGCCGTCCAAAAACTTACTTTTTACGAGATCATCAACGTTTTACAACGCCGTCATTTTTTGAAGTAGAGCACCAGGCTTTTGCCCAGGACCGGGTTGAGCAGTTTGTCCAGGAACCGGGTGATAAAGGGTTTTTGCAGGATGTCCCAGGTGAGGAACCGCTTGTACAGGTTTACGGCCGGTGAGTCTTCACGGGTGGGCCCCACAAAGCATTTCAGCCACCAGTAGGGGGAGTGGAGGCTGTGGGCGTGGTGGCCCGTCAGATAGACGGCCCCTTTGTTTTCGATCAGCCGGACCAGTTCCTTTTTTTTGTAGATGCGGATGTGGCCCTGGTTGGCGTTGAAGTATTCGTCGGACAGCATCCAGCAGATCTTCTCGGGCCAGAACCGGGGGACGCTGACCACCAGATTGCAACCGGGCTTCAGGACCCGGAGGAGTTCTTCGGCGGCTTTTTCCTGGTCGGGAATGTGCTCCATCACTTCGGAGCAGATCACCAGATCGAAGGTGCTGTCCGCGAAGGGGAGGGTGGTGATGTCGGCCGTGGTGAACGACCAGGTGCCGCCGCAGTGGGCGCCCAGGCTGTCGTGGTACTCGAGGCG
The DNA here is from genome assembly GCF_054657895.1 of Desulfatiferula olefinivorans. Taxonomy (NCBI): domain Bacteria; kingdom Pseudomonadati; phylum Thermodesulfobacteriota; class Desulfobacteria; order Desulfobacterales; family Desulfobacteraceae; genus Desulfatiferula; species Desulfatiferula olefinivorans. Next base: position 338,894 of record NZ_BAAHXV010000002.1, on the reverse strand, counting down.
CTTGACGCCCTGGCGGAGATCGTCGAGGTTCAGGTCCGCGCCGACGGCGTTGACCTTTTTGTAGGAATACAGGGCGCTGACATGGCGGCCGGGACCGCAGCCGATATCGAGGATGGTGAACCCGGGTTCGATGGTGATCTTGTTAAAGTTGACGGTAATCACGAATGGTCTCCCTGTATGCTTCCACGGTTTTTTCGGCCGCGTTTTTCCATGTGAATTGTTCCATGACCCGCCGGTATCCGGCCTTGCCCAGTGCTTCGGCGCGTTTGGGGTCGTTGAGAAGGTCCATGATGGCCCCGGCCAGAGCGCCGGGGTCTTTGGGGGGAACCAGCACCGCCGCGTCGCCGGCCACCTCGGGCAGGGCGCCGCCGGTGGTGCTGATGACGGGAATGCCGCTGGCCATGGCCTCGCCCACGGGGAGGCCGAACCCTTCATAGACCGACGGAACGATGGCGATGGAGGCCCGGGCATACTGACGGACAAAATCTTCGTCGCTGATCCGTCCGGTGAAATCGATCAGGTGGCCGATGCCCAGTTTGTCGATCAGTTTCACCACGCCGCCGTCTTTTTTCGGGGTTCCGATGACCGTCAGACGGATCGGCCGTTTTTTCGCGATTTCATGGACGGCCTGAAGCAGATAGTACAGCCCCTTGAGCGGCATGTCGGCGCTGTTGGTGACGATGATCCGGTCCTTTTCACGGCGGATTTCGGGCATGGGGTAGAAGATGCCCGTGTTGATGCCGTTGGGTACCACGCTGAACCGGTCTTCGGGTATTTTGAACTCGCGGACGATGTCGGCTTTGGAAAAATCCGACACGGTGATGATCCGGGGCAGCCGTCGGGCCACCCGGACCTGCATGCCGATAAACGAGTACCAGCGCAGGTGCTTGGCTTTCTTGACAAAGGAGCGAACGCTTTTCACGGCGATTCTCCGGTCCACGGTGATGGGGTGGTGAATGGTGGCCACCGTGGGTTTTTTCCGGCTCAGGGCCCAGACGCCGTAGGACAGGCTCTGGTTGTCATGGATGATGTCGAAATCGTCCAGGCGGTTTTTCAGGAAGTTGAAGGCCCGAAGTCCGAAGGTGAAGGGCTCGGGATAGCCCATGGTGCTGACGCTCAGCCATTCGAGAAGGTTGATGGGATTCTTGAATTCATCGAGGGTCGGAACCCGGAACATGTTTTCCGGATCGTAGAGGTTAAGGCAGTTGAGCATGGACAGTCTGACATCCGGGTCCAAGAGCGGGTCCGGCGGACCGGCCACCACCTCCACCTGGTGCCCCAGATCGGTGAGCGCCCGGCTCAGGTTGCGGACATATACGCCCTGGCCGCCGCAGTGGGGATTGCTCCGGTAGCTGATCATACATATTTTCAAAGGTTTTTCATTGTCCATGCTCGTTTGTCCTGACATGACATGTTCCGTGTCAACCGGATTGGGAAACAACGCCCGCACCGTCCCCGCGTACACATGCGCCCCCCCTGTACGATCACACCGCTTTCGACCATCTGTCCGGGGAAAAGGGAATCCTTCTAATACATTTGATTTGACGTGCAGGTCAAGGGATTTATAGTCCAGGGCAATCGCATGTATGGTCTTTAAAACGCATGGGCCTCTTCATGCGGGACGGAGCATGCCGCTCGCCTTTACGGCCGCGAGCACGAGCATGTTCACGATGCCGGAAGGCAACAGGTGAACGCAACCGTCAGAGGTTCAACCGGCGTGGGACGAGACGGTCGAGTCGGTCTCGGCCTGCCGTGCCCGTGCTCGTTACCGTGAACATGCACGTGAACGAATGCGACATGCGGTTGGTCTGGTCCCAATACCCCGTCCGTTTGTGGCGGGGGAGAGTCTTCAGATGGTTCCGAGGGCCTGATATCCGACCGACTGATCAGGCGGCCCGGGGAAGATGTCCGGGGTCGTTGCCCGGATCATTGAACGAGTCGGGCGTCAGGGGTTCGAGGCCCCAGGCGATACGGGCCTTGTCACACCGTTCGTTCCACATGCCGTTGATCCAGGATGCGTCGAAATCACGGCAGACGGAAGATCGCCGGTCGTAAATGTCGCAATAGACATGGATCCCGATGTCGCCCTGAAGGCAGATGCAGCGTGACATCTTCCGGGTGGTTCCGATCATCACCCGGCGGAAGGGACCCAGGGGCTCGGTTTTGTCGGCGGGAACGGTTCCGAAAGGCGCGTCGTCGGCTTCGGACCAGTAAAAGGAGGCTCTGTAAAACGCACAGCAGGCACCACAACTCAGACACGGATTAAGGCGGCTCACGATGACACCCTTATGAAAAAGTTGATTGCGCGAAACACACATGACCTGTTGCCATTAATGCGGCGGGAAATATAGTCTTTCCGGTAAATTTTTCAAGCAAAATCATTCGGGCGGCAGCGAATTTTTAAAACGGCGTTCATTATCGCGGTTCGGAAACGGATCGTGCTTGAAAATATTGATTCAACAGCGTATAGGTTTGAAGACATCCACCGTGAGATCACTGTGATTTCTTTCTTGTCAACCACCGAAGGCGAACCGGACAGGCAAGATGCCGTAAACGACATCAAGGAGCTTATTTATGGACAACCCCATGGAACACTACTGGAAAAAACGCCTGGAGCATGTCAAGGAGCAGTTTGAGCGGAATAATTTTGACGTGCATATCGCCGATGACCGCCATCAGGCCCGGACCCTTGTGCTTGAAACGATTTTGCCCAAACTCGGGGCGAGAAGCATGTCCTGGGGCGGGTCGGCCACCTTTGTCCAGACCGGCCTCTACGACGCCCTGAAAGCGGCCTGGGACGTGGAGGTCATCGATACCTACGATAAAAGCTTCCCCCCGGAAGAGGCCCTGGAACGGCGTCGCCGGTCCCTTCTGACCGATGTGTATTTCACCGGAACCAATGCCGTCACCGAAGAGGGGGAACTGGTCAATCTGGATATGATCGGCAACCGGGTCGCGGCCATCACTTTCGGTCCCCGGCATGTGATTCTTCTGGTGGGTCGCAATAAAATCGTCACGGACCGGGAAGACGCCATGTTTCGCGTCAAAAATTACGCCGCACCGGTCAACGCCATGCGGCTCGACAAGAAGACCCCCTGCGCCCAGACCTCGTTTTGTCAGGACTGCAAAAGTCCGGACAGGATCTGCAACACCTGGGCGATCACGGAAAAATGCTTTCCCAAGGGCCGGATCACCCTGGTGCTGATCAACGAGGATCTGGGATTCTGATTCCCGGTCGAGTGTGTCGCAACGTTTCATATGGTCCATCTGCGAGAGGAGGTTCCATGAAGGTTGTGTTCCATGAAGATTTCTACGATGTCTACGTGTCCGACCCCGCCGCCGAGGCCGGGCGGATGGAAGCCATCGTGTCCGCCATCGGGGACAAAGCCGATTTTGTCACCCCCGACACGGCCGAACTATCCGATATCCTGAGGGCCCATGGCGAAGCTCATGTGGAGGAGGTGCGAAAATACGGCCTTTATCCCATCGCCGCCCTGGCCGCCGGTGCGGCGGTCCGGACGGCTGAGATCGCCCTTTCGGAGCCCTGCTTCGGCCTGATCCGTCCGCCCGGTCATCACGCCTCGGCCGATTCATGCTGGGGTTTCTGCTATTTCAACAACATGGCCGTTGCCCTGCTGTCGCTTCATCATCGGAAGAAAATCCGAAGCGCCTTTGTGCTCGATTTCGACATGCACTACGGGGACGGTACGGTCAACATCCTTGAAAAACATCCCTTTGTCTGCGTCTACAATCCGGACAGCCGGTTTCGGGAACGGTACATGAAGGAGGTCCGGGAAAGGCTGGACCGCGTGTCCGTGGACATGATCGGGATTTCGGCCGGGTTCGACAACCATGCCGAGGATTGGGGCGGCGTGCTCAGCACCGAAGACTATTTCGACATGGGGGAGATGGTGAAAAAAGCGGCCGGACGGTGTGGCGGACATTACTTTGCTTTGCTTGAAGGCGGCTACAACCATAAGGTCATCGGCAGGAACGCCCGCGCCCTCATCGAGGGTATGGGCGCCTAACCTCGAAAAGGAGATCGCCGTGAATCGACGTGAATTTATCAAGAAAAGCGTGGCCGCAGGCCTTGTGACCGGGTCGGCCCTGATGGCCCCGACATCGTTGTTGTTCGCCGAAGAGAAAAAGACCGTTCCGGCGGACCTGATCGCCGTCAAAGGCGGAGAGCCGTCCGTCATGTTTGACCGGGCCATGGCCGAGCTGGGAGGCATGGGGGCGTTTGTTCCGAAAAACAGCACCGTGGTGGTCAAACCCAACATCGGCTGGGACGCGGAACCAAAGCGGGCCGCCAACACCCACCCCGCTCTGGTTCGTCAGATCATCCGGCACTGCCTTTCCGCCGGGGCCAAAACGGTTCACGTGTTTGACAATACCTGCGATATCTGGACCCGGACCTACAAAAACAGCGGCATCGAACAGGCGGTCAAGGATGCCGGAGGGATCATGGTGCCTGCCAACGCCGAACGCTATTTTCATGAGGTCGCCGTGGACCGGGGCAAACGCCTTGTTCGGACCAAGGTCCATGAACAGATCATGGACGCCGACGTGTTCATCAACGTGCCGGTTCTCAAACACCATTCCAGCACACGGCTGACCATCGGCATGAAAAACCACATGGGCATCATCTGGGACAGGGGCTATTGGCATCGAAACGACCTCAATCAGTGCATTGCCGACTTTTCCACGTTCAAGAAGGCGGATCTCACCGTGGTCGACGCCTACAATGTTCTGATGAAACACGGCCCCCGGGGCGTGTCGGAGAAGGACGTGGTCAACATGAAGGCCCTTCTCGTTTCCCGAGATCCGGTTCTGGCCGATGCCGCCGCCGCCATGATGTTCGGCATGGAACCCTCGGACGTGGCCTATATTCCTCTTGCCGCCGCCATGGGGGTGGGCAGCATGGACCTTTCGACTGCCGCCATCCGGCGGATCAAAGTATAACATGGGCCGGCCCCATCTGAAAAAGCTTCGCGTGGTACTGTCTCTGGTGGTTTTGGTTCTGACCGCCGTTCTTTTTCTGGATTTTTACGGCGTCATTCCGGCCGATGTGATTAAGGCCATTGTGTTTTTTCAATGCCTGCCCGCTTTGATGAAATGTCTGGCCCAGGGCGGCGCGGCGTTTCTTTCCCTCCTTTCGGTCCTGGCCCTGACTTTTCTGGCCGGCCGCGTCTATTGCTCTTTTCTCTGCCCCTTAGGCGCCTTCATGGATCTTGTGATCCGTTTCGCACCGGGAAAAAAGCGGTTCGCATGGGCTCCGGGGCTTCCGTTTCTGCGATACGGCCTGCTCGCGCTGACGGTTTTGGTGTCGGTGTCGGGAAGCCTTGTTTTGGTCAATCTGCTCGACCCGTTCAGCTTTTTCGGTCGCACGATGGCCACGATCGCACGTCCCCCGGCAGCCGCCGTGAACAACCTTCTTGCACGGGTGTTTGAACGGTTCGATTCCTATGCCCTGGTGACGGTGGATCTGCCGCCGGTTGGGGTGACGGTGCTGGGCGTGACCCTGGCCTGTCTGGGTCTGGTGGTCGCTTTGGCTCTGAAACGGGGGCGTCTCTACTGCAATACGATTTGTCCGGTGGGCGCCGTTCTGGGGCTGGTGTCACGGGTTTCGCTGTTCAGGGTCCGCATCGACGCAGACGATTGCGTGTCCTGCGGCCGTTGCGAACGGGTCTGCAAGGCGTCCTGCATCGATGTGGGACGTGGTCATGTGGATGTGAGTCGCTGTGTGGCCTGTTATTCCTGTCTGGCGGTCTGCCCGGAAAACTGCATCGCCGTGTCGGCGAAACCCAGGGCTTTCCGGCCCGTCAACCCTCAGCGGCGTGCCCTGATGGCCCTGATGGGGCTCGCCGTTTTGGGTTTTCCCGGAAAACTTTTCGCCCAGGTCGTCCGTCCGCCGGTCTATGTGAAAAACACCATACCGGTCAGGCGCCGCCACCCGATCACGCCGCCGGGCTCGCGGAGCATCGGCGATTTCACCTCGGCCTGCACGGCTTGTTATCTGTGCGTCAGCCGTTGCCCGGGCAAGGTGCTTCAGCCGGGCCTGGCCCCTTACGGCACCCAGGGGCTGTTGATGCCTCACATGGACAACGCAAAGGGCTTTTGCAACGCCACCTGCAAAACCTGCGGCGAGGTGTGTCCCACCGGCGCGATATTGCCGCTGACGCTTGAGAGCAAACAGTCGATTCAGATCGGCGTGGTTCATCTGATTCTGGATAACTGCATCGTCATTACCCAGAAAACCGAATGCGGCGCCTGCTCAGAACATTGCCCCACCAAGGCGGTGTTCATGGTCATTGAAAACGGCCTCGGCGTTCCGACGATCAACCCGTCTGTCTGCATCGGCTGCGGCGCCTGTGAATATGCCTGCCCCTCCATGCCTCACAAATCCATCTATGTGGACGGCCATCCCGTCCACAAACCCGCTGAAAGGCCTCGGACCGACCCCGTCGCCCCCCCGGATCACGCCGGAGATTTTCCGTTCTGATCCCCGTTGTTTTTTTCGGCCAGGTAGCAGATCACGGTCTGGTTTTCCACGTCCGAGTGGATTTTCAGGCCCTCGCGGCGTGTGTCGGCGGCATGGATCACATGCTCGAGGGAGCCGCTTTCCGGCGCAAGGGTCGTAAGAAGATTGGGCAGGGACCGTATCCAGTCCAGATCGCAGATCACGCCGGAGGATTCGGGATAGACGGCAAGATACACGATGCCGGTTTCCACGAGGTCGTGAAAAAAATGGGTGCCGAAGGACAAATCGGGAACCAGGCTGCCGGTGTGATGGCTTATTTCAGCGATGGCCGCCACCCGGTTGATTTCGGAGAAGGTGACCGGAATGCCCATGGCGGGCGTGTGGGTGCCCCATCGTCCCGGACCCATCAACAGGGTGGGTGTTTTCTCGGCGTCGTCGATGGCCCTGTTGAGCTTGCCGACCAGACGGGCCACGGCGTATTTGTCCTGGACGGACAGGTCCAGGTAGGTGTCGGGGTTCACCAGGATGATTCGGGCAATGTCTTTGGCGAGGGTGCCGCCCATGGCGTTGCCTTCAATGCTCAGAATAACCCGGGCGATGTTTGTCGGCGTAACGGACGGGCCGCCCTCGGCGGGCCCCATGGTTTTGAGGGGACGGCATTGAAGCAGGTTGATGTGGAAGGCGTCGTTTGAGGTGTCGAAATTCAGCGTGAACTCGATTTCAACAGGATTGTCGTAGGCCTGCTCGAGGGAGGTCAGCATGGATTTCATGATGTCCACAAAGGGGGTTTCGGTCAGGAAGGGATCGAAGGTCAGGATGCGGTAGTCCCCGGCGGGACGGCCCATGTCCCGCATGGCCTCGATGGCCTCGTGATCCCGGATGCTCAGCCGGTCCATGCAGCTCGGGACGTGCCGTTCAAGCAGGGACGACAGCGGAACGGTTTCGAGCCGGTTCTGCTCCAGGTTCAGAAGGTCCACGTGATGCTGGGAGTATTTGCGGATGTCTTTCACGCCGAGAAGGGGCTTGGCCAGGGGCGCGTCCAGGGCAACGATTCGGGGATAATCGTTGGCGACCCGGTTGACGGCCCGGGTGCCCAGGCCGTGGACCAGACGGACCATGCCTTCCTTGGGGTTCATGGTCTGTTTCCACATGAAGGGGTTTCGGGACAGGGCCACCCCGGCCAGGTCCGGATAAAAGTTCGACTCACGGTAGGCGCCGGAGACCCGCATGACCAGAAGGGCCATCTGTTCGTCCGTCTGGTCGAGGCCCCGCTGCCGCCGATAGGAAAGGGCGTCTTCCCCCATGGTGCAGGCAAAGATCCGGAGTACGGCTTTTTCGAAGAACTCATAGCGTTTTTTGGGGTCGTCCTGGTTGACGCAGAAATAGCTGTCGTATTTTCCGGCAAAGGCGCTGCCGAAGGCGTCTTCGAGGAGGCTGCTCGATCGGACGATGATCGGTGACTGGCCGAAGTATTCGAGCATCAGCTTGAATCGCTCGACAATCTCTTCGGGAAAGACGCCGTTTTCCATTTTTTCCTTGAGTTCTAAGGCCTTGGGGAAATACCCCTGCTGTGTTTTGTGCTCCATGAAGGTCTGCCACCAGCCGTTGCGGACCATGTAGGAATAAAAGACGTCTGATCCGATGTAGAACGAATCGTGATGCTCGAGGATTCCCGGCCAATCCCGGGCGCGATCCTTTTCAAGAATTTTTCGGGCCAGCAGCATGCCCAGGGACTTCCCGCCGATGAACCCCGTTCCGATCAGCCGGTCTTTGATTGCAAGCAGATCGCCCAGGGTGAAATGTCTGCGGATCATCGCCAGCAGCCGCTTGTCCCGGGTCAGCATCAGACGGCTGAGCTGCTGGACCATGTCTTTCTGTTCCTCCTCGGGAGCCCGGGATTCCATGAGGTTACGGGCTTCCATGAACAGCCGGTCCCAGTAATCCAGATGACGCTGGGCGCCGGTGGCGTCATGGCGCGAAAGGTGGGAAAACAGCCGGGTGGCGTCCACGCTGTTGATGACCGGGATCAGCTGGTCTTTCTCTTTGACGTGGGGGAAAAACATGGTGGTCGAGTACCGGTGCAGCGCCTTGATCGGATGGATGCACATGGTGCCCTTGGCGCTGTGGATGTCGATCAGCACCTGGGTGGTCTCCCGGATCCTTGCAATGGACTTGAAGGAATGGTTGTTCCGGAAGATGGCAAAATAGGCGATGGTGTTCAGCTGAAAGAGGTAGGGGCAGGTGATCCGGAAGAAATCGCCGATCATCAGGTCCGTGGCCCAGATGTGGAGCAGGTCGGACAGCGAATCGAACACGTAGAGGGTGTCCCTTCCCTCCTCGGTGATGATCCGGTGGACCGCGCTTGAAAAAGATTCAAAGCTGTTTTCGGATTTCAGGGTGTGGATGGTGAGACCGGCCCTCTCTTCGAGCAGGGGCATGTGCCTGCCGAAGCGGAGATAGATGACCCGTTCATTTCGAGAAAGTGCGCTGTTCACGAAGGGCAGCACCACACGCTGGTAATCGTCGATGCAGTCGACCTGCCAGACCACGTTGTCGCCGCGCCTCAGGTCGTCGATAATGGCGTCCAGGCTGTCCCAGCCTGTGGTCACTCGGTTGGCATACATGGTAAAACGGCTCCTTGAGGATGTCTGGGGGTTCTTGCCGATCAAATACGATGTGTTTTCAATTTCCGGACGAGGATGACGAGTAATCCCGGTATCCTGTCGCCTGGGGCAGCAGAGGGTTGCAGTCCTTGATGTATACCCGCCCCTGGAGGAGGTTGCCTTTGGAGTATTCGCTGAAAATGCAGGTGTTGGTTTTCGGATCGTAGGTTTCGATCCACATGTTGTCCTCTTTCCATGTCACGCCCAGATGATACTGGCCCTCGGGGGTTTTGATGGTCATGGCTCCGCCGTATCGTTTGACGAAGATCTGCTGGAAATGAAAGGCATATGCGCTCCAGCCCGCCACAAGGATGATCAAAGCGATGGAAAGGGCCGTTTTCCAGTAACCGGCCTTGAACCCTGCGCCGAAAAGAACCAGAGCGGTGACGATGATGACGGCAAACCAGTAGGCATAGGTGATCATGGATATTTCCTTTATGAGTGTGGGTTGGTGTGATCGGTCATGCCGTTAACCATAAAGCATCGGCCCGGTTTTGTGAATGTTAAAATACCTGTTTTTACGTATTTCAATTTTGAATCCGCTGGTGTAGAATCATTGTCATTTCCCATAGCCTGTCCCGCTATGATCGTTTTCAACAGCGTCGTTTCTGTTCGGTTTTTCAGAAAATCATGACACTTTTAACCAGGAGGGCCTATGACGGAAGAATTGAATCCCGGCTGTGCCCGCCCCACGGGCGGTCCGGTCGGCGAAGAAGAGCAGGTTGAACAGGCATCCGAACCCACGGTCGAAAAAAAGGAGGCACGGCAGATGATTCAGGTAGGAAAGAAAGCGCCCAATTTCAGCGCTCCAGGCTATCAGAACGGAAAATTCATCAATGTCACCCTGTCCGATTACATTGGCAAATGGGTCGTCCTCTGCTTTTACCCCGGTGATTTCACCTTCGTCTGAGCGACGGAAATTTCAGCAGTTGCTGAAGAATACCCCGAGTATGTCAAACTGGGCGTTGAAGTTCTGTCCATGAGTATCGACAGCATGTTTGTCCACAAGATGTGGAACGACCACGAGCTGTCCAAAATGGTCGAGGGCGGCGTGCCCTTTCCCATGCTGTCCGACGGCGGAGGCCGGGTGGGCAAAATCTATAATGTCTACGATGAAGATTCGGGCGTGGAAACGCGCGGACGGTTTATCATCGATCCCGACGGCATCATCCAGGGTTACGAAGTGCTGACCCCGCCGGTGGGCCGGAACATCAAAGAGACCATGCGTCAAATCCAGGCCTTCCAGCTGGTCCGCGAAACCAAGGGTTCCCAGGCGACGCCGTCGGGCTGGACGCCGGGCAAGAAAACCCTGACACCGGGCCCCGGTCTGGTGGGCAATGTCTGGAAAGAATGGAAAACGAGTATGGCCTTTGACTGATTGAATGACTGAGTGTCTGTGTATTCAGGGGGAACGGCTCTTGTCCGTTTCCCCTTTTTTTTGGGGGTGAATCGTTGGGCCATAGGATTGCCCTGTAGAAAACCGATGTTGACATTCCTGCCTCCCGAGGGGTATGGATAGGCACCAGTTCATGGGTTCAAGGCTGACGTAAGGGGCGTCATCCGGTGTGTTTCAGAGACAGGGGGATTGGCATTCGTGAGAGACATGAACAAAACATCCGACGAGCCCGGAGATCTATCCGGGATGAGCGCGGATGAGCTGCGTTCGTACTGCAGGCGGCTTGAAGAAGAAAAACGTTATTTGACAAAGAATCTGGACCTCTACCGCATCATGCTCAACAACACGGGGACGTCCATCCTTTTGATCGAAGACGACATGACCATCAGCATGGCCAATGACCGGTTTCTCCGTATTATGGGGCTGACGCCCGACACCATAAGCCGTCTGAAATGGACGGATCTGATTCCTCCCGCCGAACGTGAACGCATGGTCGCCCTGCATCACCTGCGTCGGAAGAACGAAGCGGACGCGCTCAAAAGTTACGAATTCCAGTATGTGTCGAAGGACGGAACACCCGGGTATGCCATGATCAACATCATGATGGTGCCGGGGACATCCAAGAGCGTGGCGTCGATCATGGATATCACGGCCCGTAAGGAAGCGGAGCGGCGGCTCCGGACCAGCGAAGAGAAATTCCGCATCCTGGCCGAATCCAGCCCCTTTGCCATTCTGATGCATCAGGGAGACAACTGGATCTATGCCAACCGGGCCGCTTGTGAGGTTACCGGGTATAGCGAAAACGAACTTCTTTCCCTGCGCTATTGGGACATCGTCCATCCGGTCGATCAGGAGCTGATCCGGCAGACCGGGAAAAAACGCCAGCGCGGAGAAACCGTGCCGGATGATTACGAATTCAGGGTTCTGACCAAAACCGGAGAACAGAAGTGGGTCAGCCTGACCGGCAAGCGGATCGAGTACGAGGAAAAGCCCACGGCCCTGGTCGCGGTGATCGATATCACCGAACGAAAGAATCATGAGGCCGAAAGGCAAAAGCTCGAAGGTCAGCTTCAACAGGCCCAGAAGATGGAATCGGTGGGGCGACTGGCCGGGGGCGTGGCCCATGACTTCAACAACATGCTCAGCGTGATCCTGGGCCATGTGGAGTTGGGCCTTGGCAAAATTAAGCCCGCCGATCCGGTTGACCGTCACCTGAGGGAAATCGGCAGGGCCGCCGAACGTTCCGCCGACCTGACGCGCCAGCTTCTGGCCTTTGCCCGGAAACAGACCGTCTCCCCCCAAATTCTGGATCTGAACGAGACGGTGGCCGGCATGCTCAGCATGCTCGAGCGCCTGATCGGTGAAGATATCGATCTGGTCTGGAATCCCGGCACGGATTTATGGGCCGTCCGGATGGATCCCTCCCAGATCGATCAGATTCTCGCCAATTTGTGCATCAACGCCAGGGATGCCATTTCCGGCGTGGGGAAAATGACCATCGAAGCTGAAAATGTCACCATCGGTGAGGATTATGCCGCGGCACACGCGGGATTCATCACCGGTGATTTTGTCCGGATCGCGGTCAGCGACGACGGGTGCGGCATCGAAAAAGACCATCTCCCGCTGATTTTCGAACCTTTTTTCACGACCAAGGAAATTCATCAGGGAACCGGACTGGGTCTCGCCACGGTGTACGGCGCGGTCAAGCAGAACCATGGTTTTATCAACGCCTACAGTGAACCGGGCCAGGGCACGACCATCACCATCTACCTTCCCCGTCACAAAGGAAAAAACGAGACGGCGGCCAAGCGAACCGGGGCTCCGTCCATGGCCCACGGCAAGGAGACCATCCTTCTGGTGGAAGACGAACCGTCGATCCTTGAGGTGACGGCCCTTCTTCTGGAGTCCCAGGGCTACACGGTTCTTGCCGCCGCCACCCCAGGCGAGGCGATCCGGATCGCCCGGGAGCATCAGGGCGATATCGAACTTGTTCTGACGGACGTGGTAATGCCCGAAATGAACGGAAGGGATCTTGCTCGGAATCTCATGAGCGTGTATCCCGGGATTAAACGCCTGTTCATGTCCGGCTACACTGCCAATGTCATTGCCCATCAGGGTGTTCTCGACGAGGGTGTTCATTTCATCCAGAAACCTTTTTCCGCCCATGAGCTGGCCGCCAGGGTCAGGGACGCCCTGGACGGAGACGCTTAAATCCCATAGAGATAATGACAGATCCGGCAGCCTTCAGGCGCGGGGGGCATGGCGTCGATGGACGCCTGCCGGGCGGCCTTGAGTTTCGGAAGGGATGGCTCGGACAGATCCACGCTCAGAAAACCCGCTTCGCTTGCCGAAACCCGCTCTTCAAACCGGGTGCGGTAAAACGTGCAATCCGGTGAATGCCAAATCTGGTCCAGAGACTGATCGGGCAGCGTGCCGAAATGCACCGTGGGCATGATGACGTCCCGGCCCATGAAGGTCGTGGGGCCGCCGACGGCCAATCCGATGCAGGGCGATACCTGGCCGTTGTAGCGGATGAACAGGGAACGCCTGGGATCCTGGGCGCAGACCGGCAGCTCCTCCGGGACCAGAGAAAAATGGGTCACGCGGACTCCGCGCTTTTTCCCCTGTCTGACGGCCCGGGAAAGATCATGTTCAAGATCGCGAACCGCCCGGGTCTTTTGCCGATCAAACTGTCCAAGCCCTTTGCCGTGCTCTCCCCGGATCACGTCACAATGCTTGAAATTGACCTGATCGACGCCGAGATCCGCGGCCAGGTCGACCATGGCCGTCAGCTGCCGGCGATTCATCGGCAGAATGACCACATTGATCAGGGTGATCACCTTATCCGGATCACGTGTCCGGCAGAAACGGGAGAGGTTGGCACAAACCGTTTCGAAACGGGCGCCCACCCGGATGCGTTCGTAAACCGCCTGATCCGCTCCGTCGATGGAGACCCCGAGCCAGTTCACGCCGGCGTCGATGAGGGCGTCCGTCATCCGTTCATCGAGCAGGGTGCCGTTGGTCAACAGTCCGGTGACGCATCCGGCCTCATGGGACTGCCTGATCCGCTCGGCCAGACGGGGGTGAAGCAGGGGTTCGCCGCCGCCGGAAAGATCGACGGTAGTAACGTTGGCGAGGTGGGGGACGACGGCATCCCAGACCGCCTGGGACATCAGGCCCTTTTTGCCCAGACCGGCCCGGTCCGAGATCCAGGGGCACATGATGCAGGACAGGTTGCAGGTATAGGCGCTTTCAACCTGAAAAAGGGACCATAACCGTTTTTGTTCGGACGCGTCGGTTTCGTCGAAAGAACGCATGGATCCCTCCTTGGTGTCGGGAAGACGGGGTGTGCGTGCCCCGTCAGGCGTCGGAGGCGCGCTGTTCCGATTCCGTAAAAGCGGCGTCCTCCGGGGTCAGGATGATTCGGGCATCCACGATGGAGAGGCCCTTTTCATGGACGATCACCGGGTTGAGATCCATTTCGAGAATCCGGGGGTAGGCCTCGATCATTTCAGAAACCAGAAGCAAAAGCCGGTGAACGGCCCGTTTGTCTCCGGGGGGCCGTCCCCGGAGGCCGTTGAGCAGCGGTGACTTGATTTCTCCGACCATCTTTTTCGCTGAAAAATGGGAAATGGGCAGAACCCGGAACACCACATCCTTGACGAGTTCGACAAAGATTCCCCCCATGCCGAACATGATCACCGGGCCGAACTGATCGTCGATTTTTGTGCCGATGATCACCTCCACGCCCTCGTCCGCCATGGGTGCCATGATCACCCCGCGGATGTCGGCGTCGGGATGGTGTTTCCGGGCGTTGTCCATGATCTCCCGAAAGGCCTCTCGGACGGCGGCCTCGCTGTTCAGGTTCAGCCGGACGCCCCCGGCGTCGCTTTTGTGCATGATGTCTGGCGATACGATTTTCATTGCCATGGGCACGGAAAGGGTCCGATGCAGCGCCGCAGCGTCGTCTTCGGTGGTGACCAGCCGGTCTTCGGTCAGGGGGATGTTGTGGGTCCGGGCGTGGAGGTTGATGATCCGTTTGACTTCGTGCTCGAAAAGCAGACGGCGACCTTCACGCCGTGCGCCGTCGATGATTTTCCGTGCCTCGGGCCTGGATTTGGCGTTCCAGTTGAGGACGAAATTGGTTTTGGCGTGGTGGGACTGAAGATAGCCTCCGTATTCGGCCAGAACCCCCATGCACTTGGTGGCCACTTCCAGTGAATCGTAAACCGGAATCGCGTAATACCTTAAAAGATGGTGGGAATGGGGCCGGGCCGAGGCGAACAGGCTGTGGACGATGATTGGTTTGTTGCGTTTTTTGATCAGCTTGCCCATGCGATGGGCGGCGTCTTCCTCCTTGAGGGACAGACTTTCCTCGAACCGGATGCCGTAGCCCCCGAACAGGCCGACAATCAGAAGGCCGCCCACGGCCGGGTCCTTGAGGATCACATCGACGCAGTCCGCGAAGATGGTTGGGTCGGCATCGGTTCCTCCGGCCACGTCCACCGGATTGTGCACGGCGGCGGCCGGGGGGAGAAGGGCCCGGAGCCGGGCCTGGGTCTTGGGGTCCAGTTCGGGAATCGACATGCCCAGATCGGTCAGAAGATCCGCCGCGATGGTGGCGTGGCCGCCTCCGTCCGCCAGAATGGCCACGGCGTTGTTCTTGATCGGCGGCAGGCTGGACAGGGTTTCCGCCGCAGGGAATAATTTGTCCGAATCCTCGATCACCACGATGCCCGCCCGGCCGAAGGCGGTGCGGGATACTTCGGAAATACCCGCCAGGGCGCCGGTGTGCGATCCGGCGGCCTTCCGGCCGGTGTCGGTGCGTCCGCTTTTCAGTAAGATGATGGGTTTGATCAGGGTGGTCAGATGGGCCTGCTGGAGAAATTTACGGCCGTCGCGCATGCCTTCGACGTACATGAGAATGGCCCGGGTGTCCGGATCGTTTCTCAAAAATTCCAGGTATTCATGGAACCGGACGTCGGCTTCGTTCCCCACGCCGATGTAGTAGGAAAAGCCTTTGAGGCTTTTCACCCTGGCTTCGGTGATCAAAGCCAGTGCCATGTTGCCGCTCTGGCTGATCAGGGCGATGTCCCCTTTGGGGGCGTTTTTCAGGCCCACCAGATTCAGGTTGTTTTTGAAATTGATCATGCCCGAGGTGTTGGGGCCGATGAATCGGACGCCCGCTTCTCTGGCCGCCGCCGCCAGGGAGTCTTCCAGCTGCCGGCCCGTCTGACCGGTTTCCCGGAATCCCCCGGCGATGATCACCGCGCCCCGGATGCCCTTTGCACCGCAGGCTGTCAGAATGCCGGGAATGGTCGACGCCGGAGTGACGATCAGGGCCGTGTCCACAGGTTCGGGAATGGCGGCGATATCGGGATAGCATTTCAGGCCAAGGATCGAGGTCTCTTTCGGGTTTACGGGAAAGATGGAGCCCTCGAACTTTTCGTCAAGAAGGGTTTTGATCGCCTGGAAGCCCCGTTTGGTCTTGTCCCGGGACGCTCCGATGACGGCGACGGATTCGGCATTGAGCAGGGGGGTAAGTGTCATGGCTGACCTTTCATTGTGATATCCATCGTGGTCTTAATCCTGTAAACCAATCCCCGATAAAAATCAACGGTCGATCGGATTGCGTCTCAGATCGGCATGTACGGGCAGTGACCGATTCTCGGACCAACCGTCTCCGGGTGGCTGCGGCAGACGGCAGGGCGTCTTTCGTAGACGGTGCAGCGGCGGTTTCTGTCAAGGAAGATGCAGTCGCTGCCCCGTTTCCGGCCGAGCACGAAGACGCCGGTTTTCGGGCAGTAGCGCTGGATGACGTGTTGTTTTTTCAGGCGCTTGACCAGATCGTTCAGGCAGTGTGCAACCTCCCATTCATCGGTCAGGCCAAGCCGGATCAGATCCGGGGCCCGCACTTCCACAATCAGGGTGCAGCATCCCGCCATGCATGTGTCGCACATGCCTTTCTTATACCGGGGCCATGTCCATGGCTTGTCGATGTCGACCGTTCCTGTGATGCTTGTATTATTCGGTTGACCCATTGGCGTTTTCCCCCTCCCCGATATCGAATCGGGGTTTGTATCAGAACGGACGGGGGGAATCAAGAGCCTCGTGAGCCGTTCAATCATCGGGGGGATAGGTCAGGGCCGGTTCGCCGTGTTCGATCACCCGGCGGGCGGCGTCGATCAGCGCTTCGAGTTCGTGTTCTCCCGGTTCGACGAACACCGGGGCGATGAATCGGATCTTTGCGGTGAGCGTCGCAACGATATGCGTGCTGTGGGCAAGCCCTCCGGTCAGAACCACGGCATCGACCCTGCCGTCCATGGCCGCGGCGAGTCCGCCGATTTCCTTGGCGATCTGGTAGATCATGCCCGAAAGCACCAGGGAGGCGCGCTCATCGTTTCTCTCGGACCGGGACACCAGTTCGCGGACATCGGTGATGCCCAGATAGGAGAAAACGCCGCCTTTGCCGGCGGCGGTGCGCTCCAGTCCGTCGGGCGTCATGGCGCCCGATCGGATCAGGGCCGCCACACCGCTGACGGGCAGGCCCCCGGTCCGTTCGGGAGAAAAGGGGCCGTCGCCGGAAAGGGCGTCGTTGACATCCGTCACCCGTCCCCGGACGTGGGCGCCGACGCTGATACCCCCGCCGAGATGGGCCACAATCAGATTGAGATCCCCGTAGGCGCGGCCCAGCTTCTGGGCGACGATCCGGGCCACGGCTTTCTGGTTGAGGGCGTGGAAGATGCTTTTTCGCTCGATGCCGGACAATCCGGACAGCCGGGCGACGGGGGCGAGTTCGTCGACGACCACGGGATCGGCGATCAGGGCCGGGCAGTGAAAACGGCGGGCGAAGTCATGGGCAAGGAGCCCGCCCAGGTTGGAGGCGTGTTGCCCGTTGACGCCCGTGGCCAGATCGTCGAGCATGGCCCCGTTGACGGCAAAGACCCCGCCCGGGACCGGTCGGATCAGGCCCCCGCGTCCGATGACGGCCCGGAAGGGGAGGTCTGAAAAACCCTGATCGCGGAGCCACTGATTGACGACATCGCGGCGCATCGCTTTTTGATCCGTCATGTGCTCGAAGGTGTCGATGAGGGCCCTGGGGTGATCGACCGCGCCTTTACGGATGCAGCCGTCCCGGTAAACGGCAAGTTTGGTGGAGGTTGACCCCGGATCGATGGCCAGATACGCCATGGCAGCTCCCTTATTGTCAGTGATAACGTGGTGAATGAATCAGGGTCGCACTTTATCATCCGGGCGGCCTTGCGTCAATATCCCGACCCGGGTGAAACCGTGTCTGCGTGATTCCCTGATAAGAAACGACATGGTTTGAAAAAGGTTCTTTACACGGTGTCATGATGTTGATACATAATGACCATTCTTCTGTCATTCCATCAATGCGTTTTCGTCATATGCGTTTCAAACGGGCCGGGTTTCCGGGCTTTTTCAAAGAGATAGGCCGGTCTTCATAAACCATGAACGTCAAGGAGCGGATCATGTTTGCCCAAGCGACTGAAAAAAAACAGGCCGTTCGGCCGGGCGCGTCAGACCCCCGTGCCGCAGCATCCCATGCGGGCATTGAATCGGACCTTTTGCGTCAGCACCGTATGATCGGTAATCGGGCCATGATGGCCCGGGAGACAGCCGCCGCCGGATCATTCACATCCTATGAAGCCCAGGATTGTCCGGGCCCGGTCTCCGAGGGCGAAACCCCCGTTCCGGCCCCTGCGCCGCCTGTGGCTCCGACGGCTCCGGCGCCTCCGGCTCCGCCGGTGACCATGACCACCCGGACCCTTCTTGCGGCTCCCAACGGGGCGGCCAACACCCGGACCACCGTGGGCGTGAACGAGCAGGTCGCCGTGACTGCCTCTGCGGCCGTGACCTGGACCGCCACCGCCGGCACCATTACCCCCGCAAACGGTCTCACCGCCACCTGGACCGCTCCGGATACGGCCACCGCCTGCACCATCACAGGCACCCCGGCCACGGGCGCGGCCGCATCGGTTCCCATGACGGTGATCCGGCCCGCCTCGCGTCAGCTGACCAAGAGCAGTGATCGGGCATACACCGCAGGGAAGGCGGGGTCGGGTTTTGTGGCCGATGTGGTGATCATGCCCACCACGGTGTCCTTCTCACGGATCGAGGTCCGGGAACAGACCGTCAATGCGACGGCCACCGGGTATTACAATACGGTTCTCGGCTGGAACAATATCGCTCATCCTCTGGGGTCCTGGTTGGCCGTGAACAGCGCCAACAGCGGGATCATCGATACGGTGGGCACCACTCCTCCCGGCTCGGGAGGAACCTTTGCCGCCGGCACCTTCGTCTGGGCCATTCCCCAGGAATATCGGGCCGGAGCCACCGGGACCCCGCGGACGTTCAGTACCGGCACCCACCGCCAGGTGATGGCCGGGGCGACCGGTGAGGAAACCACATCCAAGGAAGGCGCAAGTCGGACGAGGACACCCTGATGCGTGATGCCGTCAAGGATCTGATCGTTCATTTCGAGCATCGGGAGGAGACGGCCTACCGTGAGCGGGAGACAGCGGATTACGACCTGGCGATCGGCTCGATGATCGAGGAGGTCCGCATGCTGCCCCGTGCCGATGAACAGGCCGTCATACTGTCGGCTCTGGCCCTCTCGGCCCTGGGGCGGGGGGAGGCTCTTTCAAGTGAAGGGCTTTCCCGTATTGCAGAAACGTTTCTCGATCTGGCATCAAAAGCCTTTGACCCCGAGAACCGGATGACCCTGATGCTTCTTTTTCTCAGGGCGTGGAATGCGCTGGCGGTCACGGCGTTGAAAAGCCCGCCGTTCATTCACATGAATCCCGATCTTCCGGAGGGTGTTTTACTGCCCTCGGGGGCCGATCCGGAGTTGATCGAGGATAAAGCCCTGCGTGATCAGGCCCGGGATATGGCCGCCCGCCACCGTCTTGCCGTCAAAAGGTGGAACGCCGGCCGGCGCGCCCAGGCCCATCTCACCGACCTTGCCAACCTTTCCGCAAGAATCATTCCGCTGCTTTTTGATACGCCTGAAGCCCGGAAGGCGTTTCTGGCCCTGATGAAACAGAGCGAGGGCCTGCCGGGTTCGGCCATAACCCCCCTTGAATTCTGAGCCTGTCCCGGCCGTGTGACACGGGTTCCGCCGCCCGATGGCCGGCCGGCTCCACCGTTTCACGCGCGGGCCGTTCCCCGTGGATAAAGGCATGGGCCAGCAGACGCAGGTCGTTGAGGATGACCAGAAGACCGGGAATCAGAATCAGGGTGATCACCGTGGCGAACATCAGCCCGGCGGCCATGGACAATGCCATGGGAATCAGAAACTTGGCCTGGAGATCCGTTTCGAGAATCAGGGGCAGCAGGCCGCCCACCGTGCTGATCGAGGTCAGAAAAATCGCCCGGAAACGCCGTGCGCCCGCCTCGACAATGGACTCGAAAAACGGCAGGCCGCCGGCCAGGTTTTCGTTGACCCGTTCAATGAGTACGATGGCGTCGTTCACCACCACGCCGGCGAGGGCCACCATGCCGAACACGCTCATGATCGACAGGTCATAGCCCATGAGAAGATGCCCCGCCACGGCGCCGATGAACCCGAAGGGAATGGCGAAAAGAATGATCAGGGGCTGGAGGTACGAGCGGAACATTGAGGCGATGATCACAAAAATGCCGATAACCGAAAGGGGAAAGCTGATGGTGAGGCTGCCCAGGGATTCCCGGGCTTTTTTCTGTTCACCCTGAACGGCGATGTGCAGCTTGGGCCAGATTTGACCCGTCTCGGGAATCAGATGC
Organism: Desulfatiferula olefinivorans; assembly: GCF_054657895.1. Classification (NCBI taxonomy): domain Bacteria; kingdom Pseudomonadati; phylum Thermodesulfobacteriota; class Desulfobacteria; order Desulfobacterales; family Desulfobacteraceae; genus Desulfatiferula; species Desulfatiferula olefinivorans. The sequence goes on along the minus strand of NZ_BAAHXV010000002.1, from coordinate 318,568 downwards.
GCGGACAGATCCCTCAAAATTTCGGAGGGGTTGTTCTTTTTGATGTCGACACCGGCGCTGACCGTGATACGACGCATGCCGTTTGTCCGGGTGATGGTGGAATATCCCGGACTGGATGTGATGTCGGCCACCGACATCAGAGGAATCTCCCGACCGTTCCGGGTCCGGATGATCATGTTTTCAAGATCCGACAGGCGGCTTCGTTCTTCTGCGGTATATCGAACCTTGACCTTGATGTCGTCTTTGCCTCGCTGGACCCGAAGCGCCTCGTGGCCGAAATAGCCGGCGTATACCTGGCTCGCCAGATCCTCCAGGCTGACGCCCAGATTTCGGGCCTCGGGTTTGAGTGACAGGCGGACCTCTTTTTTGCCGACGGCATGGTCGGACCGCACCTGATAGACGCCGTCGTACTCCTTGAGCCGTTTGATCAGGCGTTCGCCTGCCGCCAGGATGTCCTCCTGATTATGCCCCTGGATCCAGATTTCGATGGGGTCGCCCGGCGGTCCGGCGGAGAATCCTTCGAAGGTCAGGGCCGAAGCCCCGGCGATGGGCCCCACTTCCTTTTCCCACGCGACCAGAAGATCCTTGGCATGAATACCCCGTTGTTTCGAATCCGTAAGCACTGCCTGGACCGCCCCCACGTGGGGGCCCTCATCGGGAATGTCGGAAAGGGTCCGTCCGACCAGGGCCAGACGATCGACGATCAGGGGGGCTCCGGAGCGGGTCGGTGTTTTTTCGGCCATCCGAAGCAGGGCCGCTTCGATTTTTGTCGTGGCGTTCCGGGTGATGGCCGCCGGTGTGCCGTCGGGGAATTTTACCGTGGATGTGATGACAAATCCGTCGATTTCAGGAAACACGCGAAATTTGATAAAGCCGCCCCGGACCACGCCCATGGTCAGCAGCAGAAGGGACAGGGCCGCGCACAGGGACAGGTAACGGTAACGGAGGGTTTTGGCCAGAAAGGGTTTGTAGATCCTGTCCACGAACCATTCCAGGGATCGGTTGGTCCATTCACTCACATTGGCAGGAAAACGTTTTTTAAGACGGCTTTCCTCCGGGCCGGGCAGGTGACCGAGGTGGGCCGGCAGCAGGATCAGGCATTCGACCAGGGAAACGACCAGGCAGGCGATGACCACCACCGGAAGAATGGCGATGAATTTTCCGAGAATGCCTCCCACGTATAAAAGGGGAACAAAGGCCGTCACCGTGGTGGCCACCGCCGCCGCAACGGGGAAGCCCACCTCGGAAAGGCCGTCGACGGCTGCGTCAAGCGCCGGTTTTCCGTTTTTACGGTGAACATAAATGGCCTCGCCGACCACGATGGCGTCGTCGACCACGATGCCCAGAACCATGATGAGGCCGAACAGAGATATCATGTTGATGGTGCCGCCCATGGCCCAAAGCACCAGAAGACCGCCGGCCACGGAAACGGGGATGCCCATTCCGGCCCAGAACGACAGCCTCACATCGAGAAAGGCCCAGAGCAGGGCGAAAACAATGATGATTCCCATGATGCCGTTCCGGGTCAGAAGGTCGATGCGGGCCCGGAGGATGTCGGTGTTGTCGTAAAGAATATCAAAATGAGCGCCCTCGGGCAGGCGCTGCCGGTGCCGGGCGACAAAATCCCTTACCTCCTGCGAGATGGCCAGGGCATCTTCTTCGCGCGTTTTGCCGACCTGGATCATCATGGCCGGATCGCCGTTGATGGTGGCCTCCATGGGGTCTTCGGAAAATCCGTCCTTGATGTCGGCGATGCGGTCAAGGGTGATCATGCCCCCCTCGGGTTTTGCCAGCACCACGATGGAGCCCAGCTCCCGTCCCGTGTATTTTCTGCCCACGGTCCTCACCCGGATGTCTTCCCGGCCTGTCCGGATGGTGCCGCCTGACAGGTTGAGGCTGCTTTGCCGGATGGCTTCGGATACCTGACTGACGCTCAGGTTGTACTGTTTGAGACGTTCTTCGGACACTTCGATGCTGATTTCATAGTCCTTGCGGTCGAACAGTTCGATCTGGGACACCGAGGGCAGAGTCCTGAGGTCGTCCGTCAGGTCGTCGGCCCACTGTTTGAGCCTGAGATCGGACATGCGACCGGCCACATACAAGGTGAGCACGGGCTCTTTGTAGATGAATTCCGTGACGACCGGACGTTCGGCATCGGCCGGGAAGGTGGTGACGGCGTCGATCCGTGTCCGGACCCTGTCGAGCACCTCTTCGACCGGGTAGTTTTCCCGGACTTCGATCAGGGCCGACCCCGCGTTTTCCGAGGCGGTGGTGGTGTACTGGCCGACCCCGTCCAAACCTTCCAGAGCCTCCTCGATTTTCCGGCAGATGCCTTCTTCGATCTCTTCCGGGTCGGCACCCGGATAGGCGATGGAAACGGTGATCATGTCCAGGGAGAATTCGGGGTAGGTCTCCTTGATCATGCCCCTTACGGCCAGCCACCCTCCGAGAAAGATCAGCAAAAGAACGATGTTGGCAAATACCGTGTTTTTCGCAAACGCTTTGAGAGCCTGTTTCATGGCTTTTCTCCGTCCTTGTCGGGCGGCATGAGGGTGAGACGTGTGTTTTCAAGGGGGCTGAACAGTCGCGTCGAAATCAGACGGTCACCGGTTTTAAGATCACCGGAAATGAAACAGATCTCTCCCTCGCTGCGAACCAGAGTCACGGGCTGGGTTTTCAGCCGGTTGTTGACCGCAAGATAGACGGTGTTTTCCGGGCTGACCGTCCACTGGGGAACCCGGGCCACATGCTCAAGTGTTTTTCCGGGTATGATGACCTTGCAGAACATGCCGTCAACCAGAGGGAATCCCCCCCGGTCTTTTTTTTGCGCCTGGGGACTGACCGAGACTGAGAGGGTCAGTGTCCGGGTCGTGTCGTCAAAACGAATGACACGGTCCAGCGTACCCATAAATGTCCCACCGTCGGGGTTTTCCGTCCAGGATACGGCGCAGGGAACGTTTTTGAGCGTGGAAAACCAGGGCTTTACCGGATTTTTTTCGGGATCGAACTGCAGAAACCGGCGCGCATCGCGACTGTCGAGGGATACCGTCACTTCCAGCCTGGAATCGTCCACCAGGGTGAAAAGAGGCTGCCCGGGAACCACATACTGGCCCGCTTCGACCCGTGATTCGGATACCCTGGCATTGAAGGGGGCCCTGACGGTGCACCGTGTAAGGTTCATTTCGGCGGTGTCGATCACCTGGACCAGTCGTCCAAGCTCTTCGGCGGCCATGAGCCAGTTTTTTTCAGCGGCGTCCATGCCCGACCTTGTGGACAGTTGGTCCTGTTCGAACAGACGCTTTTTCCTCAGGTACTCTTCCTCGGCGATGGACATGATCCGGCTCTGGATCTCAAACCTTTCGCGGCCTGTTTTGAGAACGATGTCGTAATCCGTTGAATCGATTTCAAACAGCAGTTCGTCTTTGGCCACAAGACCCCCGTCGTGGAGGCTGGGATGGGTCCTTGATACCTTGCCCGGAACCTCGCAGGCCATGGGGACGGTTCGAACGGCACGGGCCTGGCCGTAGCCGGTGATGAAAACGGGGGCATCGATCAATTCGACCGGAAGGGTTTCGACCACAAGGGGTTTCTCGTCGGCCGTCATCCGGTCAGGCGGTTTTTTCATTGAAGACAGGGCCGCCATGCCGATAAAACCGGACAGAAGAACCAGTGCGCAGAGAATGATTCCTTTTCCTTTTCTCATCGTGATTGCCTCATGATTGTCTGTGCAGGTTGACATTCACGCCGTCGGGGCGGATTCGGGATCACGGTCGTCATCGGAAAGCGCCTGGCGGACTTTTCCAAGGATGTCGAACCATTCCCGGGAGGTTTCGGGGCCGAGCCGTTCCATCAGGTCCAGGACCATGGTAAGAATGGCGTTTTCGATGGCCCTGATGTCTTCCTGGGCCTTGTCTGAGATCGCGATCATGACTTTACGACGGTCCTTGGGGTTGTATGCGCGCGTCAGGATGCCCTTTTCAACCAGGCGTTCGACCATGACCGAGGCCGAGGGAGAGGAAATGGCCAGAAGACCGGCAAGGTCGTTGATCCCCAATGGTCCGTTCTTTCTGACCATTCGGATGGCTTCAAGCTGAGACTGGGTCAGTTCGCCGTATCGTTTGGTCATGTTCCGTTCACGCATGCAGCGGGACTGGGCTTTGAAAATCCTGTCTCTCATCAGTTTGCCCGTTTCAAGAATATGCTGGGCGAGGAGCCGTGTTTCCTGCGGGATGGTATTCAAAATCGCGTCACCTTGAAAAAAGGGTTGATCCGTCATTGAAAATGAAATATATAGCCAAACTAATAGTTAGGTATTCTAACTAATATTTCGCTGATGTCAATCTTTTTTTAAGCTCATTTTTTTGTTGTTTTCTTTGGTGAAAAAAACGCCGGTGTGTGTTAAGTCACCCGTGACCGCCCCCGTGGCGGAAACAGGGACGACGCCGCCTTTTCCGGATGAACGCCGATAAACCGCCACGATGGAAAAACGCCTTGCAGGAATGATATGAAGCCGGTTGTGAACGATCAAAACCATGGGTATCAAACGTTTTTTGAAACGGAAGACGCGGCGGTGATGGTCATCGATGAGGATATGACCATTCTTCGGATCAACGAAAATCTCGAACGCATCTCCGGATTTCGAAAATTCGAGATGGAAGGACGCCTGCGCTTTACCGATTATGTCCACCCCGAGGATTTGCCCCGAATGGTCCGTTATCACGCAAAGAGGCGGACGTGCGGCAAAGACGTTCCCGCGACGTATGCCTGCCGGCTGATTCACAAGGACGGCAGGATCGGGGAATACATGCTGGATGTCTCTCTGATCCCCCATACGGGCAGGACCATGGTGTCCTTTCGGGATTCACTGGTCCGTCCTGTGACCGAGCCCGGAAAAACCACCGAGGCCCAGATGTTCAGGCTGATGGCCGAGAATACGACGGACCAGGTGTTTATCGCCAATCTCGATGTTCAGATCACCTATGTGAGTCCCTCGGTGCGCAATATGTCCGGATACACCCAGGAAGAATTCAAGCTGCTGACCCCCCGGGAATATTTTGCCCCGGCTTCTTACGAAAAAGCCAAGCGCAAGGTGCGCATGGGGCTGGAGGGCCGCTACGATGTGCGACAGCCGTTTCTGGCCGAGTATCAGATCATCCACAAGAACGGGTCCATGAAATGGGTGGAGACTCTGGTCCAGTTCATTCTTGATGAGGAAGGGCGGCCCGTGTGCATCACCGGCGCCTCCCGGGACATCACCCGGAAAAAACAGGCGGAGGATGCCCTCAAGGCCAGTGAAGCCAAGTACCGCCAGCTGACCGAAGAAATCAGGGATGTGGTTCTGGTGGTGCTTCCGGATTCCACCATCGACTACATCAGCCCGGTGATCCGTGAACTGGGGGGCTATGATCCCGCAGAAATGATCGGAAAACCGATGAAAGATTATTTTGTCGATCCTCGGGAGTATGGGCGGGCCCTGTTTCTTTTCGGAGAGATCCTGAGAAGCAGAAAGCCCACGACCAATCATGAGTTTTTGTTCAAATCCAAGGACGGCGACCCCTTTTATGTGGAGGTGACGGCCAAGCCCGTGGTCAGGGACCATGAGGTGGTGATGATTCAGTGTGTGGGCCGGGACATCACCGACCGGAAGAAAGAAGAGGAAAAACTGAAAAAACGTGAGAAGAGCCTCAGTCTCGAAAACCTGAATCTGAGAAAATCCATTCATCAGTGCGGACAGTTCTGCGGCATCATCGGAAAATGCAAAGCCATGATGGATGTGTACGATCTTCTCCTGATGGCGGCCCCCACCAACCTGAGTACCATCATCTACGGTGAGTCGGGAACGGGCAAGGAGTTGATTGCACGCGCCGTCCACACCCTCAGCAATCGGAATGCAGGTCGGTTTGTGCCCGTCAACTGCGGGGCCATTACCGAGAACATCATTGAAAGCGAGTTTTTCGGTTACAAAAAAGGGGCCTTCACCGGAGCGGTCCAGGATCGCGGAGGGTTTCTCGACCTGGCCGACGGCGGTACCCTGTTTCTCGACGAAATCGGAGAAATCGGCCTGAACATGCAGGTCAAGCTGCTCCGGGCCATTGAGGGGGGAGGATACACGCCGGTCGGAAGCAATCAGCTGAAAAAAACGGATATCCGGATTGTCGCTGCGACGAACAAGGATCTGGCCGATCTGGTGAAGCAGGGAAAGATGCGGGCGGATTTCTTCTACAGGATCAACATCATCCGGATCGATCTTCCTCCCCTGCGCGAACGAAAAGAGGATATTCCCGGCCTTGTCGATCATTTTTTGCGGAAAAGCCCCAATAATGTCGATGTCACGCGTCTTCCGGATGATGTGATGTCCTATCTCGACGGGTATCATTTTCCCGGTAATGTGCGTGAACTCCAGAATATCGTCAATCAGTATATCGCCCTCAGGCGGATCGTTCCCGCGCCGTTCGGATCTTCTGACGTCAGGACGGAAACACGGGAACTGTCTGCGGATGAACGATCGGATTCCCTGGCGTCCCTGGTCAACGATTACGAGAAGAAAATTATCGGCGCCTGCCTTTCCGAATGCAACTGGAACAAAAGCCGGGTCGCCAAACGCCTCGGTATCGATCGAAAGACCCTTTCAACCAAAATCAGAAAACTCGACCTGGAACAGATTCCTTCCTGACTCCCGCGTTTTTTTCCGGATGCCGTGCCCCCCTTTTTAAACACAATGTCCTGAACGTAAAATAATCTCGTTGTTCAGTTGACGGGCATCCTGAACGTTGCCCATCGGAGGCTCAGGGGTCTGGAACAACGAAAAAATTCCGTGCCCATGATATGGGGAATGTTTCCTCGATGTGAGGAATGTTTACCCATATGTATTTTCATTGAGTTATTTCAAAATCTTAAAATATTTGTCATCACATTTGAGGGGGGATGTTCCCCATATGCCGTATGTATTGGTTTGATCGTTTGAGCTGGTATAAGGCCAATTATTCGGGTCTGTTATAATAAAAACAGCATACTGGCACGTCATGTGCAACTCCATTTTCTGAAAAATGACACACGTCAAGGCTCTTCATGCAATCGGGGCGGGGGAGCAAACAATTTCATTATCGTTATAAAAATAAAACAGCAGTGACGGTGATTGATCACACATCATCTTTCCTCACTGCCGCTTAAATCAGATCAGCGATTTTCATTTTCATCAACCATCAATCCTAAGAATTGGGGAGGACGACATGCGTGAACCGGAAGAGTTTCTATACGACAGATACCTGATGCCGACTTTTTTTGTAGACAGTGACAGCCCCGACATCATTGACTATGCAACGGCGGTCTGCACGGGTCTCATGGACGACAGGCAAAAGGCGATCGCGCTTTTTTACGCGATCCGGGATGATATCCGCTACGATCTTTTCGGCTTTGAAGTGAATCTCAACTACATGAAAGCCGGTTACATCCTGAAAAAACAAAGCGGGTACTGCGTATCCAAAGCCCTTGTTCTGGCTGCAGCTTCGCGGGTTGTGGGCATTCCCTCGCGCCTGGGCTTCGCCGACGTGATCAATCATCAGAATCCGGGGAAACTCCATGAACTGATGCGAACCAATATTTTCGCTTACCACGGATTCGCGGAGTTGTTCATCGAGGGCCGCTGGGTCAAGGCCACCCCGTCTCTGGATTCCGATCTTTGCGAAAAAATGGGCTATATCACGCCGGAATTCGACGGGATCCGCGATACGGTTTACCCGGCGGTGAACCGCAAGGGGGAGCGGCATATGGAGTATGTCAGTTTTTACGGCAGTTACCCGGATCTGCCGATTCTTGATCTTGTCGCGTCGGTGGAGACCTATTACCCCCATTTCTTTGGCGGGAAATCGATCAGTGTCCGGGCTCTTGCCGCGAGTCAGGGTCTCCGTTACGAGGATGTGGTGCGATACGCCGACATGACGCCCGTCCCCCATGAATCCCCCCGGGAAGAATACTCTTTCCGCAAAGCCGGTTAACTAAAAACGGGAATTTAAACGATGATACTCAGCGACGACGATAAGAAAATGCGTGACGGTCATTATGGACCGGGAGCCCGGAAGGCTATCGGGTTCATGATCGATTACGGGGAGGCCTTCGATGCCGCCCGGCTGGTGCCTGTCCACAGCGCCCATATCCTCCAGGACCCGCTTGAAATGCTTGAAGAGCTGATGGACGGGGTGAGCGGCTTGCGGACGCGGACCTCGCTCCATTCGGTGTCCCCCCTGGGCGGCCCCTGGTCCGAGGCCCTGGGCCTGTCCGATGAGGACACCGGCCCGGTGGTCGAGAGCAGTGTAAGGGCCATGGATATTTATAAGGACAAGGGCTGTCTGATGACGATGACCTGCGCCCCGTATCTGATGGGTAATGTTCTCAGGAAGGATCAGGTTTTTTCATGGGCCGGATCTTCGGGAATCATTATCAACAACAGCCTCTTCGGAGCACGGGGCAACAGGGATTCGGGGCTGGCCATGACCGCGTCCGCCATCACGGGACGGACACCCGAGATCGGAAGAATTCGTGACGACGGACGGGTCGGCGAGATCCTCTTCCGGTTCCAGAAAGTGGCCGTGGACCGGCTTTCCGAAGCGGAACTCGGTGCCGTCGGCTACCATATCGGAGCCCTTGCTCAGACGAAAAACGTTGTGGTGGACGGATTGCCGCCCGATCTTCCCTTTGAAAAGCTCAAATACTTCCTGTCGCCCATGCCGGTGTCCGGCGCCGTCAGCCTCTGCCATATCGTTGGGGTGACGCCGGAGGCGCCCGATGTGGATTCGGCGTTCAGGAACAGGAAGCCCGAGCACATTCTGACCATTCGTCCCTCGGACATCCGGGAGGCCGCCCGGCTTCTTGCCGACTACCACGACCCTGAGGTCGATATGGTGCTGATGGGCTGCCCCCATCTGACCATCGGGGAAATCCGTGATGCGGCCCTTATGCTTGAAGGGAAACGGGTATCGTCCCATACACGACTGGTCCTGTCCACCAACGAAGGGGTGTACCATCTGGCCCGTCGCATGGGGTATCTAAACATCCTTGACCGGGCCGGAGCCCGGGTGGTGACCGATTCCTGCATGGCGGTCTTTCCCTTTGCGCGGATGAAAGAGACGGTGCGGCGGGTGGCCACCAATTCGGCCCGGTGCGCCCATTACATGCTTCGGGGCGGAGCCGGCGAGGTCATGGGGGGGAAGGTGATGGAAACGTATTACGGCGATGCGGCGACGTGCATCCGTGCCGCGATAACCGGAACATGGGAGGAGCGATGAACATCAAGGGACATACCATTCAAGACGGTGTGGTGGAAGGGGAAGCCCTGGTTACGGACATGGCGTTTTCCTTTCTGGGGGATTTCGACATCGTGACCGGACAGGTTGACGAACGGCATGCGCTGGCGGGCCGGAACATTGCAGGGAAAATACTGGTTTTTCCTACGGGACGGGGCTCCACCACCGGAGCACTGGTCGGGTATTACGCCCGGCTGTTCAACACGGCCCCCGTGGGCATGATCTGTCGGGAAGCCGAGCCGGTCATCGCCTTAAACGCCCTCAGCAACGGGATACCCATGATGGACCGGCTGGAGAAAGATCCCCTTTCGGTTATCCGGACCGGGGACCTTATCCGTCTTGACGCCACACGCGGCGTGATCACGATTTTAACCACATCAGATAAAAAGGAGTAAGACTACGCCATGGATCATAAATTCAGATTTTTTACATCGATGATTTTCAACCGGAAGGTTATGAGCTGTATTTTCGGAAAACAGCGTTTTAGACTCCCCGAGCCGCGAAACGGGGTGTATATCCCCACCGACCATCAATTCACCCTGTCGGACAGCTATCTCGAGGAATGGAAGGAAATGATGGAAACACCCGATATCAAGGGCGTACCGCCATATTCCTACTACTGGCCCTGGATGATGGATTTTACCATGAAAGATCTTCTGCCGGAACTGGGGATCTGTCTGAAGAACGTGCTTCATCTCGGCCATGAAGCCCGGATCATGCCGGATTTTGCTTCGATCCGAGAAAAACGCAACCGCTTGAAAAATCGTCTGGTGGATCTGTGCGCCCTCAGTAAAAACAAGATCGTTCTGGTCACCGAAACCACCATTACGGATGAAAACGATCAGATTCTTTATCAGGCCAGGGATTATACGGTGGTACTGAACATGAAACCGGAGGAGATGGAAATGCTTCAACGGGCCGGGAACTGGGATCACGAAGAGATTCCGTTCCGGCATGAGAGTTTTCGCAACAAGGAATCCCTTTTCCGGGATGATGAGCATGCGCCGTTTAAAGCCTATTACTGCATGGGCGATCTGGCCGGACGCTTTGGCTCCGTGGCCGGCGCGTTGAGCGTGACCCATGCATCGGTGTTCACGGCGACCATTTTCAGAAAAGGAAAGGTTTTTCTCCAGGGCATGTGCACGGCCAATATCGTCATTAAAATTCTGTGTGACGAACTCGGGGAAACTCTCGGTGATTTCCGGGTCTATTTCACCAACCAGCTGCCGTTTCCCCAGCGTATCGAAATCCGCTATAACGACTCGGTGTTCGAGGTTTTCGATGAAGCAAACACCATGGTGGCCTACGGGCGTCGCTCCGTGACGAACACGGCGGAAGCGTCCTCGGATGAACAGCAGGCCGCCTGATTGCCCACCCCTCCTCAATCGGGTGTCAGGCGGCGTCATGAACGGTCCGTCTTCGTATTCCCCCTCCACGGGGACGGACCGTTTTTTGAAATGCCCGATCATCCTGCCGGCAAGGCGACGCGTCAAACGACGGCTTGCAGTCATGTCCGCTATTGATTTCATCTCCGTCATTGACTATAGTTTTCATAGTCAACGTGTGTTTTGCAATGCACCATTCAATGACATAGCCGTTATGTTTAGCCGTTTCAGGGCCTGATGAGAAGAAACCGTCCCAGGTCCTGCATTGGAGACGTTTTTGATCCGGGGGGGAAAAGGATGAACAAGGTTGCGTTTCTGACCACGGAATTTGCGATCAGAAAAATTCACGATTATGCCAAAACCCGAATCAACCTCCATGATGTGGAACAGATTCCCGAGGGGTCCATTATCTTCGTGGTCAATCATTTCACGCGGATCGAGACGATTTTTCTTCCCGTTCATATCCAGAAAGCCACCCGCAAGCCCGTCTGGTCCCTGGCCGACGCCGGTCTGTTCAAAGGTTTTGTCGGAGAATTTATCAGCAGGGCCGGGGCCATTTCCACAAAGGATCCCGACCGCGACAAGCTGATCGTCCGTTCCCTTCTGACCGGGGAGGCCAACTGGATCATTTTCCCCGAAGGCCTGATGGTCAAAAACAAAAAGCTGATTCACAAGGGGCAGTTCATGGTGGGGACCGACGCCGGCGGCAAAAAACCACATACCGGGGCGGGCACCCTGGCTCTCCGGACGGAATTTTACCGGGAGAGGCTGCGCCGGCTGGTTCAAATCGACCCCGATGAGATGAAGCGGCTGCTCGATCTATTCGAAATTGAGACGGTGGAACCGGTACTCGAGCGCAGTACCTTCATCGTTCCGGTCAATATCACCTATTATCCGATACGGTCCCGGGAGAACATTCTCAGCCGCCTGGCGGGCAGCCTGATCGAAAACCCCTCGGAGCGGATGATCGAAGAAATCATGACCGAGGGGACCATGATCCTGTCCGGGGTGGATGTGGACATAAGGTTCGGTGAAGCCATCAAGATCAGGCCCTACATGAAGGACCCGGTGGTTCAGTGGGATATCAATTCCAGCGCCCCCATCGGCTTCGATGATCCCATTGCCTCGCGGGATCTTCTGCGCAATCTGGCCCGGAATATCATGCACGGGTACATGACCTCGATTTACAACATGACCACGGTCAACCACGACCATCTGTTCGCCTCGATGCTTTACCGCATGGGCGAGGAGAAGGTCGCCATCGACGATCTGAAACGCCGGGTCTTTCTGGCGGCCACCCTCGATCTGTGCGACGAGAAATGCTTCAAGCACCAGAGCGTGCTGGAAAACCAGATTCATCTTCTGACCGATGACCGCTACAAAAAGTTCGATAATTTCATCACCTTTGCCGTGGACAAGGGGCTTTTGAGCGTTGAAAACGGCACGACGATCGTCAAGAACAGGGATCTGCTCGACGAGGAAAAAGAGTTCCATACCGCCCGCGCTGAAAACCCGCTGATCGTCATGGCCAACGAAGTGGAGCCCTTGACCCTGCTACAATACAATATCAAGCTTCTGGCCGGCGAACGGCCCGAGACCATTCGACAGATGGTTTACGAACAGCTTCATCGAAAAGCGCTTCGGGATTTTGAATGCGATTATTCGGATTACTACCGAGAGGGAGAATCCAAGGACCGGACCATCGGACGCCCCTATCTTCTGGAGGGTTCGGTTGAAAAGAACGGTATCGTTCTCGTTCACGGTTACATGGCCGCACCCCAGGAGGTCCGGGGCCTTGCCGATTATCTGAACAATCTGGGATACCCGGTCTACGCGCCGCGCCTCCGGGGACACGGCACCTCGCCGGACGATCTGTGTGAACGCTCGTTTATGGAGTGGATCGAATCGGTGGAAGAGGGGACGGTGATGATGGCCTGTCGTTATGACGGGGTGGTGGTCGGCGGATTTTCAACCGGAGCGGGGCTGGCACTTGATATCAGCAGCCGCCTCAACGGGCTCAAAGGGGTGTTTGCCGTCTCGGCGCCGATGAAGCTCAAAGACTTTTCCGCCCGTTTCATTCCGGCGGTCACCGTGTGGAATATGCTGATGGATACCTTTCACATCGAATCGGCCAAAAAGGAATTCATCGAGAATCATCCCGAAAACCCCCATATCAATTACACCCGGAATCCCATTGCCGGGGTCCGGGAACTGGAACGCCTGATGAGTGATCTCGAAGACCGGCTTTCCGGAATCACCATTCCCGCCTTTGTGCTTCAGTCCGGCATCGATCCGGTGGTCAATGTCAAGGGGTCACGGCTGATTTACGATCTTCTGGGGTCTGCCGTCAAGGAATATCACCTTTTTCATATCGACCGTCACGGCATCCTTTTGGGAGAGGGGGCAGGGCGGGTCTACAAAACCATCGCGGATTTTCTGGAGACCCTGGACCCCTGAACCGCCGCAGAGTCAGACCGGATGAATGTTACGAAGCCGTCAGACTTTAAAACGGTCCGTGACGGCCCTTAACCCTTCCGTCATCCGGTTCATGTCATCGGCGTTTTTGCGGACAAGCAGGCTGTCCGCCGTCAGGCCCTCCGCTTCGTCGTTCAGTTCGGCGATGTCTTTGGCCACCTCACCGGAGACACCGGAGATCTGGGCCACGCTGGTGGCCACATCCTGAACGCCCGAGGAGGCCTGGCCGATGTTGGCGGCGATCTCGTCGGTGGTGGTGCTCTGATTTTCCACCGACGAGGCGATGCGATCGACGATCCGGTCCACGTCGTTGATCAGCCGGAGGATTTCCTTGATTTCCGTGACGGATTTGTGGGTGGCGTCCTGAATCCCCCGGACCCTGTCGTTGATTTCCACGGTGGCTCCGGCGGTCTGCCGGGCCAGTTCCTTGATTTCATTGGCGACGACGGCAAAGCCCTTGCCGGATTCTCCGGCCCGGGCGGCTTCGATGGTGGCGTTTAAGGCCAAAAGGTTTGTCTGCTCGGAAATTTCCGTGATCGTTGCGGTCACCTGGCCGATTTCACCGGCGGCCTCGGCCAGGGCATTGACCAGGTCGTAGGAGATCTGAGAGCGGCTGACCGCTTCTCCGGTCATGCTTCTGGCGGTTTGTGTACTGTCCGAAACGGCTTTCCCTTCGGCGGCGATGGCCGTTGTGGACTGGGCCACCGTGCTGATGCTGACGGCGGCCTGTTCAATGGTTGACGCCACTGTGGTCATGTTGATGCTCATTTCTTCGGCTGCGGCAGCCACCACCCCGGCCTTGTCCTTGATCCGCGACACGGCGTCGGACATCTGGCCCGAAAGGTCCGACAGGCTTTTACCGGACTGGCCGAGGTCGTCGCCGTTGGACTTGATATCACGGATCATATAACCCAGGCTGCCCAGCAGTTTGTCGATGTTTTGCCCCAGAATGCCGATTTCATCGCCGGAGTCGATGTTCATACGCCGGGTCAGGTTGCCTTCGCCTTCGGCCAGATCCAGGGCCACCTGACTGGCCTTGAACAGTCCCTTGACGATGTTTTTGATCACAAAGTAAGCCAGTGCGATGAACAAAACGGTGGCCGCCAGACCCACGATCTGGCTGTTCAACATGATTTTCCGCTGGTGGGAAAGGGCCTCCTCGTATCGCCGGGCGCTGGCTTTTCCGGCCACATCGTTCATGCGACGCATCTCGGCACGGAGGGATTGAAACGCTTCTTCCACCGACCCTACGAACATGGATGCCGCCGCAGCGTCAATCACGGCCATCTCGATGGTCCGATGGATCCAGTCTTCGTAAAGCGTATAGGGTTCAACCAGAGCCTGGTATTCGTTCGCCGAGGAGATGGTATCCTTCATGGTTGTGAGGGTGTCACGGATGGTCGTTTCCAGCGCTTTGAGTTGCTCTTCGGGATAAAGGGAGCTGGTCCAGACGATCAGTTGGTGGGTTTCTCCGTTGACGGCGGCAAGTTTTTCCAGAAGGCCGGCAATTTCCTGCCGTTTGGTGTACGAGGCCACCACGCCGTCCACGCCGGTTTTCAGTTTCAGAAATCCCAGGCCCACACTCACCTCGATAAACAGAAGGACAACAATCGAAAGGATGGGAAGAAGGGATATCTTGTGTTTCAGACTCAGGTTTCGCCAGAAGGTCATCATGGGAATATCTCCGTCGGGATTGGAAACGGGTGTGCTATGATTTGGCCAATGCGGCCGGTTTGCCCTGTCGGTTGCTCCGCCCTCCGACGAGTCGGCGAAGTTTGCCCGCGAAGGTATCCATGTTCCGGGCTTCAAGGCTCAGTTCTTCTGCGGCCGAGGCGGTTTGTTCGGCATGGGCCGCGTTCTGCCGGGTGGCCTTGTCCAGGCCGCTCAAGGCCTGTTTGACGCTTTCGATGCCCTGGTCCTGCTCTTTCGTGTTTCGAGCGATGTCGTCGACGAGCGTAACGGCACGATCCACACGGGAAGTCATATCCCGAAAGGCACCGTTGGTCCGGTGGACCAGTTCCGCACCCTCCCTGATTCTTACAACGGTGTCTTCAATGAGTCCGGCCGTGTTGCGTGCCGCTTCGGCGGCCCGTAAGGCCAGACTCCGAACTTCCCCGGCCACCACGGCGAACCCGGCCCCGGATTCCCCCGCCCGGGCCGCCTCCACGGCGGCGTTCAGGGCCAGGAGGTTGGTCTGGAAGGCGATTTCATCGATGGTTTTGACGATTTTCTGGGTTTCCTCACTGGCGCTGGTCATCTGGCCCATGGTCTGGGTCAGGGTGTCCATGGACGCAAAGGCCTTTTTGACCACGCCGCCGGTTTCTTTCATCACCGCATCGGCTTTGGCGACATGTTCGGCGCTTTTCGCGATCACGGACAAGACGGCGTCCAGGCGGGATGCGGTCCGTTCAATGGCCGAGGCCTGCTCCGTCGCCACCCGGGCCAGCTCCTGGCTCTGGACCGACACGTCGCCGGAGGCCGTGTTGACGTTCGAGGCCCCTATGCCCAGTCCGTCCGCGACGAAGCTGACGGCGCCGATGATGCTGCGGATCAGGACGACGGCGACAATGACAAAAAGCGCTGCGGCACCCAGCCCGATCAGCCGGGAACGTTTGACCACGATGCCGTGATTTGCCAGGGCCGCCTGATAATTGACGTCGCTTTCAGCCTTTGCATCCTGATCCATCCGGATCATTTCCGTATTGATCAACTGAAAGGCGTCATCCACCGATCCGGCGAACATGGAGGCTGCCGATGCGTCGATCAGGGCCATGTCAAGGGTCTGGCTGATCCACTGCCTGTACTGGGCGAACGGTTCGACCAGGGGCCGGAACCGTTCGGCCGACTCGATGGTCTGTCCCATGCTGTCGAGGCCGCCCGTGATCGAAGCTTCAAGGGCCTTTTTCTTGTCCTCCGGGTATCCGGCGCTGGTCCAGACGATGTACTGGTGGGTTTCTCCATTGACGGATGCCAGTGCGTGGCGCAGGGAAAAAATATCCTGACGGACGGTGAACGACTGGATCACGTCGTCCACGCGTTGCCGTATCCTTGAAAAGCCAAAACTTGAATTTTCCACCAGAAAGATCAGGACCAGGATGGCCAGAAAAGGGAGAGAGGCGATCTTCGCTTTCAGGCTCATGCGTTTCACGAGATTCATGGGCAGTTCCCGGGCTGGATTGACAGGCGTTGTTCCGATGATCGTCGCCGGTTTAAGAACGTCAAGGCCGTTTTTGGGGCGCCGTGGCCCACGGTTTTATTTGTAAATACCGCAACCGACAAACACGTCCGGACCGGCCGGCATGACGAATGAACTTTTTTCGCCGATTTTTCGCGTCAGGGGGTTGCTCCATTTGTAATGAACCCATCCGCCCTTGTCTTCCATGGCTTTCTTGGCCATGGCCGCCATGAACTGATACCCGTTGGGGTCTTTGAGATCATAAAGATCCTTGCCGATAAGGCCCGGGTTGACGGGGTGGGCCAGTGTGACCACCCGGGCGCCCGGTGTTTCGCTGACTCTGAACATGAAGACGTAAAGGTCGCCGCTGACGTACTCGCTTTCCTTTTGGTTGAATGTTTCAACCGCCTTGTCCACGCCGTTGGCCTTCACGTAGGCCAGGGCTTTGTTAACGATGGCTTCGGCCTCTTCGGCCGTCCCCCCCGCATGGGCGGCGGCGATGGAAAGGAAGAAGAAAAGAGATGCGAAAAGAACGGTCTGAAATGAGAGACGCTTGGCCATGGGAAGTCCTCCTTCGGCGTAAAGGCTGAAACCAGGTTTGTAAGTGAAGCCGTCCCAATGACCTTGCGGGGCGGCTCGGGGTTGCATGAAAGCATTTCGGTTCGTGTCTGTCACATTGACCGGCGATCAGGAGATCGAAGGCCTTTTGCGTCGCACTGTGTCGGCGCTTGTGAATTGGGTAAGATATTGTCGAATGAAATTTAGGAATAAATTTACACCGATCGAGATCAGGTGTCAATTGTTATGTAATTCATTCTGAACACCGGTGTTAACGATGTTTGGGTTTATGTCATAACGTGACCAATAATGATGAACTCGTAAAAAAGTCATCAAAGGACGTCAAAGGAAAACCGTCCGGATGCAATGCGTGGTGGATTTGGCAATAAAAAAAGCCCGCCCGGAAGGGGGCGGGCTTTTCAGAGTCGGGCTGAAGCTCGTGAGATCAGGCCTTGGAGATCAGCATGGTGACCGGGTCGACGAAGACGGACGATGAGGATTCGGCGTCTCCTTTGAGAATGTTGAGCGTCACGACTTTCTGTTCGGGCAGCATCTGGATGACGGTGCCGAACAGGTCCTGGACTCCGTCGAGTTGAACGGGCATCCCGTCGGAAAGGGGCGCTTCGTGACGATGCGTGGTCACGGTGAACCAGACGTTCATGCCCGTTTTTTCAGCCAGGGCCTTGAGGTCTTCAAGGATGGGCCGTTCGGTTTTAAACGGAAATCCGTCGATCACCAGGGTGTCGGGGCGGAAGATGTTCTGTTCGATCAGGTCGCCCAGGCGTTCTTCCAGGCGGGGGACGGAAAAACCGTCGAGCTGAAGGGTCATGATCAGTCGGTTGGGCAGGATCGTTTCCCAGGCCTGATTGGGCATGGCGATGCGGTTGCGCAGGGCCAGGGGAGCGAACACTTCCGAGTACCAGAGGTTGATTTTGGTCACGGGCTCATCGAGGCTGATGTGCAGGACTTTTTCCCCCCGGGCCATGGCGTAGATGGCCACCTGAACCAGAAAGGAGGTTTTGCCGATGCCGGCCCGTGCGCAGATGGCGCCCATCTGGCCCTTTGGGACGATGTCTTCCGACCCGAATCCAAGTTGGGTCAAGGGGTTGTCGAGATCAATTCTGTTTTCAGACATAATGCGTATCCTCGTGTTTATGGGTGTGCCAAAGGGCGATTATTTTTTCTTGTCCGTCTGGGCCGCTTTGATCAGCTCTTCCGCCACCTGCTGGGGTACCTGCTTGTACATACAGAACTCCATGGTGTACTGGGCCTTGCCCTGGGTGTTGGAACGGAGCACCGTCGAGAAACCGAACATTTCGGACAGGGGGACGTGGGCTTCGATCCGGCACATGGTTCCCTCGTCCTGGGAGCCGAGAATCATGCCCCGTCTCTGGTTGATCAGGCCCATGCAGTTACCCTGGAACTCGGTGGGCGTTTCGATTTCCACCTTCATGATCGGTTCATGGATAACCGGCTTGGCTTTGTGGTAGGCTTCGTTGAAGGCCCCGCGGGCCGCCGCCTGGAACGCCATGTCCGAGGAGTCCACGGCATGGTAGGCGCCGTCGACCAGGGTGACCTTGATGCCGGTGACCGGGAACTCCATTTTGGGCCCCTTGGCCATGCACAGATGGAATCCCTTCTCACAGGCCGGGATGTAGTTGGTGGGGATACGTCCGCCGGTCACCTTGTTTTCAAAGACAAATTCCTCGTCTTCCACCGGTTCGATAAAGCCCATGACCTTGGCATACTGGCCGGAGCCGCCGGTCTGTTTTTTGTGAACGTAATCGAAATCCCCGCGCTGGGTGATGGTTTCCCGGTAGGCCACCCGGGGCTTGCCGGTTTCCACTTCGGCCTTGTACTCTCGGAACATGCGCTCCACGTAAACTTCAAGGTGAAGCTCGCCCATGCCTTCGATGATGGTTTCATTGGTCTCCGGGTCCACGTAGGTCTTGAAGGTGGGGTCTTCCTTGGTGAACCGGGACAGGGCTTTGGACATGTTGATCTGGGCCTTGTTGTCCTTGGGTTTGATGGCCAGGGAGATAACCGGCTTGGGCACGAACATGGACAGCATGGACATGTTGAGGGACGGATCGGTAAAGGTGTCGCCGGACGAGCATTCCACGCCGAACAGGGCACCAATGTAACCGGATGAAATCATGTCGATGTCTTCCATTTCTGCGGCATGCATGCGGACCAGGCGGCCGATTTTGATTTTCCGGCCGTTTCTGGCGTTGATGACCGTATCGCCTTTTCTCAGGGTTCCCTGGTACACGCGGATGTAGGTCAGCTGACCGTAGAGGCCGTCTTCGAGTTTGAACGCAAGCGCCACGGTTTTTTTCTTGGGATCACTGTCGAGGATCACCGGGGCCTCGTTGTTGTCCATGTCAAGGGCTTCGTTGGTGATGTCGTAGGGGGCCGGGAGGTACCGGGTCACCGCGTCGAGCAGGGGCTGGATGGCTTTGTTTTTGTAGGCCGAACCCATGAGGACGGGGGTCAGCTGACGGGCGATGGTGCCTTTGCGGACCGCATCGATGATCAGGTCGGCAGAAATCTCGCCTTCTTCGAGGATGGCTTCGGTCAGTTCATCCGAATAGAGGGAGGCCTTGTCGATCAGTTCTTCCCGGCGCTCGGTCGCTTCATCGACAAGCTCTGCGGGAATGTCTTCGACCCGGATGGTTTCCCCGTTGGGGCCGTCGAAGTAAAGGGCTTTCATGGAAAGAAGATCCACCACGCCCTGGTGCTTGTCTTCAAGACCGATGGGGATCTGGAGGGCCACCGGGTTGTGCCCGAGTTTATCTTTGAGTTGACTGAGGACGCGGAAGGGTGACGCTCCGCTCCGGTCGCATTTGTTGACAAAGGCGATGCAGGGGACCTTGTACCGTTTCATCTGGGCATCGACGGTGATCGACTGGGACTGGACGCCGGACACCGAGCAGAGAACGAGGATGGCGCCGTCGAGAACCCTTAAGGACCGTTCGACCTCGATGGTGAAATCCACGTGGCCGGGGGTGTCGATGATATTGATTTCATGATCACCCCATTCACAGAAGGTCGCGGCGGAGGCGATGGTGATGCCCCGCTCCTTTTCAAGCTCCATGGAATCCATGACGGCACCGACGCCGTCCTTGCCCTTGACGTCGTGGATGGCGTGAATTCGTTTGGTGTAGAAAAGAATCCGTTCGGTCAAGGTGGTTTTCCCCGAGTCGATGTGGGCACTGATTCCGATGTTTCTTACCTTTGATAGATCGTTTTTCATGCAATGCATCCTTCGTGCAATAATTGATACAAAATGACAAAAGCCGTTTTCACCCTGCTGGTAACACCCACCGGTGACAGAATCGTTCAGGTTTCATGGAATTCCGGGCTTCAACTGATGGTGCGGAAATTACATGGCGGCCAACTGAAATCAACAAGTCCGGTAAAATACAGGTATGGTGTTAGAATGTCAATACGTTATTGTTATAAATTCATGAGAAGTGTGTCGTTTGAAGTAAAGAACTGAATTTTCGGCGATTATACGTCGCTTCCGGAACGTTGACAAGAAAAAAAACACGGGCCGGGACCTTATCGTGCGAGGGGCCCGGTATCTGAGTCATCGTTCGGATCCTTTTCCGTCGTTTTGATGCCGCCTCCGGTTTTCATGGATTGCATGACATCGAAATCCATCCGGCACCGACGGGCCATTTTCTTTTCGAATTCGTCACGGTCAATGTCCATCAGAATCCGGTAGGCATTGTATTTGGTCTTGATGAAATAGATGTCAAAGGGATCCTGACGATCCTCGCTCCGAAAGATACGGATCCCCGGAATCTCTCCGTTTCGGATGGGTTCCGCCTCGACGTTGACCAGAAGGGGCTCGATGTCTTCGCGGTTCT
This sequence comes from Desulfatiferula olefinivorans, assembly GCF_054657895.1. Classification (NCBI taxonomy): domain Bacteria; kingdom Pseudomonadati; phylum Thermodesulfobacteriota; class Desulfobacteria; order Desulfobacterales; family Desulfobacteraceae; genus Desulfatiferula; species Desulfatiferula olefinivorans. The sequence continues at coordinate 297,801 of NZ_BAAHXV010000002.1, read as the reverse complement.
GCCAGGGCACTATGGCTCCCATCATGTTCAGCATGGGATCCATGATCGACCGGACTTTTTCCGTCACCCCGCCCACCGCCAGGACGATGTCGCCGGTCAGAGAACCGGTGATGCCGAACTTTTGGTTGACGGGCGTCTTGATGTAGTCGCTGATCAGGGCCACGTCCATGGCGATGGAGGCGCTGTCCCCTTCGACGCCCCCGTGGGCCTGGATATATTCGATGTGCATTTCATAGCCCACATAGGGCGCGCCGATTTTCCGGAAGGTTTTCTTGATCGAGGCCCGTACGTTCTGGGCCGCGGCTTTGGCGATGTCGCCGGTTTTGCCTGCGGCGGCCACGGTGTCGGCCGCGCCGGGGTTGATCTGGCAGTGGATGGGCAAAGGCTGGCCGTACATCTGGCCCCCGGCCTTTGATGTGATGACGGAAAGGCCCACCACGTATCCGATGGCGTCGGTCATGGAGCTGATGTAGTTTTTCAGTTCCTTTTTGTGCCGGGTCACCTCGCGGGACAGCGACCCTTCCAGGCTGATGTGCTCGGAAAGGGCCTGTTTCACATGGCGGCTCGACACCAGCGGTGCATTTTCGAGAATGGCCGCATACTCGGCACTTTTGATCAGCCCGTTGACGGGGCGGAGCAGGGCGCAGAGTTTTCCGTCCGAGGCCCGGCACCGAAGCTCCTTGATGATTTCCTTGATCGCGTCCCGCGAAAATTCCCTCTCCTTGAGCATGTAATCGGCGGGAAGGGGGCGCCCCAGAATCGTTTCATTGCGGCGCCGGACCCCGTCATACCCCTCTTTATCGATGACGCTGCCCCAGGTATTTTCGAGCTCCTGTCCGAAATGATTGATTTCCTGCTTGATGAACTGGGCCACCTGGGCGATGGTTTCCGGGGTTTCCGGAACGCCGGACTCCATCTGGATGATCTCGCCCCGGTCTTCGATGCGGCTTAAGAAGGCGCCGTCGCCTTCGTTTTGGAGAAAGGCGAGGGTGTCGTGGTTGCAGCAGGCGATGATGATGTTATCGGCCCGGAGAGGATTTTCCGCCCGGTCCGCCGCCCCGCTGCCCGTGCTTTTCCCGCCTTCGAGGATGTATTCCTTGTTCTGCATGATTTCAAGCAGGCTGGACATGTAGCCGGATCGAACCAGGGTTTTGAGCTCATCTATATAAATGATGGGAGCCTTGGCATGGGCTCCGAGGTAGGCCCGTTTATGGATCGGCGTCTGAAGATTACCCGACTGATAGGGGTCGTGGCGAAAGCCCCCCTTCATGTTTCGCGGGTCCGGTTCGGATACGCAGATCATCAGATCCGTGTCTTTCCGGGGGTCGTACAAAATTTCCGGGACCAGGTCCTGAAGATGCTTCATGTCGTTGCGACGACCCATCTGATTGTCCTGCTGGATTTTTTCCTGGACCTTGTGGTTGTTTGCCTGCATGAACATGAAGATAACGCCGATGCCGGCGATGCCCGTGGCGATGAAGGCCGGAGGAAAAAACAATCCCGCAGCCGCACTGAACAGGGCCAGAAGGAGAAGCAGTCTCTTGACCCGGTTTGCCCGTCGGATCGGCTCCCGGAGGGAGAAGGGCTCCACGCTGTTCCGGGCGAACTCGATGTCGTCGAACACGTCCTCGATCTGTTTTTCGAGGATTTCGGGCTTTGCATAGGCAAAGCGGACATGATTGTCGTCTTTGCCCGGATAGGCGGCGATGGCTTCCCTGGGCCGGATGTACTCGCCCAGCGAGGCGTCGATCACCTTATTGAACATGGACGCCAGCAGGGATTTTCCCGTTCCCGGACGGCCCACCATCAGGATGTGGCCTTTGTTCCGGGCGATTCTGCGGATGGCGTTTTTTGCCTCGTTCTGGAAAATCACCCTGTCGATGGGATCGTCCGGCACCCGGACGGCGGATGTATCCTCCAGGTGCTCGAGGTGCCGGTCAAGAAAGGCGGGATAGTCGAGGAGCGCATCGATTTCGCTGTAATCGGTTTCCGTAAAGGTATCAGTCATCCTGGGCCCCCCTGATGGCGTCGAGCAGATAGAACCGACCCGCATCGGAGGCGGGGGCCTGCTCGGCCAGTTCGCTGAAGAGGTTGGGGAACTGCTCTTTGAGGGGTTCCAGCGCCTGGACGTCATGCATCACCGAGATATGGGTGTGCATCTTTTCCTCGCCGGATGAGGACCTGGGAATGTAATTGAAGGAAATGACCCTCTGCCGGTTGTTGAGGATGTCTGCGATGGCCCCTTTGTGTTCGGGGTTCAGTCGGGCGATATCATGGTTTTTCAGGAACAGGCCCGGCAGGTGATTTTGGGAGTATGAAAATTCAAGCTGCTTGGTGAAGAACAGCTTGAACGGCTGGGCCTCACCCCTGATACACATGGCAATGGATTCCCTGAGCGGTACGTTGGTGCGAAGGGACTGCTCGAACAGCTGGAGGGCGTGGACAAGCCGGGGGTCCTCGACCTCAAATCCGGGTCTGCCGTCGTCCGTATCCATCAAACGGAAAACAGGCTCCCCGTTTCGGAAAAAACGGATCAGGCGGTAGGACAGGCCCGGATCGAAGTGCTCAAAGGAAAAGCCCCGGAGTTCGAACAGGCCGTTGGACAGGTAAGCCCGCCGCATGGTGATTCTGACCCGGGTCAGAAGGTGACCGACGATGTAGTCCAGCTTTTCCTGAACCGATCCCTGAAGATCCAGACGATATCGATTCCCGGCGATGTCTTCGCAGACGCCGGTCAGATCCAGAACGGCTCCGACGTTGATGGATTCGAGCATCCGGAGGAGGCTGTCATAGGGCCTGAGCGACCGGTTGATGAGGCGGAAATGCTGCTCGAGACGGCTGTCTTTGAACGGCCGGGTTTTAAGGTTCATGGACGACAGATATTCCCGGCTCAGGTCGTCCTGCGTGTTTTTTGACCGGGAAACGGGCAGGGCCCGGAGCAGCACTCGTTTGATCCGATGGGCCTTGGTCGGTTTGAAACGGATATGGCATCCCACCAGGCGGTCATGGATGGAGATGGGGTCGGGATTGAGGAGATACCGTCCCAGTTCGGACACGGCGTATTCCCGGAACGGTCCGGTGGATACGTCTGTTTCATCGGTTTCATTCCATGGCGGAAGGCCGGTCGCATGACGGCCGTCGGAGATGATCCAGACGGGGGCGGTTTTTTTGTAAATGTCCTTGCTCATGGTGTCCTCGATTCCCTGGGGGCGTGTCTGATGCCGAAGCGGACTTTGCCACATTCATTCCCGGGGCGCAATAAAAAAGGACTGTCTTTTTAAGCGGATGCCCGTGTTTGCCGTCCATGGGGATCCGTCCGGGCATCTTTTTTGACATGATACACAGCAAAGAATATGCCGTATGGATTGCTTTGTGTAAATATGATATGAATCCAGATGATTGTGATTGAACGATAGCCGACCGCCCATGCCGTGACCGGTCCGGATTCCAGGACGGGGGCCTCCCTGTCCGATATAACGGACGGGCGGAGCCGGGTCAATCGAACGTTCGCTGCCCGTTGAATCGCTACCGATACCCAAGCCGTAGGACAGCCGTCGCGGAAGAGGTTGCATGCCCTTGGGACCTGCGAGGACTTATATAGATGTTGACGTGAAACAGGGCTTCTGATAGCCATGAAAACGTTTGACCCTCGGCGTAAACTTTTTTTCGGAGAATGACATGTATCGTGATAATTATATTCACTCGCTCCAGACCGAACTGATCGAGATGGTCGAGCAGAAGCTGAGCCCTGTTGCCATCAAGTACAAGTACGTCGAGGTTCCGCTTGAAGCAAGCATCAAATGGCGGCCGGTGGTGCTGATTCTGGGCAATTATTCGTCGGGTAAATCCACCCTGATCAACGAATACATCGGCGCCGATGTCCAGGACACGGGGCAGGCCCCCACCGATGACTCCTTTACCGTGATTACCTACGACGAGCGGGCCGAAGGGGAAAAGGAGATCCGTGTTACCGAGGAGCATGACGGTCGCTACCTGCTCAATGACCCGGCCTATCCGTTCGAAAAAATGAAAAAATACGGACGAAGGTTCGCCTCCCATTTCCGTCTGAAAAAAGTCAACGCCCCCTTTCTCAAGGAACTGGCCATCATCGATACCCCGGGTATGCTCGACAGCGTGACCGAGAGGGACCGGGGTTATAATTATCAAGAGGTTATCGGGGATCTGGCCAAAATTGCCGATCTGATTCTGGTACTGTTCGACCCCCACAAGGCCGGCACGGTCCAGGAAACCTATGTGGCCCTCCGGGAAACCCTTCCGGCCAGCACCTTTGAAGAACGCATCCTGTTTGTTTTGAACCGCATCGACGAGTGCGAATCCATGACCGACCTGCTCCAGGTCTACGGCACCCTGTGCTGGAACCTGTCCCAGATGACCGGTCGCAAGGATATCCCCCAGATCCATCTGACCTATTCCTCGGGGGCGGCCCAGCTCTCCGAGAAACTCGACTACCTGAAATACCTTCAGAACCAGCGGGAGGAGTTGAGACGGACGATTCTTCGGGCGCCGGATTACCGTCTGGATCATTTGGCCACCTTTGTGGAAAACCATTCGGACCATCTGGACCATTTTCTGGAAGCCCTGCTCAGTTACAAGAAAAAGATGCTGGGGTTTGATATCAAATTCAACCTCTCCGGTCTGGGCATCAGCCTGATTCTCGGTTCGTCGACGGTGTTTGTTCTGATGCTGGCCGGTGTTCTGGGGGGCATGCCGCTGGAAATGCTGCTTATCGCCTCGGCATCACTGGCGGGTATTCTGTTCGCCCTGACGGCGACGGCCTTCCGGCGTTTTTTCAAAAACAGGTTCCATAAAAAACTGATGGCCCGGTTTGACGATCTGACCCCTCTGGACAACCAGCGAAGACGTGACAACTGGGCCGCCGTCCGGAGTCTTTGCAGGGACTACCTGGACAGGCAGAAATGGCGGTATTCCATCGGCCGCGTGAACCGGGAGTACGAGCAGGTTCATCGTGTGGCCACCGAGGGGGTCAAGGATATCCGGGAGGCACTGGCGGAATTGTCGGACATTCATGAGGACCGGGCGGACCATCTGTCGTTCGCGGCCCCCCGAAGCGATTACATGGGCTGAGGCTTCCGATCGGATCGGGGGCCGTCGAGGATTCGCCGGACCTTGACGCTCAGCGTTTTTTTTGAAAAAGGCTTCTGGATGAAATGAACCCTTCGGTCCAGAACCCCGTGCCGGCCGATCACATCGGCGGTATAACCCGACATGAACAGGCATTTGAGGCCGGGGGCCGCTTTTTCGATATGTCCGGCCAGATCCCGGCCGTTCATGCCGGGCATGATCACGTCGGTGATCAGAAGGTCAATGGCCCCGGGGTGGGACCGGGCCAGGGTGACGGCGTCTTCCGGCCGTGACGCCGAAAGCACCGTGTACCCCAGCGGCGTCAGCATCAACGTGATCATATCCAGTATCGCCTCCTCGTCTTCGACCACAAGAATGGTTTCATGTCCTCCCACGGGGTCGTCTGCCGGAACAGGCACGGTTTTTTCGACCTCGCCTCCCTGGTGAGGGGGCAGAAAGATCCGAAAGGTCGTCCCCTGATCCGGTTCACTGACCACATCGATAAATCCCTTGTTCTGCCTGACCATGCCGTACACCGTCGAAAGGCCGAGACCGGTGCCTTTTCCCAATACTTTGGTGGTGAAGAACGGCTCGAAAATCCGGTCCCGGGTTTCGGCATCCATGCCGCAGCCGTTGTCGCGGATTTCAAGGGTGACATAATCTCCGGGAACGCCTTCGGTGAACCGGGCCACGTCATCAGGGCCGAGGCTCGCTGTGCCGCTTTCGATGGTGACGGTGCCCACGCCCCCAATGGCGTCCCGGGCGTTCAGGCAGAGATTCACCATCATCTGGTCGATCTGGCCGGGGTCGATCTTCACCGGACTTAAGTGTTTACCCGGCGACCAGATCAGGTCGATGTCCTCGCCAATCAGTCTCCGGATCATTTTCAGAAGGCCTTCCACCGTTTCGTTCAGATCGATCACTTTCGGCAAGGCGGTCTGCTTGCGGGCAAAGGCCAGGAGCTGCCGGGTCAGGTCGGCGGACCGTTCGCCGGCTTTTTTGATTTCCATGAGCTCGGCGAACAGGGGGGCGGCCTGATCCATACCGTCCATGATCAGGTCCAGGTGGCCGAGGATGACGCCCAGCATATTGTTGAAATCGTGGGCCACGCCCCCGGCCAGACGACCCACATATTCCATTTTTTGGGACTGGTAAAGCTGCTGCTGGAGACGCGCTTTGTCCTGGTCGGACTGTTTTTGGGCCGTGATGTCGTTGTGAAGGCCCGCCAGGCCGAGGATGCGTCCGTCATGGTCCTTGATGGCATAGGCCCGCAGAAATATATTCAGAATCCGGCCGTCCCCGGCATAGGCCTCGATTTCACCCTGCCAGCTGCCGCCTTTCATGATGGCATTGAACACGGTATCGCCCACCGTTTCGTCGGTATAAAGCGTGCTCACCGGGTTGGGGCCGATATCTCCGAACAGATCGTCAAAGGCCCTGTTCTGATAGTAATGACGGCCTTCGGGATTTGAGATGCCGATGGCGTCGGTGGATCGGTCGACCAGGGCCTTGAACAGGCGAAGGCTTTCTTCGGCTTTCTTGCGTGAGGTGATGTTATCGAAAAGAACGGCGATGTACCCCGGTTTGACGCTGTAGACCGACAGGGCCAGCCAGGCGTTGATGGCGTGGACAAAGGTTTCGAACCGTTCGGGAGAACCGGTTTGCGACACCCGTTCGAAGAGGCCCGGTAATTCAGGATTTTTCTCAAAGATGCCCGGAACAAGCTCACGGATGGTCCGGCCTTTTTTATGGCGGATGCCGGTCAGGGTGTCGTGGGCGGGATTGGCGTCGATGTACTTAAAGTCCACCGCCTTGTCGTCTTCAAACATGAGTTCCCCCACGGCGAATCCGTCGAGCATGTTGTCAAACAGCAGGCGATAGCGTTCTTCGCTTTCCCGGGCCGCCTGTTCCGCCAGCTTGCGCCGGTGGCCCTGGATGATAAGGCTGATGATAAATCCGATCAGAATGACGATGAGGGCAAGCGTACCGATCACGGTGGATCTGTATTGGCTCCAGATCGTCTGGGGACGGTTGATGAACACGCTGTCTGCGGGCAGTCGGCGGGGATTGATGTCCCATCGCCTGACCTGTTCCCAGTTGAACATGGGACGCACGAACCGGGACACCGGTTCGAGCTCGGTCGGCTCACCTGTGGTCATGGCGGTCAGAGCCCGTCCGAGCATGACCCCGAGTGCCGTGACATCGACCATCACCCCCCCGATGCCCCCGGTGTCAAGATGGGAGGTGGCCAGGCAGAATACCGGCCGGGGGGACACTTGGGAAATCAGGATGGCCATGGTTCGGGGGTTGAAATTTTTTCCGGTGACGTCTGAGGTGTATCGCCCGTAAATCACCAGATCCTCCGGGGTGAGTTGGGCGATGGTGTTTAACAGGTCGTCTAAGGGCAAATCTCCGGTATAGGTGACGGTGAGGGTTTTTTCCCACGGCGCGAAGGCCTCACGGGCCCGGGCCTCGAACTCCCTGTCCAGTTTCCCGCTGCCGGTGACGAACACCACCCTTTGGGCCCGCGGGAAAAGCTCCAGGGCCAGGGCCATGGTGCCTTTGGTTTCGACATGAAGGGGGCTTTGGATGACTTTTTTTCCGCCCCGGGTCAGGCCGGGCCGGTGTTGATTGTAAAGGGCTAGGCAGGGGCTGTCCGGTGCGATCGCCTCGCCGTGGTCGATCAGGAACCTCAGTGCGGCGTCGAACACCGTGATGATCAGATCAAAGGTTTTGTGTTTGTATTTGGCCGCGAGGTAATCCCGCAGCATCAGGAGCTGGGCCTTATCTTTCGTGAAGGTGACGTCCAGAAACTCATGGACGTAACTGTCCGACGGAAGATGGGATAGTTTGCGGGCGGATTCAAGGGCGTCGGCGATCTGCTGCTGGGCGGTCTGATTGTGATTGTAGGAATACAGAATCAGAACGCGCTGGAACCCCTGGGGCTCAAGGTACCGGGTTTCCCGGGCAGGAAGGGTGTTCGGTCCGGTCAGCAAGACGACCGCCATCAGGACCCACAGTCCCGATCGTCTGAATAGGGGCATCACGAAATCCTTGTGTTTCGTCTTTTCCGACGTGAAGGGTCATCGAGGTTCTTGCGTCCGGAACCACGGAAAAAAAACAAAGCCGTCGATGTGCGTGAACATGAGATTAAGGAATCGAACATGTGAATCATGGGACAACGAAATAAGGATACGCCACGCACAAAGGATCCGTCAAGGTATTTTCCCGGCGGTGGTCGGCCAACCGTATGAAACCCTTGCGGAAATGAGGTGGACTCGATAGTGTGTTTTCACAGGGCCGTCCGGTGGGTCGTATGACCCTAACGATCTGCGGGCGTCCGGGGTGTGATCCGTTTCATTGCCTTTACAACGGTCCGGGTGTATCGTGAGTCCGTTTGTCTTACCCACTTAACCATCTGATCAGGGAGCGACTATGAAAACATTGGCGGCGGTGCTGGTTCTGGTAATGGTGTCGGTTTCACTTGGTGTCGGAGCCGAGTCGGACATGGACGGTTTTTTGAAGGAAAAACAATCTCAGAAACGGGAATTTGAGCAGATGAAGGGCGGCCGCGAAAAAATGACGGCCGTGGACAGGAAATCAAGCGATGTCCAGTTTGTCCCTCCGGCCGCCGTGTCCCTGGTCAATCCCGGGTTGCCCCTCGTGGCCATTCCCGATCCTGTCGGGGAATATCTGTTCTCAGGCGGTCCTGCCGACACGTCGCCCGAGGGCAATACGGCGATTGTTTTCGATGCCGTCCTCACCGAAGATCGTTACGGACGGCCCGATTCGGCCTATATTTTCTATGGGCGCTCCCATCGCATCGATATTCCCCGAACGTTGGCCAACACCTTTACAAACGGCAGCTTCACCGTGTCGTTCTGGGTGAAAACCCAGGACAGGGACGGGGGGATGAAGGGCCTGGTCTCAAACGAACGCTCTTCCTCGCCGTCCTTCTGGGCCTTCAATCTGATCGATGCGAACCGGATGGCCTTTCGCCTGCGAAACCAGGAGGGTCAGACCGTTTCCATCGCCGCGCCCATCACCGACGGCGCCTGGCATCAGGTCACCGGGGTGAGAAACGCCCAGGACAACACGATCAGCCTTTACGTGGACGGCCGGTTGATCGAAACGGCAACCGGGGTCAGCGGCACCGTGGACGCCGGGGGGAAGATTTCCGTGGGGGATCAGAAGAATCTGATGTTCGTGGGACGGATCGACGATATCCGCCTGTGGAACCAGGCCCTGGACAGCGCGGTTCTGGCACGGATTCACGCCCCGGAGGCCGTGGAACCTTATGAAATCCTCGATGAGGCTGAATTGCCCGGCATGCCCGAGCCGGTGGCCCGCTATCTGTGTGACGGCAACGCCGAGGACAGTTCGGGACGGGGAAATCACGGCGTCGTGAGCGGTGCGGAGCTGATCGAGGATCGGGTGGGCAATCCGGAACGGGCCTATCTGTTTTACAATCGCCCCCACAAAATCAAAATTCCCAGAACGGATGCCGTGACTTTTGCGTCGGGCAGTTTCACGGCCTCGTTCTGGGTCCGTCCCGCCGATGAGCCGGTCGGAGTGGTGGAGCTTTTGAGCAATGCCGCGGGCGGCACACCGTTCTGGGCCTTCCGTTACACCCATGAGGGCCGGGTTAATTTCTATCTCCGGAACCAGGAAGGGGACGCTTCGTCTCTTCAGGCACCCCTCAGCCCCGGGGCCTGGCATCATGTCATGGGAACGCGAAACGCGGCGACCCGCACCATGACCCTGTTCGTCGACGGTCTGCCGGTTCATACCGGCCCCGCCGTGTCCGGCAGCGTGGACAGCCTGGGGCCGATTTACGCCGGGGATCACGGGAACCTCCTGTTTGTCGGGCGCATGGACGAGATCACGCTGTGGGATCGCGCCATGAGCGATGATAACATGGCGGCCTTTCATCAGGAAAGCCTTCAGCTCGTTCAGACCGCCTCCCTCTCCCCGGACGAGGACAGCAGGCAGGAGCCGGTGGGTGTGTATCATTTTGACGGCGATGCGACCGATTCATCGTCTGAACAGAACCATGCCGTCGTCTATGGCGCCGCATTGTCCCAGGACCGTTTCGGGAACGACAACCGGGCTTACTGCTTTTACAACCGAAGCGATCGGATCAAAATTCCGCTGACGGCCACCAACACGTTTTCCCGGGGGTCCTTTTCCGTGGCCTGCCGTGTCAAGATCAATGAACCGGCCCAGGGCATTCGTCAGGGGCTGGTGACCAATGCCGGTTCACCTTATCAGAAGTGGGGGCTCTTTTACGGCAGTGATCAGGTGACCTTTTTCATCGGAGACAAGGAAAAACAAACCACCTTTCTCGCCCATCCTGTTAATGTGGGTGTCTGGTACGATATTCTTGCCGTCAGGGACGCCGGGGAAAACACCATCCGTCTCTATGTGAACGGCAATCGCGTGGGACAACGGACCGGTCTGTCGGGGGACGTAAACAGTGGCGACTACATCTGTGTCGGCGACGGCGGAAACCTCCTGTTCCGGGGCTGCATCGACGAGGTGACGCTCTGGAGACGGGCGCTTTCCGATCAGGAAGTTCACGATATGACGACCGTCGACCCCGTGAAGCCCCTCCATGTGCCGGTGGGACCTGCGATACTCGAGGGAAGGAAAACCCTGAACAAGGGGCACCTGCTCCCGAAGAAATGATCGTGCCGCTGACGGGGCCGGCCGGAAAAACATATTGACATCGGATGGGCCATGGGGTAGCACAAACAGACATGTTCAGGTGCCGAAAGGCTTAATCGGGAATCCCGTGAAAATCGGGAGCGGGCCCGCCGCTGTAATCCTCTTGTCTTTTTTGTGAAAGAAACGTTTCGGCCATCAATGCCACTGATCGCACGAATTGGGAAGGCGGCTGAAAGGGGAGGAGAGTCAGAAGACCTGCCTGAATGGACGCACCGGGTCCTTCGAGGACGGAAGGCCGGTTAAAGCGGATCTTATGGATGAACAGGGATATCCCCGGATCGCGGCATCACGTCGGTCCGGGGTTTTTTATTTCGGGGGATAAGGCCACGGGGCGTGGCCCATGGAGGTACTATGGTCGAACTGCATCCCATCGGGGTGATCCGTACACCGTTTCAGAACAGGGAAGGCATGCCCATTCAGCCCACCGGGGCCGAACAGACCCGGGGCACCGTCGAGCTGATGCCTCAGTATGTCGAAGGCCTTAACGATCTTGACGGGTTTTCCCATATCATCCTTTTGTATCAGTTCCATTTGTCGGATACCTTCACGCTGACCGTGACGCCTTTCATGGATACGACGCCCCGGGGGCTGTTCGCAACCCGGGCGCCGCGACGCCCCAATCCCATCGGATTGTCCATCGTCCGGCTGACCGGCGTACGGGGCCCGGTTCTGGACGTGGAAGGCATCGATGTGGTCGATAAAACGCCGCTTCTGGATATCAAACCCTATGTTCCGGTATTCGACCTACCCCGCGGCGAGGTAAGATCGGGCTGGGTGGCGGCGTCCACGGGGGATGTTCAAACGCGTCGGGCGGACAATCGGTTTATATAAGGACAGGCCATGCTGATCGAGATGCTCAAAAACGGGGGGCCGGTGATGGTCCCCCTTCTGATCTGTTCCCTGGTTTCGGTGACCGTGATCATCGAGCGGCTGATTTTCTGGGCAAGGCTCCATGGCGGCATGAACAAGGAACAGGTGTTCGAGGTTCTGGAACGCGTCAGGCAGGCGGACTGGGACGGTGTCCGGGCCATCTGTGCCGGGCGAAGCAACTACATGATCCGGATTCTGGCCGCCGGTATTCTGCATCGGGATTTTTCCATGCAAAAGGCCATGGAGGCGGCGGCGGCCGATGAAGTGAAGAGAATGAACCGCTACATGGGGGTTCTCGATACCATGATCACCGTGGCCCCTCTTTTGGGCATTCTGGGAACGGTGACGGGCATCATCGTGTCCTTCGATGTGCTTGGGCAATCGGGCATCGGTGATCCCCGGGCCGTGACCTCCGGCATCGCCGAGGCGCTTCTCACCACGGCGGCCGGGTTGACGATTTCCATTTTCACGGTGTTTCCCTATAATTTTTTCCACGCGAAAATCGAAAATGCGGCGTTGTTCATCGAAAAATACGCCACCAGCCTGGAAATCGTCTGGGAAAAACAAAACGTGCCGACCGACGGGGGGAGCGGTGCCCAGCGATGAAGGTTTTTCGCCCGCGCAAAAAAATCAGACTGGACATGCTGCCCATGATCGATGTGGTGTTTCTGCTTCTTGTCTTTTTTATCTATGCCATGATGTCCATGGCCGTGCACCACGGGGTGCCCGTGGACTTGCCCAGCGGGAACCATCTGGAGACGAGCCGGGATAACCTGGTCTCCCTGACCCTGAAGAACAACGGCAATATTTATGTGGACAAGGAGCCCGTTGACAAAACCCGTCTGGCCGAGGAACTCGGGCGGCGTATCGCAAGGCCGGAAGAAGCCGGAGTTCTGATTTTCGGGGATCGGGAGATATCCTACCAGATGCTGTTCGAGGTGATCGACACGGTACGGGGGCTGGGTGTTTCCCGGCTGTCCCTTCAGGCGGAGGTTCCGGGGCCATGAAACGACTGATCGTTCCGGCCGCTGTGTCGCTTTTGCTTCATGGCATTCTCTGCGCCGCATCGGTGGATCATCTGATCCGTCCGGTAGTTGAAACCCCAAAGGTCCGGGTGATGAGCATGGATCTTTGCCTGATCGAGGCCCCGGTCACAACCGATCCGCCTCCGGTTGTCCCAAAACCCCCTGAGCCGTTGAAGAAAAAGACGTCTCCCCCAAAAACGGTGAAACGTCCGGCACCGGTTCCGGAAAATCAAACGGTTCCTGCGGTAGAACCGGCCCCTATGCCGGAAACGGCGTCGGCAGCGGACACGGTCCCGGATGATCCTGCCCGGGAGACCCAGGCCGTAAGGGAGGAGCCCCACCCGTTTCAGGCACGGGTCCGAGAGGCGTTTCCCCTGTATCAGGACAATCCGCCGCCCGATTATCCCGCCCTGGCCCGCAAGCGGAACTGGGAAGGCCGGGTGGAACTCGACGTGCTGGTGGGACGGGACGGCCATGTGAAGGATGTGAGGGTCGATCGGTCCAGCGGTTTTTCCCTGCTGGACCGATCGGCTTTGAAAAGCGTGTCGCGGTGGCGTTTCGAACCGGGTCTTCGCGGTGACGAGCATCTGGAAATGTGGGTCAAGGTTCCCGTTGTCTTTCAGTTGGAGGGGGCCTGATGACGAACAACGCATCGAGGCTGACCTTCGTGCGCGTTTTCACGCTTTGCCTGCTTCTGTCGGTCTGTGCGGTTAAGGCAACCGCCGCGTTGACCGAGCATGTGGATCAGCTGGGCCGGCGCTGTCTGATTCCGGATGCACCGAAACGTGTGATATCCCTGGCACCGAGTATCACGGAAATCGTCTGTGCCTTAGGCCGGGAGTCTCTGCTAACAGGGGTGACCCGTTTCAGCGACTATCCGCCGTCCATCCGCGACCTGCCCAAGGTGGGATCCTATATCCGTCTGGATCTGGAACGGATCGTCAGTCTTTCTCCGGATCTTTGCATCGGCATCAAGGACGGCAACCCCAAGGAAACGGTGCTTCGCCTTGAGGCCATGGGCATTCCTGTCTTCGTGGTCGATCCCCATGATCTGAACTCGGTGATCGGCGCCCTGACCGATATCGGCAAGGTGCTGGGCGCAGAGGAACGTGCGGCCCGGCTGGTCCGGGACTTTTCCGATCGCATCCGGCACGTCAAAGCCTTTACGGACCGTTTAAAGCACCGGCCCCGGGTCTTTTTCCAGATCGGGGTGGCCCCCATTGTCAGCGTGGGCCGGGGAACCTTTCTGGATGAACTGATCCGCCTGTCCGGGGCCGACAACATCGCGGGCATCACGCCGGGTTATCCGCGTTTTTCCATCGAGGAGGTGCTTCATCTGAACCCCGACGTGATCATCATCACCTCCATGGCCCGGGGTCAGGTTTTCGAAGAGGTCAAAAAACAGTGGTCTTCCTGGCCGGATCTGGCCGCGGTCAGGCAGAACCGGGTCCATATCGTGGATTCCGATGTGCTTGACCGGCCCACACCCAGGCTGGTTTCGGGTCTTGAAATGCTGACGGCGCTGATTCATCCGGCCTTTGTGCCCCTTTCAACCCCTTTCGAGGCATCGCCGTGAAGCTGTCCGTAAACCAGACCCTGATGTTCGTGATCCCGACTCTTTGTGTCATGTTGGTCCTTGCCGTGATTCTTGGTCTGTCCACGGGATCGTCGGCCATTCATCTTGGTGATCTGATTCAGGTCCTCCGTGGCGAGGGAAGTGCCATGATGGAGTCCATCCTCTGGCGGATTCGACTGCCCCGGGTGCTGATGGCGGCCCTTTCCGGGGCCGTTCTGTCCCTGGGCGGCCTGGTGTTCCAGGCCCTGCTTCGGAATCCTCTGGCCGAACCCTATATCCTGGGTGTGTCGGGGGGCTCGGCCATCGGTGCGATTATCGGTATCATGATCGGCCTGTCCCGGTTCCCCGGCGTGGGTCTTACCGCCTTTTTCGGCAGCATGATCACCCTGACTCTGGTGGTGCTGATGGCGTCCCGGAAAAACGCTCTGAAAAAAGAATCGGTGATATTATCGGGGGTCATGGTCAACGCCTTCTGTTCGGCCCTGATCATGTTTCTGATTTCCCTGACTCAGGACAGCAAGATCCACACCATCATGTTCTGGCTGATGGGGGACCTGTCCTCGGCGGATATGACCCAGACGGGCATCCTGGCCGTCAGCGTGCTGCCTTGTTTCGTTCTGATCTTTCTTTTCGCCCATACGCTGAACCTTTTGCTTCTGGGGGATGAAACGGCCATGTCTCTGGGCGTCAATGTTCAGTTGGTGGGTCTGGTTCTTCTGGTCACCACCTCCTTCATGGTCAGCGCCACGGTGTGCCAGGGCGGTCTTCTGGGCTTCGTCGGGCTGGTGATTCCTCATATTTTCAGAATGATGCTGGGCCCGGATCATCGGATACTCGTGCCGTCGTGCCTGCTGGGCGGGGCGGCCTACCTGGTGGTCTGCGATCTTCTGGCCCGGGTACTGCCCGATCAGGGAGAAATGCCCGTGGGGGTGATCACCGCCATGATCGGTGCGCCTGTGTTCATCGTGCTCCTGAAAAAACAAAAGGGGAACGGGCTGTCATGACGATATCGCGACCGGTGGCGATATGTGCCGAAGGACTGCGCTTTTCATTCGGAGGCAGGCCCGTCATCGATGATCTTTCCCTTGCCGTTAAACAGGGTGAGTGCTTTATGATCATCGGTCCCAACGGAGCGGGGAAAAGTACCCTGCTCAGGGGTTTGGCGGGGATTGAAAAAGAAAAGACCGGGTCTGTTTATCTTGAGGGGCGTCCGATGGGCCGGTATTCCCGCCGGGAACTGGCCCGGAAAATCGCCTTTGTCCCCCAGCTCACGGCAACGGATTTTCCCTTTACCGTTCGGGAAGTGGTGATGAGCGGCCGGGCTCCCCACCAGGGCCTGCTGGGCATGGAAACACGGCGGGATTGTGCCGTGGTTGACGAAGCCATGGGGTTTACCGATGTGGGCCATCTGGCCGGCCAGCCCGTCTGCTGCCTAAGCGGCGGAGAGCGGCAGCGGGTCTTCATCGCTTCGGCCATCTGCCAGGAGCCGTCCGTGGTGCTGATGGATGAACCCACCTCGGCCCTGGACCCGGCCCATCAGATCCGGATTATGGATCTGATGGAACGTTTGAAAATTGAAAAAAACATGACGCTGGTCATGGTCATGCACGATATCAATCTGGCGGCCATGTATGCGGACAGAATACTTGTTCTCAAAAACGGAAAATCGATTCACGAAGGAACGGTTCATGAGGTCATCACCCGGGGAATTCTCGAACAGGTTTATGAATGTTCCTTTATGGTTGATGTTAATCCGTTGGGAGAGAAACCCCGATCAATCCCCGTACCATCTAAATTTCAAGAGGTTGTATCATCCTTGAATAACTCGTTAAGGCGTGGTTGATGCGAGCGATGTTTTTTCATCGGAATCGCTAGAAATGCGCTAAAGCCAATAATATCAAATGTCTTGACAGGTATCTTGCCGTGTGGTATTTTTACTGGAACTATTTTTCTTTAGTGATTTAAAATGCTTATCTGATTTTTGTTATCTTTGGCGACGTTGTTGAATCGTTTATTTACTGGAGACGATCCCTTATGGATGAAAAAAAACAGTCTGAAAAAGACGTGTTTGGCCACGATGATGACGAACCGATTGATCTGAATGACCCTGTTTTTGATGATAAAACCATCGATTTGACAATCCCCGCCGATGACGTTGATGATTTTTCAAGCCCGACCCAGTCCCACCCCACCCAGCCGACCATCGATCTGAATGAGTTTGATGAAACCGAAGACGCCGTGATTGATCTGATGGAGCCTGTTTCTTCTGGAAAGACGGAGACCCTGACTCCGGATCCGGAGACCCTGGACGACGACTTATTGATTCCGGATCTGGAGGATTCCACCGAAGACAGCCTGCCTCTGGTTGCCAATGAATCCGATCATGAAATTCAGGGCGAAGAAAATGGAACGGATGAGGATATTCTGGATCTGACCGATTCCGTGACCCGCACCATGGACGACGACATCATTGAGCTTATGGATAACTTCCTGGAAGACGATGATATTCTTGATTTGTCCGAACCGGTCACCCAGGGGATAGACGGGGATGAGGACGTGTTGGATCTGACCGAGCCTGCGGATGAGGACGACGACGATATTCTGGAGCTTTCCGAACCGGCCACCCAGGTGCTGGACGAGGATGAAGCGGTCCTGGATCTGACCGAGCCCGCGGATGAGGACGACGACGATATTCTGGAGCTTTCCGAACCGGCCACCCAGGTGCTGGACGAGGATGAAGCGGTCCTGGATCTGACCGAGCCCGCGGATGAGGACGACGAGGATATTCTGGAGCTTTCCGAACCGGCGACCCAGGTGCTGGACGAGGATGAGGCGGTCCTGGAGCTGACCGAGCCCGCGGATGAGGACGACGAGGATATTCTGGAACTTTCCGAACCGGCGACCCAGGTTCTGGATGAGGATGAAGCGGTCCTGGAGCTGACCGAGCCTGCGGATGAGGACGACGAGGATATTCTGGAGCTTTCCGAACCGGCGACCCAGGTGCTGGACGAGGATGAATCGGTCCTGGAGCTGACCGAGCCTGCGGATGAGGAGGACGAGGATATTCTGGAGCTTTCCGAACCGGCCACCCAGGTGCTGGACGAGGATGAATCGGTCCTGGAGCTGACCGAGCCTGCGGATGAGGAGGACGAGGATATTCTGGAGCTTTCCGAGCCGGCGACCCAGGTGCTGGACGAGGATGAATCGGTCCTGGAGCTGACCGAGCCCGCGGATGAGGAGGGCGAGGATATTCTGGAACTTTCCGAACCGGCGACCCAGGTGCTGGACGAGGATGAAGCGGTCCTGGATCTGACCGAGCCGGCGGATGAGGAGGGCGAGGATATTCTGGAGCTTTCCGAACCGGCCACCCAGGTGCTGGACGAGGATGAAGCGGTTCTGGACCTGACCGAGCCCGCGGTGGAAGAGGCGGTTGCCGATCTCGATGCCCAGCCGGAAGAAACCGACGCTGAGCGTGATTTCTCGCATTTTGCCGAACAGACCTGTGAAAACCTTCAGTTTGAATTGGCCTCAAGTAAGCATTCCCCCACGATTCTCGGAGCGGAACCGGTGGGTGAAGATTTCGATTTCGACAGCTTTGCCGAACAGACCGCCGATAATCTCCGGATGACGCCGCCCGAGCCGTCCGACGACAGTGACATCGTTGACCTGACCCTCCAGGCCGAACCATCCGGTGAGGGGCTGGATGAAACCCTTGAACTGTCTCCGGCTGGGGCCGGGGACGACGAGGACGAAGATCTGCTGGATCTTTCCGATATCGTTGTCGATGAGGCGGATGCCCCCATGGATTCAAAGGACGACGATCTACTGGACATGACCTGGGACGGGGACCGGACCGTGGAGCTTGAGCCGGAAGACAGTTCGGACTTCTCAGTGCTGGAAGCGGAAATCGAAAAGGAACTCGGTGCCCATCATGCGGACGATGCTAAACATATCGCCGCCTCCCTGGGGCTTGAACTGGACGAGGACACGACCGGCGACGCTTCCGAGCCGATCCTTTCCGTCAGCCGGGAGATGCTCGATGAGGCCGTGGAACGGGTGATCCGGAAACTCTATGGTGAAAAGATCGACGCCATCCTCACCGAGGTTCTCGGCAGGGCCGTGTCCGCTGATATCGAACGGCTTAAAGGCCTGCTGGCCGATGAATGATGAAAAACGGGATAATATGGAATTGTAAAATCCGTCAAAACATACTATAACGCTTTCTTTTTCAATGAAAACTGGGAATTATCACATAGTTCCCAGTTTTTGTTATGGTGCGGTGATTATCAGACAAGACGAGGGTTTCGGCAATGAGCACAGAGCAGCTGGACAAGGGGTACGAGCCCCGGGATGTGGAACAGAAATGGTACGACGTCTGGATCAGGGAAAAACGGTTCAGCGCTGATGAAAAAAGTGAAAAAACACCTTACGCCATTGTCATTCCACCCCCGAACGTCACCGGGGTTCTGCACATGGGGCATGCCCTCAACAACACCCTCCAGGATATCCTGTGCCGCTACCGGCGCCTTCGCGGAGACAACGTTCTCTGGATGCCCGGCACCGATCATGCGGGTATTGCCACCCAGAACGTGGTCGAGAAGAAACTGGCCTCCGAAGGCATCTCCCGCCATGAAATCGGTCGGGAAAAATTTATCGAGCGGGTCTGGCAATGGAAAGAGGAATCCGGCAGCGCCATCATCAACCAGCTCAAACGCCTGGGTGCCTCCTGCGACTGGGACCGGGAACGGTTCACCATGGATGAAGGCCTGTCCCGGGCCGTGCGCAAGGTGTTCGTGTCCCTCTACAAGCAGGGGCTGATCTATCGCGGCGACTACATCATCAACTGGTGTCCCCGCTGCAACACGGCCCTTGCCGACCTGGAAGTCGATTACGAGGACATGCAGGGCAAGCTCTATCATATCAAATATCCCTTTTCGGACGGGTCCGGCTTCTTCGTGGTGGCCACCACCCGGCCCGAAACCATGTTTGGCGACACGGCCGTGGCGGTCAATCCCGATGACGAACGCTATAAGAACATCTCCGCCAAAACGGTCAAGCTTCCCCTGACCGACCGCGACATCCCCATCATCCGTGATTCTTACGTGGAAATGGGCTTCGGCACCGGCGCCCTGAAGGTGACCCCGGCCCATGACCCCAACGACTTCCATATCGGCCGCCGCCACAACCTGGACAGCCCCAAGGTGATCAGCGACGAAGGCATCATGCTCGACGGGGCCGGACGCTTTGCCGGTCTTTCCCGGGAAGAGTGCCGCAAACAGGCCGTGGCCGCCCTGGAACAGGAAGGGCTTCTGGTCAAGGTCGACGATCATGCCCACAGTGTGGGTCATTGCTACCGCTGCAAAACCATCATCGAGCCCAACCTCTCCCTCCAGTGGTTTGTCAGCACCAAGCCCCTGGCCGAAAAAGCGATCAAGGCCGTGGAAGAGGGCAGGACGCGCATCATTCCCGAACACTGGGCCAAAACCTATTACGAATGGATGAACAATATCCGCGATTGGTGCATCTCTCGCCAGATCTGGTGGGGCCACCGTATTCCGGTCTGGACCTGCGAAGACTGCGGCGAGGTCATCGTGGAGATGGACGATCCCACGGTCTGCCCGGCCTGCGGGAAAACCCGTCTGACACAGGATACCGATGTGCTGGACACCTGGTTCAGCTCGGCCCTCTGGCCTTTTTCCACCATGGGCTGGCCCGATGACACCGATCTCTTGAAAACCTTCTACCCCACGGCAACCCTGGTGACGGGGTTTGACATCCTCTTTTTCTGGGTGGCCCGCATGATGATGATGGGCCTTCATTTCATGGACGAGGTACCGTTTAAGGATGTCTACATCCACGCCCTGGTCCGGGATGAGGACGGCCAGAAAATGAGCAAGTCCAAGGGCAATGTCATCGACCCTCTGACGGTCATCGACACCTACGGTACCGACGCCTTCCGGTTTACCCTGACGGCCTTCGCGGCCCAGGGTCGGGACATCAAGCTTAGTCTGGCGCGGGTCGAGGGCTACCGGCACTTCATCAACAAACTCTGGAATGCGGCCCGTTTTTCCTTCATGCATCTTGACAAAGCCTATCCCGATCTGGCCCCCGAGCACATGGGGCTTTGCGATCACTGGATTCTATCGCGCCTCAAAAAAGTTACCGACGAGGTCACCCGAACCCTCGACGGCTACCATTTCAATGAAACCGCTGCGGCCCTTTATAAATTCGTCTGGAACGAATTCTGCGACTGGTATCTGGAAGCCTCCAAACCGGCGCTCTACGGCAAAAACGGCGATGCCTGCATGACGGCGTCCAAGGCCGTCCTCTACCGGGTGCTTCGCGATACCCTGGTCCTGCTCCATCCCCTGATTCCATTCGTGACCGAAGAGATCTGGAGCCGGATTCCCGGCACCGACGGCTCGATCATGACCGCCGTCTATCCCGGCGACCGGGACGATCTTGTGATCGACGACACTGCAGAAAAGGACATGGATCTGGTCATGGGTGTGATTTCAGGCATCCGGAACATCCGGGGGGAAATGAATATCGCGCCGTCACTTAATCTTTCGGTCCAGTTCCAGAGCGACGATTCGCCGGTTCGGGAGACGGCCGCCGCCCACAAGGATCTGATCATGATTCTCTCCCGGCTCGACGCCTTCGACATAACGCCCGTCGGTGAGAAACCCAAATCCTCGGCCACGGCCATCGTGGGTGAGGCCAGTGTTTTCGTGAACCTCAAGGGCGTCATCGATTTCGACAAGGAAGCGGCCCGCCTGGAAAAAGCCATCGCCAAGCTGGAGAAAGAGGTGGACGGCATCGCCAAAAAACTCGATAACCCCGGCTTCGTCGGCAAGGCCCCCGAGGATGTGGTCGAAAAAGTCCGCGCCCAGCATCGGGAAGCCCGTGAAAAACTCGATAAGTATCTAGAAAATTTAAATAAAATTAAAACGATGGCATAGGCAGGTTGAGGATGGATTTGACAGTCAGGCATTTGATCGAACTGGCCTTTGCCGAGGATATCGGGTCGGGGGACATCACCTCCGATTACGCCATCGAGGCCGAAACCCGGGGCGAAGGGTATATCGTGGCCAAAGAGGATCTTATCGTGTGCGGCACCGCCGTGGCTGAGGACGTGTTTCGCATGCTCGATCCGGACGTCGTCATTTCCACCGTGTTTTCCGACGGGGACGCCGTGAAAAAGGGTGAGACCGTCATGACCTTTGCGGGCAACCTGAGGGCCCTGCTCAAAGGCGAGCGGACCGCCCTCAATTTCCTTCAGCGTCTGTCGGGCATCGCCACCAATGTCAGATCCTACGCCGAGGAAATGAAAGGCAGCACAGCCCGTCTGGTCGACACCCGGAAAACCATTCCCGGATTTCGCACCCTTGAAAAATACGCCGTCCGGGTGGGCGGGGCTTACAACCATCGCATGGCCCTGTACGACGGAGTCCTGATCAAGGACAACCACATCGCGGCCTGCGGCGGCATTCAACACGCCGTGGACCGGATCCGCCGCCACGTCTCCCACCTGGTGAAAATCGAGGTGGAGGTCACCACCATGGATGAGGTCCGCGAGGCCCTTGCCGCCGGCGCCGACGTGATCATGCTCGATAATATGGATCTCGATCAGATCCGCGACGCCGTGGCCGTCATCGACAGACGCGCCCTGGTCGAGGTGTCCGGCTCCGTGGTCAAGGAGCAGCTTAAAGCCCTTGCCGAAACCGGCGTCGACATCATCTCCTCCGGCGCCCTGACCCACCAGGCCCGCGCCGTGGACCTTTCCATGAGGATCAAGTAACGATCTCATAATTGATGATCCTGTATAATGTCATCACATGACGGCAAAGAAAAACGTTCGAGTTCAAGGCGTCGCGAATCCCGAGGAATGAGGCGTACTAAAGGTACGCCGCAGTGACGAGGGATGAAGCGCAACGCAGAAATCGGACTTTTTTCGAAGCCGTCATAATTGGTCTGCGTTAGCCTGCGAACATCAAAACCGCTTGACAATAAAAACGCCGCCATGGTACGGGTGATCTGACTGAGCGCTCGTTCAGAATTGTTGCACGCCATCACCACCATACAAGATAAAAAAATCATAAACGATGCATTCATTTCGTGAGGAGGATCCATGAAGGTGCTCAAGATCGATCACATCGGCATCGCCGTCAACGCCATCGACGAGGGCCGTCATTTCTGGTCCGACATCCTGGGGCTGCCCATGGAGGGGCAGGAGACCGTGGCCGAGCAGAAGGTGACCACGGCGTTTTTCCCGGTGGGAGACAGCGAGGTAGAACTGCTGGAATCCACCGCTCCCGACGGTCCCGTGGCCCGTTACATCGAAAAACGGGGACAGGGAATCCAGCACATCGCCTTTCGGGTCGAGGACATTGACGAAAGTCTTCGCGAACTCAAGGAAAAGGGCGTTCCGCTGATCGATCAGACGCCGAGGATCGGTGCCGGCGGCGCCCGGATCGCCTTTATTCATCCCAAAGCCACCCAGGGCGTTCTGGTGGAATTGTGCGAGCGGTGTGACGATTGATCCAAGAAAAGGAGAAACCCATGGCAGATCATCCCCTGAAAGAAACCTGGACCCGTCTGGCGGAAAAGGAACTACGCGGCAAACCGCTGTCGTCACTGGACTGGCAGACCCCCGAGGGTATCACCGTCAAGCCCCTGTACACGGCGGAGGATATCGAGGACCTGCCCGGCGTGAACACCCTGCCGGGCCTTGAACCCTTTGTGCGGGGGCCCAAGGCCACCATGTATGCCGGACGTCCCTGGACCATCCGTCAGTACGCCGGTTTTTCCACGGCCCGGGAGTCCAACGATTTTTACCGGAAAAACCTGGCCGCCGGGCAGAAGGGGCTTTCCGTGGCCTTTGACCTGGCCACCCACCGGGGCTATGATTCGGATCACCCCCGGGTGACCGGCGACGTGGGCAAGGCCGGCGTGGCCGTGGATTCGGTGGAGGACATGAAGATCCTGTTCGACCGGATTCCCCTTGACGAAATGTCCGTGTCCATGACCATGAACGGGGCCGTTCTGCCGGTCATGGCCGGGTACATTGTGGCGGCGGAAGAGCAGGGCGTTTCGAAGGAAAAACTCACCGGTACCATCCAGAACGACATTCTCAAGGAATACCTGACCCGGAACACCTACATCTATCCGCCGGGCCCGTCCATGCGGATCGTATCCGATATCATCGGCTACTGTTCAAGGCATATGCCGAAATACAATTCGGTGAGCATCAGCGGTTATCACATGATGGAAGCCGGCGCCGACTCGGTGCTCCAGACGGCCTTTACCCTGGCCGACGGCCTGGAATACGTTAAGGCGGCCCTTGCAGCCGGTCTGGACATCGACGACTTCGCCCCCCGCCTGTCGTTTTTCTTCGGCATCGGGATGAATTTTTTCATGGAGATCGCCATGCTGAGGGCGGCCCGGTTTCTGTGGAACGAGCTGATGGGGCGGTTCAACCCGAAAAAAACCGCCTCCCGCATGCTGCGAACCCATTGCCAGACCTCGGGCTGGAGCCTGACCGAACAGGACCCCTACAACAACATCGTGCGGACCACCCTGGAATGCCTGTCCGCCGTGTTGGGCGGGACCCAGTCCCTGCACACCAACGCCTTCGACGAGGCCGTGAGCCTGCCCACCGAGCTGTCGGCCCGCATTGCACGCAACACCCAGATCCTCGTTCAGGAGGAATCCCAGGTCTGCCGGGTGGTGGATCCCCTGGGCGGATCGTATTATGTGGAAGCCTTGACCAACGACATTGTCATCCAGGCCCGTAAGATCATTCAGGACGTCGAGGATTTGGGCGGCATGGCCAAAGCCATTGAAACGGGCATGCCGAAAATGAGAATCGAGGAGTCGGCGGCAAAGCGGCAGGCCCGCATCGACATGGGCAGGGACGTGATCGTGGGGGTCAACAAATACCGGATCGACGGCGAGCCTCCCCTTGCGGTCCGCGAGGTATCGTCCACGGTGCGCGACGAGCAGATCGCACGGCTGAAGACCCTTCGGGAGAAGAGGGACAACACCCGCGTGCAGAAGACCCTGGCCGATCTGACCCGGGCCGCCGAAACCGACGGGAATCTCCTTGAGGCCGCCATCGAAGCGGTCCGGGTCCGGGCCACGGTGGGCGAGGTGTCCGAGGCCGTGGAAAAGGTCTTCGGACGGTATGTGGCCACCACACGGTGCATCTCCGGCGTGTATGCGGCGGAATGCGATACGTCCGATACCCTTTCCCGGCTTCGCAAACGCTGTGACGATTTTCTGGCCCGGGAAGGCCGGAGGCCCAGGGGGCTTCTGGTGAAAATGGGACAGGACGGCCATGACCGGGGCATCAAGGTCATTGCCACGGCCTTTGCCGATTTCGGCTTTGACGTGGACCTTGGTCCCATGTTCATGACCCCTGAAGAGGCCGCGAAAATGGCGGTGGAGAACGATGTGCACATGGTGGGGGTCTCCAGCCTGGCCGCCGGGCACAAGGTGCTGGTTCCCGAGCTGATCCGTCATCTGTCGGCCATGGGGGCCTCCGACATCAAGGTGGCGGTGGGCGGCGTCATCCCGCCGTCCGACTACGAATTCCTCTATCAATGCGGGGTTATCTGCGTGTTCGGTCCCGGCACTCCCGTACCCGACGCCGCTGACCGGGTACTGGATGCCCTGGAAAAGATTCTCCATGGTAACGGTTGATATCGACGATTTAAAAGACGGGGTGCTAAGACGCGATCTGCGTCGTCTGGGCCGGGCCATCACCCTGGTCGAAAGCGTTCATCCGGACCATCAGGAGCCGGCACGGATGCTGGTCGACCGCCTTCTGCCCCATGCCGGCAGGGCCATCCGTCTGGGCATCAGCGGAGTCCCCGGCGTGGGCAAGTCCACCTTCATCGAACGTCTTGGGCTTGCGCTGATCGGACTGAATCACCGGGTGGCTGTTCTGGCCGTGGACCCGTCCAGCGTTCGCAGCGGGGGAAGCATCCTGGGGGACAAGACCCGTATGGAGCAACTGGCTTGTCATCCCATGGCGTTTATCAGGCCGTCACCCGCCGGACGGACCCTGGGCGGGGTCGCGGCCCGGACCCGTGAAACCATGATCGTGTGCGAAGCCGCCGGGTTCGATGTGGTGATCGTGGAAACCGTGGGGGTGGGGCAGTCTGAAACCGCCGTGGCTTCCATGGTGGATTTTTTTCTGTTGTTGATGCTGGCCGGAGCCGGAGACGAACTCCAGGGCATCAAACGGGGCATCATGGAGGTGGCCGATGCCGTCGTCATCACCAAGGCCGACGGCGACACCGTCGCCCAGGCGGAAACAGCACGGCAGGATTACGAAAACGCCCTTCATTACCTGGCCCCCGAATCCCCGCTTTGGACGCCCGTGGTCCATACGGTGAGCGCCCTTGAAAACCGGGGCATCGGCGATGTCTGGGACACGGTCCTGCGCCATCACCATGCCCTTAGCGCCCACGGCGCCCTTACCGCCAAACGCCGCAAACAGACCCTTTCCTGGCTGAACCAGATGATCGAATCCGAACTCCATCGCCGCTTCCACACCGACCCCCGCATCCAGACCCTCCTTCCCAAGATCATGAAAGACGTGGAACAGGGCTTCCTGTCCCCGGCCAGTGCGGTTCAAAAACTTTTTTCATAGAATTTATCCCAGGGGCACCCGCTTGCGCAGGGTGTCGGTGACCACGTCCCGGGCGTATTCGAGGATCTGGTCGGGGCTGTCGTCGGGCTCACAGAAATCGGGGGTTTCGACGATGTCCGTGATCATGTCCTCGTACCAGGGGGCCGAAAGGACCAGGTCCGTTCCGGCGGGGTTGAGGCCGTCCGCGATCATCGTATCCCGGTCGGGTCGCTCGAACATGATCCGTACCGGTTCGTCCGGGGATTCGGTTTCCAGATGTACGTTGTCTCTCAGGTAACTCATAATGGCGCGAAGTTCGTCGGCGGTCACGGGGCCTCCTTCCGGGGTTTTCAATACCGCCTGATCTGGAAGCGGCCGCTTCGGATCAGGCGGTCGAGGGTGTGTTTGAGCCAGGCCTTGGCGCGGTTCCGGGTGCCGGGGATCAGGAGCAGAATGCCGGCGATGTCGGTCAACAGGCCGGGGGTGATGAGGACGATGCCGGCGATGAGGATCAAAAAGGCGTCGATGATGTCGTCGCCGGGCATAATGCCCTGATGCAGCGATTCATTGATACGCTTCACGGTCTGGACGCCCTGGATCTTGGCCAGGTTGGCTCCGGCGAAACCGGTGGCGATCACCAGAATGATGGCGGTCAGGGGGCCTAAAATGGAGCTGATTTTAATCAGAAGAAAAATTTCGATCATCGGAATCAGGGTAAACGCAAGAAACAGCTTTAAAATCATGTTTTTTCAGTCCTGCTTGAATAAAATGGTTAAGGCATACACGCCGTCTTCCATGCGTGACTTGAGGTCCACGCCGAATTTTCCCAGTACCTTCATCATTTCCCGATTGGAGGACAGAACGTCCGCCGTGAATCCTTTGAGCCCCTGTTCTTTGGCCAGTTCGATCAGCCGTTTGTACAGGTAGGAGGCGATGCCGAGATTCTGGTATTCCTCGTCCACGACAAAGGCGACATCCGCGAAGGTCTTGTCCGTGTTCATCACGAAGCGGGCCTCGGCAATGATCCGGCCATGGCCCACATCCCCCACAAGCCCCACGATGGACATGGTGGTACCGTAGTCGATGTTCACGTAACTCTGCATCTTGGTGTGGGGCATGGCAGTCACCGGAGTGAAATACCGGTAATACACTGCCGTATCCGAAAACCGGTAAAACAGACGCCGCATGCCTTCCTCGTCCGAGGGCCTGATGGCGCGGAACCTTACCACGGTGTTGTTCTTGAACGTTTCCCGGGTGGAGATGTCTTCGGGGTAAAGGTGGCTGCTGTGTTCGAGAAAGATCTGATCCTGATAAATCAGTTTGTGCTCCTTGGCCTGTCGAATCAGCGCGGCACGGTCCTCGGGATGGGCGATTTCGATGAGAGCCTGGGCACGTTCCCTTACGGTGCGTCCCTTGAGACTGGCCGCGCCGTATTCGGTGACCACCAGATCCACGGATTCCTTGACGTTCAGGCAGTTGGGGTAGGTGTCCACGGACAGCTTGATGTTGGGTTCGCCCTTGAGGTTCCGGCTGGACAGGGCGAAGATGGTCCGTCCCCCCCGGGACAGTTCGGCTCCGTTAAAGAAATCGATGACCTCCACCGGGCCGGTGGCCACGTTGCCTTTGCCCACATGGAGCGCCACGTTGCCGTAAAGATCCACCTTGCGCGTGTGGATGATGGCCACGAAGTTGGGGTTCTTGCCGATCAAGACCGGGCTGAACACTTCGTTGATGGCCTGGAATTCGATGAGGGGGTTGGCGTCCAGCCATTTCATCAGCGCGGGGGTTCCCAGGGCGTAGGACACCAGGGTTTTTCCTTTGAAGATCCTTTTTTTGCGGTTGGTGACTGCGCCGCTGCGGATCAGATCCATCAGGGCGTCCGTGATGAACGGAGAATGGATGCCCAGGTCTTTTTTGTCGACCAGGGTTTTGCTCAGGGCTTCGAACAGGGGGCCGATGGAATAGACCAGGCAGCTTCCGTCTTCGATCACTGACGCCACGTTTCGGGCGATGATGTCAAAGACCGGATCTTCGGGCCAGCGGTCGAAGCAGATGGGCTTTTCGGTTGACTGGACGAAATAGTCGAAATCACTGATATGAATGAAGGTGTCTCCGAAGGTCTGGGGCACGTCGGGGTTGATTTCTCCAATGATGATCGAGGCCTTGGCCATGACCTGCCGGGCCACGTCCACGGCCACGCCAAGGCTGCAATACCCTGCTTCATTGGGCGGGGTCACCTGGATGAAGGCGGCGTCGATGGTCAAAAGACCCGATTCGATGAGGTTGGGGATTTCCGAATAGCGGCTGGGAATGTAGTCGACACGCCCCGAGGTGATGGCCTCATCGGCGATCCAGCCTGAAAAGAAGGTTTTCAGACGGAATTTCAGGTGAGACAGTTCCTTGATGGAGATGGCGTCTCCGAAACTGATGATCTGGATCAATTCCAGATCCTGAAGATTCGGTTCATGGGAATCCATCAGGTGTTTGACCAGGGTCCGGGGCTCGGCCGCCCCGGTTCCGATGAAAATGCTCATGCCCGGTTCGATGTGCTCGATGGCCTCTTTGGGGCTGACGATCATCTCTTCGAAGGATTTGGGATTTTTTCGGCTCATGGGCTGTCCTTGTCGAGGTCGGTGAATGGTTTCAACGTCTCGTCGAAATGCCGTGAACCGATCAGCCGATGCGTTGTCGGCTGACGGTGTCGCCACGGCATGGTCAAACGACGCGGGTCGGAAGCGCGGTGTACGCTCCCGACCGGTCCTTGATCGGGGATTATATACACGATGGAAGCAAAACAAAATTAAAAAAGCGTTACGGCGGGGAAAACAATGCGATTGAAGGCGAAGGGCAAGGGGATCGTTGTTCGAGCAGGCGTCACGGAGATCAGATGAACGATCAAAGCCCTCAACCCATGTCGGCCAGGGTGTCCAGCTTGGTTTCCACGATGGCCCTGAGGCGGCGGGACTGGTCCATCATTTCCGAGTGGTAGTTGAGTACCCACCAGATTTTGTTGAGCGTTTCCGGGTCGTTGTGTCCGGTTTTCAGATCATTTTCCAGATCGTCCAGGGTGGAGTACTTCCGGTGGATTTCACTGAA
This sequence comes from Desulfatiferula olefinivorans, assembly GCF_054657895.1. Classification (NCBI taxonomy): domain Bacteria; kingdom Pseudomonadati; phylum Thermodesulfobacteriota; class Desulfobacteria; order Desulfobacterales; family Desulfobacteraceae; genus Desulfatiferula; species Desulfatiferula olefinivorans. The sequence continues at coordinate 268,766 of NZ_BAAHXV010000002.1, read as the reverse complement.
CAGATCGTTGCACCCGTTCTTGGTGTATGGCCTCAGGTTCAATGATTGAACAGTTTGTTTTCTGATCATTTTTACACCTCATGCATTCATATGTGTTGATAAAAACAATCAACGGAAACGGGTCGCTTTCACGAGACGCTCCCGATCGCCGGCACCGGCCCGGACAGGAAGGCGGCGACGGCAAAAAGCGAAGTGCTGATATATAACCATCTGAAATAATGATGTAAATTTTATGTCATAGCCAAAAGGTTAACCCGATTATAAGAAGGAAGGAAAGGGCTTGTCCATGAAGCTTACGATTCATTTTCCTGTGAATTTGTCCCTGATCTTTGGGGGAATTTCCTATAAATTTTTTTTATCGAACGTCAAGTCGTTACAATCATTCGCATAAGAAATGATATCCGATCCAGGTTGATCCCGGACGGGTCGGGAAAAAAACATTGGGCCTTCTCATGGGGACTTCACTACCCTGAATCCGATGTATTCGCTTCGATCGCCGGGCAGGTTTTCGTTACGATCCGCCGATCGGGCGTTTCGGGCAGGCATGAACCAGTTGCCGCCCCGGGCGACACGGAATTTTCCGGAGTAGGGACCCTTGGGGTCGGTGACCTCATGGTCGGGATAGGGGCCGAACCAGTCGCTGCACCACTCGGATACATTGCCGTGCATGTCGTAGAGGCCCCAGGCGTTGGGCTTGAGCTGGGCCACGGGATGGGGCGTGCCGTCTGCATTGTCCTTGAACCATCCGTATTCGGGGAGCTTTGCGGGATCATCCCCGTAGGCCCCCATGGTCGTGGTTCCGGCCCGGCAGGCGAATTCCCACTCGGCTTCGGTGGGCAGCCGGTACTTGTCCGTGCCTTCCCGTTTGTTGAGCCGGTCAATGAATTCCAGGGCATCACCCCAGAAGACATTTTCAACGGGGCAGTCGGAGCCGCACCGCGAAAAGACGGACGGGTTGTCACCCATGATATCACGCCATTGCCCCTGGGTCACTTCGGTGGTCTGAATATAAAATCCCCGGGTGAGCCTGACCTTGTGCCGGGTTTCGTTGGCCCAGCGTCCGATTTCCTGACGGGGGCTGCCCATCATGAACGAACGGGGTGAGATGAAAATGAACTGCATGTCGGCCACCGGCCCCGTGATCACATCCTTCAGGGCGACCATCAATTCGGCGGCGGGCAGAGCTTCGTTTTTCATGTCGTTGAAAAGGGTGATTTCATGGAAGGGGACCGGCTCTTCGATGAGAAAATCGCGGCGGTCGCCGGTATGTGTGTTGGTTACCCGAATGGCGGTCAGCGGCCAGGTGATGGTGGCCCCGTCCGGGCTGACGCATTGAACAAGTTTTTCTCCTTTCAGGGCGGATTTGTTTTTCCAGAAGATTCGTGCCGTTTCTCGGTCGCTGTAGGACCAGTATTCGGTGTATCGCGTCTCGCCGACAACAAGATGAATGGGAAAACGGTTCTTCTCCGGTTCGGGTTCGAAGAGAATGACCTGAACCGCCTCGTCATGGACAGGATGCCGGGTGTTCTGGATGGTCTGTAATTCATCGATCAGGGGTTGGAGAACCTGGATCTTTTCCTTGAGCAAACGGACCTCTTCCCGGGACATGTAAAAGTTGAGGTTGTACTCCTGCTTGATTTTTTTGATGGTGCGGTTTTTTTTCTTTTCGGCCTTGTCGAAGGCCAGTTTGTAATCATCGAGCCGCCTGGCGTATTCCGCCTGGGTCTCGAACAGGTCCTTGGGCTCAGGCGGTTTGGGCACGTCCAGTTCGGCTTTGTTGATCAGCAGGTAATAATCTTTTTCGATGGCGTTGAAGCTTTCCCGGTACCGGTCGTCGACGGCTTTGTTTTTCCTGTCGAATTCCTGCTTGAGCACCCGGATCCGGGCGGCGGTGGCGTCGAAGGAAGAGGAGGCGGCCTGAACTGTTCCCGGGACAAGGCCGCACAGGGCGGTCAAAAGAAGAAAACCTATGATTTTTTCGGCTGAAACACGCATGTCGCTCCTGTCCCTGATCGGTTGGTGACGGCCGGATTGGAATTCTGCCATCGGAGGTCTACCACCCACCCGTGATTCAATCCGGGAGGGCGTTTTCGCAATCTGATTGAATATATACCGGAAAAGTGTGAAACCGTCAAATCAGGACGGGGGATGTCCCGGGAAATCGCATGTATGATCTTTTTTCCTGCGGGACGGATTCATGCCGTTCACGTTTACGGTCACGAGCACGATGGTGGCCGACGACACGTTGACCGCTGTCGTCAGATGGTTCAACCGGCGTGGGACGAGACGGTCAAACAGGTCTCGGCCTGCCGTGCACGTGCTCGTGAACGTGAACGAATAGTTCAGTTGATGTGCAAAGCAAAGCGTGCCCATCAAGGTCTTACTTAAAATAATGACATTGGGTTGGTTATGGCTTTGGTTTTGGTTTTTTCGGTGTGTCTATAAGGTGAGAGGCTTTCCCCTTGAGAAAAGCTACAGGTTTATTAACCACCCGTTCGCTGCGCTCACTGAAGAACACGAAGGATCACGAAGAAAAGCCCCCTATTTACGCCCTTCTTCGTGCTCTTCGTGCCCTTCAGTGAGCAACGCGAACGGGTGGTTTAACAATAGGAAGATCACCTCCAACTTGAGGGAAGTGCATAACCAGATTAATGACATTGGGTTGTGATTCAGGTGTGTTGATCGGGGGAGAAGATATCCGGAAGTGGAGGGTGCGGGGGGGGGTGATTGAATACAGGAAAGGATATATCAATCAGCACCCTCCACGTTCCGGCCCTCCCGGTGAAGGGAGGGGATCGGTTTCCGGGGCCCGGGATCATCGGTATCACAGCCGTTGGAGTCGGTCATGGCCGCGATGTGTTTCGACATGAACCGAAACGAATTCCGGGGCGGCATCATTCACTGTGGGGACAATGAACAATCCACAGGCCAAACCGGCTTGGGAGGCTTTGCCTGGTGAATTGTGGCAGAACAATATATCTGGACGTCATTGGATGCAAGCATTTTTTTAACAGCGTGTCGCTTTTTTATAATCACGCACCTGCTCACGTAATATCGAAGGCAGTTCGACATGGCCGATATGGGTTTCAATGGTGCGTTCAAAGGCGCTGCCGATGACCACGCCGTCGGCGACCCGGGCGATGGCCGACACATCGGAGGCCGTGGAAATGCCGAATCCGATGCAGACCGGCAGGTCGGTTTTCGTTTTGAGACGCCGGCAGAGATCGCCGATATCCGTCGTGTCCAGGCCGTCACTGCCGGTGACCCCGGTTTTGGATACCAGATAGATAAATCCCGAGGCGCCTCCCGCGATGGCGGCCATCCGGTCTTCGGACGTGGTGGGGGCCACCAGCCGGATCATGGAAAAACGGTCCCGGTCCATGAACCGGGTGAGTTCGTCGGCTTCCTCGGGAGGCAGATCCACCACCAGTACCCCGTCGGCTCCGGCCGCAAGGGCGTCGTTGCAGAACGCCTCGGCCCCGTAGCGGTGGATGGGGTTGTAATAGGAAAACAAGATGATGGGAATCTGTGTGCGTTCACGGAGCTTCCGGGTCATGTCAAGCACGGTGGAAAGCCGGGTGCCCGCCGTCAACGCCCGGGATGATGAGCGCTGAATCACCGGCCCGTCGGCCGTGGGGTCTGAAAAGGGGATGCCCAGTTCAAGTACGTCCAGGCCGCCGTCGACCATGGCGTCGATCAGGGTGAGGGAGGTGTGAGGATCGGGGTCTCCGGCGCTGATGAAACCCACCAGGGCCTTTTCCCCTTTATCTTTCAGTGAGGCGAATGTTTGTTCGATTCGATTCATGGTCGCTTACTCCTTTTTCTCGTTGAGCACGGAAAACACGGTCCCCAGGTCCTTGTCTCCCCGGCCGGACAGATTGACCAGGATGATCTTGTCTTTGCTCATGGTTCGGGCGGAGATCATTGCCTGGGCCAGGGCATGGGAACTTTCAAGGGCCGGGATGATGCCTTCCAGTCGGCAGAGGGTTTCAAGGGCGTTCATGGCCTCATCGTCGGTGATGGATTCGTAGCGGACCCGTTTCAGATCGTTGAGAAACGAATGCTCCGGTCCCACGCCGGGGTAGTCCAGCCCGGCCGAAATGGAGTGGGCTTCTAAAATCTGGCCGTCGTCGTCCTGAAGCACGTAGGATTTGGAGCCGTGAAGCACGCCCACGCTGCCGTGTCCGATGGTGGCGGCGTGTTTGCCGGTTTCGATGCCCCGGCCCGCCGCTTCCACGCCGAGGATGGTAACCGGATCATCGAGAAAGGGGTAGAACAAACCCATGGCGTTGCTGCCCCCGCCCACACAGGCCACCAGAAGATCGGGCAGCCGTCCTGCGTCGGCCAGGATCTGGGCCCGGGCTTCTTCTCCGATGATTTTCTGGAAATCCCGAACCATGGCGGGGTAGGGATGGGGACCGGCCACGGAACCGATCACGTAAAAGGTGTCTTCGACGGCACCCACCCAGTAACGTAAGGCTTCGTTCATGGCGTCCTTCAAGGTGCCCGTTCCGGACTCCACGGGGATCACAGTCGAGCCCAGAAGTTTCATCCGCTGCACGTTGGGGGCCTGACGCCGTATGTCTTCCACACCCATGAACACCCGGCATTCCATGCCGAACAGGGCCGCCACGGTGGCGGTGGCCACCCCGTGCTGACCGGCGCCGGTTTCGGCGATCAGTTTGGTTTTGCCCATGAATCGTGCCAGAAGGGCCTGACCCAGAGTGTTGTTGATCTTGTGGGCCCCGGTGTGGGCCAGGTCTTCCCGTTTCAGGTAAACGGCGGCCCCGCCGAGATGCTCGGAAAGGCGCTTTGCATGGTACAGCGGCGTGGGGCGCCCCACATAATCCGTGAACAGTTTTTTGAGTTCTTCGATGAATTCGGGCCGACCGCAGATGTCCCGGTAGGCCGTCTCGAGTTCGAGGATGGCGGGCATCAGGGTCTCTCCCACGTAGCGCCCCCCGTAGATTCCGAAATGTCCCCGTTCGTCTGGCTGGTTCTGGTGTGTTGCCATTTAGAAAATTCTCCTTGAAGGTCTGTCAAGGGCCGTCTGTTTGACGGCCATGATAAAGGCGTCGACTTTGGATAAATCCTTGATGCCCGGGCTTTTTTCAACACCTGTGCTGACATCTACGCCCAGGGGGCGGGCCGCGGTGACGGCCTGGATGATGTTGTCCGGTGAAAGGCCCCCTGCGATCAGGATGGGTTTGTCCGTTTTGAGTTCCCGGACCCGTTCGAAATTCCAGGAAAGGGCGTTGCCTCCGGGCAAAATGCCCTTGGCGCATTCCACCAGAAAGGCCGTGGCCGGATAGTCATCGACCCGGTCGACGGCGGGCTCGCTTTCCATGTAAAGAACCTTGATCACCGGCAGGTGCTCATCGATAAGACGACGCACCAGATCCGGGCTTTCGCTGCCGTGAAGCTGAACCGCCTTAAGTCCGCAGCGATTGACTTTATCCATGATGACATCAAAGGTCTCGTTGACAAAGACTCCGGTGGGGGTCGCCGTGCCCGGCAGGGCCCGGCAGATGTCGCGGGCCGTTTCGTCGCTGACGTTCCGGGGGCTTTTGGGGTAAAACACCAGACCGATGGCGTCGGCTCCCAGGCGGGCGCAGGCAAGGGCCTGGTCCACCCGGGTCAGGCCGCAGATTTTGATCTGGGGGCAGATCATGACAATGCCTCCCCATGAATCAGGCTCTGCATGAAGGCCACCGTGTCGTCGGCCTTGACCAGGCTTTCGCCGATCAGGAAGTGGTGAATGCCGGCGGCAAGGTTCCGGTCGATGTCGTTCCGATTGGCGATGCCGCTGGCCGCCACGGGGATCTGGTCCGTGTCCAGAGCCTTGCAGAGCCGGGTGGCGGTGTCGAGATCGGTTTCAAAAGAGGCAAGGTTCCGGTTGTTGATGCCGATCAGTCTGGCCCCCGCGCCCTGGGCCGTTTCCAGATCCTTCTCACTGTGAATTTCCACCAGAGCGTCCATGCCCAGATCCCGGCTCAGGGCCAGCAGGGTTTTCAAGGCATCCGCCGTCAGAATCCGGGCGATCAGAAGGACAGCGTCGGCACCCAGCGCCGCGGCTTCATAGATCTGGTATACGGAGATCAGGAAATCCTTGCGCAGCATGGGAAGGTCGCAGGCCGCCCGGGCCTGGTCGAAATCTGAAAACCCGCCCTTGAAGAACCGCTCGTCGGTCAGCACGGATAAACAGGCGGCGCCGCCCCTTTGGTATTTTTCAGCCAGATCCGCCGGGTTGAGGTTCGGGGCGATATCGCCCTTGGACGGGGAGGCCCGCTTGATCTCGGCGATGATGTTGACGCCCCGGCCCTTACCCTGTTTCAGGGTGTCGTAGAACGGGCGGTACTCGGTCCTTTGGTGTGCCGCCCGTTTCAGGTCGTTGAGATCAATGGCCTTTTGGGCGGCTTCGATTTCCTTTTTTTTGTGGTCGACGATGATCGACAAAAAATCCCGGCTCATGGTCTTATCCGTTGGTTTGTGTGAAGTCCGCGAGGGCCTTCAGTTTTTCCATGGCACGGCCGCTGTCGATGGCGTCGGCGGCCTGCTCGAGTCCCTGTTTGAGGGTGCCTGCCTTGTCGGCGGCGACCAGGCCCGCAGCAGCGTTGATCAGCACCACATGACGTTTGGGACCGTGTTCGCTGCCCATCAGAATGCGCTCGGTGATACGTGCGTTTTCCTCTGCATCGCCGCCCAGAAGGTCTTTGGGATCGGCCGTTTCCTCGAAGAATTCTTCGGGATGGATGTCGTAGGTTTTGACCATCCCCTGGTGGAGCTCCGACACCCGTGTGGGGGCGCAGACCGTGATTTCATCGAGCCCGTCATGGCCGTGGACCACGAAGGCCCGCCGGGTTCCCAGTGCGTTCAGGGCCCGGGCGAACATTTCGGTCAGCTCCGGAGCGTAGACGCCCAAAAGCTGGCAGTTGGCCGCCGCCGGATTGGACAGGGGGCCCAGCATGTTGAATATACTCCGGATGCCGGTTTCCTGGCGGGCTTTGGCTGCAAAGCGCATGGCGCCGTGGTATTTGGGCGCGAACAAAAAGCCGATGCCCACCTCGGCGATGGCTTCCTCGACCACCTCCGGGTCCACATCGAGGTTGACGCCCAGGCATTCGAGCACATCGGCGCTGCCGCATTGGCTGGACACGCGCCGGTTGCCGTGTTTGGCCACGGTGACGCCGCAACCCGCCACCACGAAGGCCGTGGTGGTCGAGATGTTGAAGGTGTTCATGCCGTCGCCGCCGGTGCCGCAGGTGTCGATGACGGTGGTGTCGTTCACATGAATGCGGACGGCGTGGCGTCGCATGGCCTGGGCCGCCCCGGCCAGTTCCTGGTAGGTTTCCCCCTTGGTGGCCAGGGCTGCCATGAAGGCGGCGATCTGGGTGTCTGTCAGCGTGCCGTCTAAAATCGTTGAAATCATCTGGCCCATCTGGGCGTCGGTCAGGTCGATGCGTTTGATGATTTTGGTGATGCTTTCCTTGAACATGATCGTCTCCTTGGATGATTAGTCGCTGAGTTGTCCCCGGGACAGGTTCAGGAAATTCCGCAGAAGCCGTTTGCCCGTGGGGGTCATGATGGATTCGGGGTGGAACTGGATGCCTTCGATCAGATGTTCCCGGTGCCGGATACCCATGATTTCACCATCTTCCGATTCGGCGGTGACGGCAAGGCAGTCGGGGAAACCCTCCCGGGAGACGGCCAGGGAATGGTAGCGCATGGCCTGGAAGGGTTTGCTCATGCCGTGGAATAAATGTTTTCCGTCGTTTGTTATCATGGAGGTCTTGCCGTGCATCAGTTTTTTGGCCGAAACGATGGTTGCGCCGAAGGCCTGGGCAATACTCTGATGGCCGAGGCAGACCCCCAGAATGGGAATTTTTCCGGCGAAGGTCCGGATCACGTCCAGGGAAATCCCCGCCGTATCGGGACGGCCCGGCCCCGGTGAAATCACGATGCCTTCGGGCTGAAGGTCAAACAGTTCGGTTAGGGTCAGGGCGTCGTTTCGGTAAACCTGAATCTCCGTGCCGAGCATCCGCAGATACTGGACCAGATTGTAGGTGAACGAGTCGTAGTTGTCTATCATGACCAGCATGGTATTATTCCTTCGTGGAAAGTGTTTCGTTGTCAAGCATGGACAGGGCCTTTTCGATGGATTTGGCCTTGTTGACCGTTTCCTGCCGTTCCGTCTCGGGCACCGAATCGGCCACGATGCCCGCTCCGGCCCGCACGGTCAGCCGGCCGTCTTCGATGCAGGCGGTCCGTATGGTGATGGCCAGATCCATGTTGCCGTTGAACGAGACATAGCCCACGGCACCGCCGTAGGTCCCCCGGGGTTCCTTTTCCAGTTCGGCGATGATTTCCATGGCCCTTATTTTCGGGGCCCCGGACAGGGTGCCCGCCGGAAAGGTGGCCCGCAACAGGTCAAAGGCATCGGTGTCCGGCCGGATATGGCAGGTCACGTTGGACACCAGGTGCATGACGTGGGAATACCGCTCGACGATCATCAGGTCGGTGACCTGGACCGTGCCGGTTTCCGCCACCCGTCCCAGGTCGTTGCGGCCCAGATCCACCAGCATCAGATGCTCGGCCTTTTCTTTTTCATCACGCAGGAGTTCGTCGGCCAGGGCCCGGTCCTCCTGTTCGTTTTTACCCCTGGGCCGGGTTCCGGCGATGGGCCTGACGCAGGCCACCTTGTTTTCCAGGCGCACCATTACCTCGGGGGATGATCCCACCAGCACGGTCCCGTCCAGATGGATGAAGTACATATAAGGTGACGGATTGACGTAGCGCTGGGCCCGGTAAAGTTCAACCGGATCCGCCGGAGCGTCGCAGACAAAGGGCTGGGACAAAACGGTCTGGATCACGTCGCCGGCATGGATGTATTCCTTGATCTTCCGGACCCCGCCCGTGTAATGGTCATCGGGATACACCGGTTCCGGGCGGAATACGCGCCCACAGGGATCGGGCCGGTTTGCCGGAAGGGGACGTCCGGTTTTTTCGATCATCCGGTCCATGCGAAAGGCCGCCTGGTCGTAGACGGCGTCGGCGTTGTTTGGATCATCGCAGAAACACAGCACCACCGCCGTCATGGTGTTGCTGACGTTGTCGAAGATGATCAGCTCCTCGGGGATCATGAAATGGGCCAGGGGCTTGTCTTCGGGCAGCCGGTTGGGAATCTTCTCGAAAAAGGAAACCATTTCATAGGTGATGAACCCGGTCATACCGCCCCAGAACCGGGGAAGATCGGCGATCTCGGCAGGACGGTAGCGGGTCATGAACCGTTTGAGGACGGCAAGGGGGTCGCCGTCGTGGTCGATGATTTCGCTGTTGCCGTTGTCGGTGATGCTCACATGGTCCCGGAAGACCCGGATCTGGGTCCTGGCGGCTGTGCCCAGGAAACTGTAGCGCCCCCATCGCTCGCCGCCCTCCACGCTTTCAAGCAGAAACATGGGGCCGTCTCCGGTGTAGAATTTTTTCAGGAGGGAAACCGGCGTGTCGGTGTCGGCCAGGATTTCCGTGCACAGGGGCAGCACGTTGTGGTGTTCCGCATGGGTGCGGAAGGTTTTTTTGTCCGGATAATGTTTTCTGAGAATCATGGGTGCGTCCTCGTGTTTAAGCAAAAAAAAAGGATCGTAAGCGTGGCTGCCTACGATCCTTTTATCCGTGCCGTGTGTATCGTCAGGGTTTCGGCGAAAAAAGGCTGTCGGCAAACCGCAGGATGTTGCGTTGCCAAAACCATCGTCCGAGTGTGTCCTTGTCTGCCCGTGTATATGTCGTCATGTTTTCCATGAATCGCGTTATATCGGTTCCGTTTTGGTCTGTCAATGATTTTGTTTCTATGTGTAGAAACAATAATGGAAAAAGGAGGCCCGTTGATCCGGATTTGCCAATTGACTTGATTTTTCGCCTTGTTTAGTATCTAAGGTGTTCGATAACCATGGCCGATTATAATATTGAACGCGGTCCTGTCCGTTGGAGGCCGTCAATTACCGGAGACGATTCATGCAGACCCTGACCAAATCCCAGAAGGCCCGGCATTCCGTCCGAACCATCAAAACCACCATCGACGCTCTGGCTCTCCGCGGTTACTACAAACCCACGGGAAAATCCGGCCAGACCCTGGCCGAGGCCCTGCGCCTGCTCAGTCCGGAGATTTACGGCACCATGAACGATCCCCGTATCATCGAAATCAAGGGACTGGAATACGTGATCGAACGTCTGCCCTGGGGCATCGAAAAATGCAACCGGATTATCCTGACAGGCAGGGAGGAATTCGAAAATACGTCCTTTGAACTGATTATCCCGCCTAAACGGCGGCGGTCCTGCTACCTGATCAGCGACAAGGAAATCTGCTTTGTCATCACCCGGGGGTTCAGCGAGATCTATGACATGCTCACCCACATCACCTTCCTGAACAACGAGGCGGAAAAGATCAACCGGCAGATGAAGGACCGGCACGGCGCCGTCACCCGCGAATGGAAACGGCTCGAGGAAATCGTGCTCGGCAAGACGGCTCTGACCGGCGACGACCTGGACAAGGCCCTGTGGAACCTTTCGATCATTCTCGGACGGACCATGCACGAGACCAAGGAGAGCTATCTTTATCTGGAAAAATACGCCCGACCGGACCGAAAGCATGTGCTTCTCGAGATCATCTATGGTCTGGGCATGCGGGTGGAAGAGGAACTGAACGATCCGGACAACGAGCTGATGGTCACCTTCACCCCCTCGCTTCAGGACATCCTGGGAAACCAGAGCTACAGCCGCAAGTGGGCCGACGACATCAAACGCAAGCTTTACTCGCTTGGCCTTCACAAACGTCCTTTGCACATCATCAGTGCCAACCTTCACAGCGTGGTGAACCTGCTCTACGCCTACGGCGCGCTGAGTGAACTCGACGAGCCCGGTCCCTCCCTGGACCTGTTTGAATTCATTGTCCGGATGAAGGGGGAAACCGAAACGATCAGGGCCTATGCGGGGCGTCACGGCCTGTATCACATCATTGATAAATCGGGGACATATATTGATTGTCAACTTATTGACACGGCCCGACTCACCGGGGTGGCCCTTCATCCGGACCTGTCGCTTGACCTTGCGCAAGACCCCGAATCGGCGCCGGTTCTGTTCGTGATGGATTACGCCTTCGGAACCCAGGCCTTCGAGGCGATGGATGAGCTGCTCGACCCCTACAAGGACAAGGAATTCTGCTACCGTCTGGACATACGGTCCATATCGATCATGGGCAAGGCCGGGATTCTCAACGGCAAAAAAGGGGATATCATGCTGGCCACCTCCCATGTGTGCGAGGGGACCTCGGACAACTACCTGGTGGAAAACGATATCACGCCGGAGGACATCGCCGCCGGCGTGCCGGTTTTCGTGGGCCCCATGGTCACCGTGGTGGGGACCTCCCTGCAGAATCAGGACCTGCTCAAGCGTTTCCAGGCCTCGAGCTGGCGGGCCATCGGCCTTGAAATGGAAGGAGCCCATTACCAGAAAGCCATCAGCGCGTCGATCATCAGGGGGCATATCCCGCGGGATATCAAGGTCCGATATGCCTACTACGCCTCGGACAACCCCCTGATCAGCGGTCAGACCCTGGCCTCGGGCAGCATGGGTGAGGAAGGAATCAAGCCCACCTACATGATCACCAAGGTCATTGTGGAAAAAATTCTGGGCAAATCACAAACGGTCACGCCCGGTTGATCGTCTCCCTGAGGGCCGTGAGTTCCGGATCATTCAGATAGTCGTCAAAGGCCATGATCCGGTCGATCACGCCGCGGGTTCCGATCTCGATCATCCGGCTTGCAACGGTGGCCACCAGCTGATGGTCATGGGACGAGAAAAGGACCACCTCCGGAAAGGCCGCAAGACCGTCGTTGAGGGCCGTGATGGATTCAAGATCCAGATGGTTGGTCGGTTCATCGAGCAAAAGCACGTTGGCCTTGCTGAGCATCATGCGCGAGAGCATGCAGCGCACCTTCTCCCCCCCGGAAAGCACCGATACCTTTTTCAACGCTTCTTCACCGGAAAACAGCATGCGACCCAGAAACCCCCGGGCGAAGATTTCTCCCTCGTTGGGCGGCGAATACTGCCCCAGCCACTGGATCAGATTAAGATCCTGGTTAAAATACGGGCTGTTGTCCATGGGAAAGTAGGCGGCCGAAATGGTGGTGCCCCATTTGACATACCCGCTGTCCGGTTCCATCTCGCCTGCCAGAATCCGGAACAGCACCGTTTTTGCCTGGCTGTTTCCTCCCACGAAGGCGATTTTGTCTCCCTTGTTCACGGTGAAGGTGAGTTTGTTCAGCACCTCGATGCCGTCGATCTTTTTGCACAGCTGATGGATTTCAAGGATCACGTTGCCGCAGGGCCGCTCGGGTTTGAACTGGATGAAGGGGTATTTCCGTGACGACACGGGCATGTCCTCGATGGTCAGTTTTTCCAGCAGCTTTTTTCGTGAGGTGGCCTGCTTCGATTTGGAGGCGTTGGAACTGAACCGTTGGATAAATGCTTTGAGTTCGTCTGCTTTTTCGGCAATTTTCCGGTTCTCGTTCTGTTTCTGACGGAGCATCAGCTGACTGGCCTGATACCAGAAATCGTAGTTGCCCACATAGACCTGGATCTTGCCGAAGTCGATGTCGGCGATGTGGGTGCAGACCTGGTTGAGGAAGTGACGGTCATGGGACACCACGATGACCGTATTCTGAAACCTGTACAGAAACTCCTGAAGCCAGACCACGGAGGCATGATCCAGGTGGTTGGTGGGCTCGTCGAGAAGAAGCACGTCGGGATTGCCGAACAATGCCTGGGCCAGGAGAACGCGGACTTTTTGTCCGCCGTCCAGTTCTTTCATCTTTTTCTGCCGCAGGGCTTCGGGGATGCCCAGGCCGTTGAGCAGAACGGCCGCCTCGGATTCCATATCGTATCCGTTCATTTCAGCGAAACGTTCTTCCAGTTCACCGGACCGGATGCCGTCTTCTTCGGTGAATTCCTCTTTGGCATAGATCAGGTCCCGCTCGCGCATCACCTCAAAAAGACGGGCATGTCCCATGATCACCGTGTCGAAGACCGTTTCCTCGTCAAAGGCGAACTGGTCCTGCCGCAGCACGGCGATCCGTTCCCCGGGTCCTAAAAGGATATCACCCTTGTCGGCCTCGACCTCGCCTGAAAGGATCTTGAGAAAGGTGGATTTACCGGCGCCGTTGGCTCCGATCAGGCCGTAGCAGTTGCCCGGCGTGAACTTGATGTCGACATCCTTGAAGAGGACCCGTTTGCCGTAGGCCAGGGCGATATTCAGTGCATGGATCATGGTTTTTCCTTTTTCGGTACAGTCATCACAACAAAAAAAAGCCGCAGGAGTGATACCTGCGGCTCACGCAACGGGTGCTTATAGCCTATTGTATATGGAAGGACAATGGTTTTTAATTTTTTTTCCGACAAATCAAATCCACGAACAGTTCGGTGACGGCGATGAGAATCAGCAGGTAGCCCAGCAGTTCCGTACCTTCCTCGGCCAGGTTCTTGACCACGCGGATGTAGTGATCGCCCATGACCGCTTCCCAGAAAACCGTTCGTCCGAAGAGCCGTGAAAACACGAACACGGTCATGAACCCTGATGCCATGATTCCGAAACTCGGACGGTTGATGAACCGTTCAATCGTCTCTTTCAGGCCGTTTCGAAGGATGTAGACGCGGATCGCAACCGCGATGAGGGTTAGGGCGGCCAGGGTCTGCCAGGCCCCGTCAAAGAGGTTGGCGTCCAGAAAGGCATCGAGTTCCCGAATGAAAGCCACCAGCGCCGCGCCGCCTAAAATCCAGGCCAGATTACGTTGGTCACGGTTGAGCCGGCCCACGGCCGCACACAGCAGCACCGTGATCAGAAGAGCTCCTTCCTGAAAATATTCCAGAAGGGACTGTTCGCTGAACAGCCGCTCGATGGGGATGCGTCTGGCCTCCCAGGTCAGGGCAAGGACCGCCGCCCCCAGGATCAGGCTGTAAATAAAGAAACGCAGGGCGGTCAGGGCGATGGTGCGAGCCGGGTTTACGGACGAGGTGGTGTGGGATGATGTGCTTTCCATGAAAATACCCGCTTTTTGTTTGTATGTTGACGGTTAACGAGGCCCCCGGTCGCCCGGTCGGTATCGGGCCGAGTATCCCGGATTCCGAAGGCGCTGTCAAGCCGGAAACCTATTATAAACAGGGCAATCGCATGTATGATTTATAAAACACATAGGCTTCTTCCTGCGGGAAGGATTCATGCCGTTCACGTTTACGGTCACGAGCACGAGCACGTTCACGATGGTGGTCGGCGACATGTTGAACGCTGCCGACAGATGGTTTAACCGGCGTGGGACGAGATGGTCGAACAGATCTCGGCCTGCCGTGCTCGTGCTCGTTAACGTGAACATGCACGTGAACGAATGGCACATGCGATTGTCCTGCAGCGACATAGGGGCTGACCCGTCAATTGAAACAACGTCATACATTGCCGTGATGTCGCTATCGGGATTGGGATCACTATCGAAACGTGTGGGTTTGTGTTCGCAAGACATTCGGGGTGAGCAATCGGCTCTTTTTCGAATCCGGGGGTGTGTCGGCCACCCCCGGGCGTGACGCTTATTTTCCGGCGACGAAGTCGGGTTTCATGTAATCGGGGTTGGGGTAGGTGTAAAAGCCTTTGCCCGCTTTCAGGCCCAGCTTGCCCTCATCCACATAGGTCTTGAGGAAGGCGGCGTTGGCTTTGGCCTGGGGGCTGTTGAGGGTCTGGGCCCAGTAGTCGGTGATCTTGTAAACCGTATCGAGGCCCACGCTGTCCATGAGGCCGAAGGGACCGATGAAGGTGTGCATGACACCCATCCAGGCCCGGTCGATTTCCTGAACCGGGGCCACGTTTTTTGAGGCCAGTTTCAGCGCGGAATCCAGAAGGGCCATGAACATGTTGTTGAACACGTAGCCGTTGTGCTCCTTGTTGAGAACGATGGCGATCTGGCCGATGCGTTCGGCAAAGTCCTTGACCAGGTCCAGGGTTTCCTGAGATGTCCCCGGATGGGGCATGACATCGACGACCTTGGTCATGGTCGTGTCGTGGAAGTGCAGGGCGCAGAGTTTGTCCGGACGGCCGCAGGCGTCGGCGAACTGGGAGGGCAGAAGGGACGAGGTGTTGGTTGTGAAAATCGTGTCCTTTTTGCAGAGCCGATCGAACTGGGCGAAGATTTTTCCCTTGAGTTTCGGGTCTTCGGGCACGGACTCACTGATGATATCCACATCCTTGGCGGCCTCTTCCGGATTGTCGGTCAGGGTGAACCGCGAAAGGGCCTGAGTCGTCTGTTCTTCGGTGAACTGATAGGTCTGGGCCAGTCGGGGAGCCTTGCGCTTGATCCGTTCGAAGGCCTTGTCCAGAATCTCCCGGTTCAGGTCGTACAGAACCACGTCATAGCCGTAAAAGGCGCACAAAAGTCCGATCTGCTGTCCCATGGTGCCGGAGCCCAGAATAAGTACCCGGCGGATATCATCGATGTTCATTGCTCCTCCCTGTTGTTGTGATCGTCGATAAATACGGTCGTCTCGTCTTGACGGCAGGCGTCGCAGACGGGCGGATAATCATTTTTAAATGGGATACTACGTCCGGCCGGAGGGATTGTCAAGAAGAAAAACGAACGAACGTTCGCATTTTAAACAGGCCGAGCCCGGTAGGGAATGGGGGCATGAACGCCCACTCACGGTGAACGTTCATGCCCTTGCACGTCAGGCCTCCTTCCTCAGGCGAAGGTGACGCCGACTCTGTAGCGGGGGTGATGAGCCATGGACCTGGAAAGCGGCCTGCTCCAGGCGACCCGGGCCCGCTGGATGGTGTCATCCCGATCGTTTTTGGAACGCAGGATCAATTCCGTGTCACGGAGGTAGGGGTAGTTGGAAATCAGGCCCAGCCCCTTGGGGCTGCAATCGAACAACCTGGCGTCGAAACGTTCGCCCCGGATCCCTCTGGCGTATTGTATCTCGCCTGAGATGGGGGTCCGGGTCATGGTTCGCTGATCTTTATAGATGGACATATGCACCTCCTTGGTTAAAGGATTGAGCGGTTGGGTGTTTCAGGTTTGACGGCTTCAGTGGACATCATTCGGATCAGGGCCGATGCAGGGAAGACGACGACAGGACCGGAACGAAAAAACACATGAGTAACGATTGTCATGGTGAATGCATTGCGTACGGGAATGGGAGATAAACCTGTGTTTTTTTATACCACGATCCGATGATTTCATCAAGGGTTTGTCAATCGTTTTTGGTGACATGAAAGGGAACTGTATTTGTTTTGTGTTCTTATCAAGGCCTGAGGGACGATCTGCCGGAGACCCGGCAATCTTTTCCGCATGGGCATCCGGTCAAACGTCAAAATATTGACGAAATCAGCGTTCCGTTCCTCTGTCTTTCCTGCGTCAGCCGGGGAAAAAACCTGGAATAATCGTATAACTATCTTTTTTTATTTAAAATTTACAAATCAAGGCCCCGAGTGGATTCAATCCTTGGCATTTATGTTGCAATTCAGCCTGTTAAACAACCAGGGAGTGAGCGATATGCTGCTTGAAATGACACGGGCCGCCCAAGCCGGATTACGACAGGAACGACAATACGAAGTGATCTCAAATCACCTTGCCAATTCCGGGACAACGGGATTCAAAAAGGATGTCCTGTCGTTCGACCGGGTGATGAAGGCGACCCTTACCACCGATCACAGCCAGGGTGACGTTCGGATGACAGGCAATGCACTGGATCTGGCCCTTACCGGCAAGGGGTTTTTCAAAATCGAAACGGCCGAGGGCATGCGCTACACCCGAAACGGGAATTTTTCCCTCAATGCCCAGGGGCAGCTGGTCACCGGTCAGGGTGATCCGGTCCAGGGCCAGGGCGGTGCTGTTGTCATCGAGGGGCGGGATGTGTTCGTCAATGAAGCCGGTGAGGTGTATTCGGATGGTGAACTGGTTGACACCCTTTCGATCGCGGATTTCGACGCCTACACGAACCTCGCCAAAGAAAAGGCCAATCTTTTTCGCTACGAGGGAAACCCCCTTGACGAGAGACAGGTTCAGGATACGCGGGTGGTGCAGGGCGGTCTGGAGACGGCCAATTTGCAGGTGGTCGCCGAAATGACCAAAATGATCGAATCCCATCGGATGTATGAAACCATCAGCAAGATGATGCGAACCATCGACGAGCTGGACGGCGAAGTCAATACCATGGGCTCGGCGGATTAAAACGACACCGTTACGAACAAGGCATGGGTGACCATGCCGACGCAGGGATACTAAAAACCGGGAGGGCAGTATGATCAGAGGGATATGGACGGCGGCAACGGGTATGTCCGCACAGCAGCTCAACATCGACACCGTGGCGAACAACCTGGCCAACGCCAACACCGCGGGATTCAAGAAAAGCCGCTCGAATTTCGAGGACCTGATGTATCAGACCCTGCTGATCGCAGGGGCCGTCACTCCGGGAGGCGGCCAGATTCCCACGGGCATTCAGGCCGGCATGGGCGTGAAACCCACCAGCGTCCAGAAGATTTTCACCCAGGGGGATTATGTTCAGACGGGTAACGATCTGGATATGGCCATCCAGGGAGACGGTTTTTTCCGGGTGCTTCACGGCGATGCGGAGCTTTACACCCGTGCGGGGAATTTCACCCTGGACAGCGAAGGATTTATCACCAGTTCCAACGGGGATCGGCTTCAGCCTGAAATTGCCATCCCCGAAGGCACCATCCTCGTCACGGTCCAGGCCAACGGTCGTCTGACGGCTCACGGCCAGGATGACGCCATTCTGCTCGAAGCGGATATTCCCCTTTATACCTTCATCAACCCGTCCGGCCTGTTTGCGGTTGGGCAGAACCTGCTCCGGCCCACCGAGGGCTCCGGTGATCCCATCGAGGGGATTCCGGGCGAAGACGGGGTGGGGTCTTTGACCAATCAGACCCTTGAGATGTCCAATGTGGATATCGTCGAGGAAATGGTGGCCATGATCGTGGGACAGCGGGCCTACGAGGCAAACTCCAAGGCCTTGACCACCGGGGACCGCATGCTGGAAACGGCCACGGCGCTCAAGCGTTAGGACGGTGAATCAGTGAGGATGGACAGGGCGATGAACAGGCTTTCGACTTGGATTCTGACCGCTTTTTTTCTTTCGATCCTGCCCTCGGGTGCGGCGGCGGCGGGAGACGACGGGCTGTCGATCCGGGTTCGTCCCTACAGCCGGGTGGAAGGCCGGACCGTTTATCTGAAGGACATCGCAGAATTGTCCGGGCCTGCGCCGATGATGGAACGGCTGGAAGACCTTGAAATCACCACGGCCCCCCATCCGGGACGCAAAAGACGCTTTCCGGGGTCCATGGTCGGATCGGCCCTGCGCAGTGAAACACTAAAGGCCGTGAACCTTGTTGTGCCGGATTATGTCCTGGTGGAGCGTGACAGCCAGGAGGTCTCCGAGGCAGATCTGAAAAAAATGTTTTTCGGCGTCATCGAAAAAAAATCGGGAGATCGAGCCTTTCGAATCAGGGACGTCAGCATCAAAGGAAACCGTCTTCTGGCCAAAGGGCCTGTCACGTACCGTATCGATGACCGGAATCTTCGGACTATCCGGGGGAGGGTGACCATCACCGTTCTGGCCCGGGTGCCCTCGGAGCGAACGCGGAAACTGTATGTGTCGGGCTGGGTGGATGTGTTTGATCAGGTGGTGTGCGCCACCCGGGACATCGGTCGGGGTGAGGTGATCGCAGGTGAAGATCTGGTTCTCGAGAAGATGAATCTTGCACGTGCCCCCCGGGATCTGGTGTTTGACCCGGAAACGGTCAAAGGAACCCAGGCCCGGACACCGATCGGCAAAGGGAAATACGTTCGTGAAAGCATGATCGAGGCCGTGCCTCTGGTACGCAAGGGCGATGTGGTCAAGATCATCGCCCGCAGCGGTCTTCTGACCGTGGTGACCACCGGTGTGTCCAGGGAAGACGGCGGCATGGGGGATCAGATCGAAGTCGAAAACCCCGAATCGAACAAGACGATGGCCGCCCGGGTGGTGGACCGCCTTACGGTGAACGTTATTTTTTAAGGAGGCAAGGGTATGAATCGAACTCTGATCGTGGCGGCCTGTGTTCTGGTAATGGCCCTGTGTGCGGGATGTTCGGCGTTTTCATCGAAACGCGCCCCCAAGGTGACGCCCGCCATTCAGATTCAACCTTCTGTGACCCCGTTTTACGCCCCGCCTCCGGCGGAAGAAGGCTCCCTGTGGACCGAATCCTCCCAGATGCTGTTTGCCGACCACAAGGCCAGGCAGGTGGGGGACACGGTGATTGTGGACATCATTGAAAACACATCGTCAAGCATGGACGTCAACACGGAAACCAGCCGGGATTCCAGCATCGATGCGGGTATAACCGATTTCATGGGCGTGATGGAAAATCTCAGGCGGCGTAACTCCGATCTGAATGCCAGCGGCAAACTGATCGGTGCGTCGATGGCCAACAGCTTCAAGGGGGAGGGCACCAGCGACCGGAAAGGACGCATCACGGCGTCCATCGCGGCCCGGGTTACCGAGGTGTTTCCCAACCGGAATTTTACCGTCTATGGCCGTCGTGAAATGAAGGTTAACAACGAGACCCAGTATATCACGGTCTCCGGCATGATCCGGCAGGCCGATATCGACGCGATGAACCATGTGAAATCCACCTATCTGGCCGATGCACGGATCGAGTATTCGGGCCGGGGCGTTCTGGCCGACAAGCAGAAGGTCGGCTGGCTGATGCGTATTTTCGATCATGTCTGGCCGTTTTGAGGGCTTGTATGCACGTGAAAAGGGAGGCTTCGATGAAACGACTGCGTGAAACGACAGGGGCTTTTTTTCTTATGTTGATGCTCTGTCTTTCCCTTTCGACCCCGGCCTGGGCCGTTCGGATCAAGGATATCGCGTCCATCAAGGGGATCCGGTCCAACCAGCTGGTGGGATACGGCCTGGTGGTGGGCCTCAACGGAACCGGTGATAAATCCGGAACGGCCTTTACCATGCAATCGTTGGGCAACATGATCGAACGCATGGGGGTCCATGTGGACATGGCGGGGCTGAAGGCGAAAAACGTGGCGGCCGTGATGATCACCGCCGATATGCCGCCCTTTTCCCGGACCGGCAATCAGTTGGATATTGTGGTGTCCTCGCTGGGTGACGCCAAGAGTCTGGCCGGGGGGACGCTTCTTCTGACGCCGCTGCGCGGGGTGGACGGCAATGTCTACGCCCTGGCCCAGGGGGCCGTGGCCATCGGCGGTGCCGGGGGCGACGGCACCACCAAGAATCATCTTCTGGTGGGTCGAATCGCCGGAGGTGCCACCGTGGAACGGGAAATCCCCGTTCATATCAATGAGAGGGAAGACCTTCTGATGTCCGTGTTCAATGCGGATTTCACCACCGTGACCCGGATTGCCGATGCCATCAACCGGTCGCTGAAGCAGCCCCTGGCCAAAGCCGTGGATTCCGGCGCCCTCAATATCCGGATTCCCGAGGCCATGAAAGGGCGCGTCTCCGAGTTTATCGCGGCGATTGAAACACTCCATGTGGAGCCGGATCAATCAGCCAAGGTGGTGGTCAACGAAAAGACCGGTACGGTGATCATCGGTGAGAATGTCAGCATCTCCACCGTCGCCGTGGCCCACGGCAATTTGACCGTCACCATCCGGGACAAGCAGGAAGTGACCCAGCCCAATCCCTTCGGTGAAGGGGACACGGTCGTCACCCGGGATCGTCAGGTTCAGATGACCGAAGACCCGGTTCAGGTGATGGTGCTGCCCCGGGGCACCACCATCGGCGAGCTGGTCAAGGCTCTCAATGCCATCGGGGTGACGCCCCGGGATCTGATCAGTATTTTTCAGACGATTCGGGCGGCGGGGGCCTTGCAAGCCGAACTCGAAATAATTTGAAAGGGAAGCGCAGCTTCCGGCCTGATGCGGCGTTCTCGGATTTTTTTGATCCTCGACGTAGCGCTGCTACGCCTCCGGTCAAAAAAATCCTGCGGCCTTGCCTCAGACCGAAATCTGCGCTTCCCAGGGGCGGTGGTGGGAATGACGATGGCGAAGGGTTTTTGCGGGATGATGGGCACGCTGCGCTTTGCCCATCCTACGGGGGACGGCGGGGTGTAGGACGGGCAAAGCAACGCGTGCCCATCAACTGAAACGGCGCGGGTTTTCGAATGAATACGGAGGAAGATATGGATATCAAGACGACGGTGGCGGAGACCATGCCGATGATTCGGAATCGGCTGCAGCATGGGGACCAGCGGGAGAAGAAGCTGCGGGAAGCCTGCGCGGATTTCGAGGCTATGTTCTGGAACGAGGTTCTGAAAAGCATGCGCAAAACCCTTGATCAGGATAATCCGGGGGTGGACGGTCACCAGAAGGAGATGTTTGAGTCCATGTTCGATCAGGAACTGGCCCGACAGATCAGTCGTTCCGAGAAAGCCCTGGGCTTGGCCGGTACCTTTTACAACCATCTGTCCGAAACGGTTTCTGCCGACAAGAAATAGGGACACGTTCCGTCTCCGCGCTTGATGTAACCCATCTCGATCTCCATGCTCATCCCCGTGCCCCGTCTGGCATGTATCATGCAAAATCCCAGTATAACGGGCGGTTTAACCGGGAAACCCGGCAAAGAATTCCCGGTGACCGGGAAAAAACGGCCGGAACCCCCGGGTCGACCCTCATGCATTTAAAGGAGAAGGCCATGGAACATGTCATTTTGGAAATCGAGCGTTTGTATCAGGAAAAGGTCCGTCTGTTCGACGAGGTTCTTTCGGTGGTCCGTGATGAGCGGGAAACCATCATCAGGGCCGATATCGGGTCGTTGTGGACCTTTACACGGCGGAAACAGGAACTGGCGGACGCCATCGAGGCCATTCGGAACAACATCATGGAAACGGCCGTGTCCGGGGGGCTGCTTGAGGAGGGCCAGGCCGGAACATACAGCTTCTCCCGGCTGATCGCCGCGATTCCCGGTTCCGGCAAAGCCAATCTGTTGCACTACCGCTCGGCCCTTTATACCATCAAAAACACCATCGTCGCCATGGCCCGTGAAAACCGGCGGTTTCTCGAAGAAAGTATGAAAACCGTCGAGGACCTGGTTCAGATTATCATCCGGAACTGCGAACGGGACGAACGCTACGGGCGGGATCGCTACCTGCGTCAGGGTTCAGCACCCCGTGCCGCCCTGGTCCGGGGGGAGGCCTGAGATGAGCGGATACCGAGTCACCCTGGATATCGCCAAAGGCGCTCTGGGCGCGGCCCAGAACAACCTGGCGATCACCGGCCACAATATCTCCAACGTCAGTACCGAGGGGTACAGCCGGCAGACCGCTTCCCTTGCGGCCTCCGACCCCATGAGCATCGGAGGGCTTCAGTTCGGTCGCGGGGTGACCATGGAATCGGTTCAGCGTCAGGCCAACGATCTGCTGGCCGAACGCCTGCGTGAACAGAAATCCATTCTGGCGGCCGACGAACAGGCCCAGCTTTACGTGGACAACCTGGAAACCCTGTTTGACATTCAATCCGACAATGAAATCGGGTCCATGATCGCTGAGTTCTGGAACACCTGGCATGACCTGAGCAACAACCCCTCGGGGGTCTCGGAGCGGGCGGTGGTTTACGAGTATGGGAACCAGCTTTCCGAACGCCTGAACATCCTTAATGAAGACCTTCTCCAGCTTGAAGATCACATCAATCAGGAAATCGATACGGGTGTGGGGCAGGTCAACGATATCCTTGATAAAATCGCTCTGCTTAATGTGGAGATCAATCTTCAGCAGAACCTGGGTAAAACAGCCAACGATCAACGGGATTCCCGGGATACTCTGGTCACGAAACTTCAGGAGTTGATGAGCGTCAATACGGTCGAGCAGACAAACGGATTTCTGACCATCCTTTCGGACGGTGGTTATCCCATGGTCATCGACAATGAATCCTATCATCTTGAAACAGATCATGGCCGCGTTCTCTGGCCCACGTCCAGTGGTGGAATCATAGACATCTCCGACAAAATCCAGGGAGGCAAGATCAGCGGCTGGCTCGATATCAAGGAAGAAGAGATCGTCAAAATGCGGACCCAGGTCGATACCGTGGCCAAGGAATTGATCTGGCAGGTCAATTACATCCATTCTCAGGGGGTGGGGGTCTCCTATTTGTCCACGGAACAGAACGGAAGCTACGGTCCGATCCGAAGTGAGGGCGGCGTGCTGTCCACCCTGTCCTACGGGCATAAGATCGATTATTCCAAAGATTTCAAGATGTGGACCAAAGACAGTGACAATCCCCCAAACGCCGTGTCCGTCGAGGTGGACATGGGGATCTCGGACGCTGCGGTCACCTATGTGGGGGGTGCGGGAACGGCCCAGAGCAAATACTATCTGACCGTGACCACGGCCGGCACCGTGGGACCGGGGGCGGACAACCCCGTCATCACCTGGCAGCGGGCGGATCACAGCACCGCGCCGCCGGGTCTTCCCGGGGGCGGCGCCACGGCTACCATTGGAGATACGGGCAATTTCGTTATCGACGGGATGACCTTCAATATCGATCCGGGATATCTTGTGGCCGGCAATACGTATACGATCAATACGGACGGAATCGGAACGGCCAACCCGCTTTCTGTGACCAACGACCCCCTCAGAAGGGCAAACAGTGTGCTCGACAATTATGTGTTCCGGGTTCTTTCCGGCGGTGGGGACGTAACGGCGGTAAGTGCCGCCAGTCCCATGGTCATTGAGTGGCAAAACAGTCATGAGATCAGTACCGTCACCCTGGACGAGGTTGACCCGATTTCGGGTCTTGCCGTCGTGGAGGTGGACGGCATGGAACTGACTTTCAACGCGGGCTATCTGTTTAACGATGATGTGTTTTCCATCACCACCGATGAGCATGGTTTCCAGCTCGATGATACCGGGGCCTTTTCCATTGAGACGTCGTCTGAATGGCATTGGACCGTGGAATCGTTCACCGATCAGTTCAATGTGCAGTCCACCGCCGCCGGTGCCCATGTCACGGCCTATACCAACAATGACGGCAGTCTTAGATTCGTGCCGGATTACGGTTACAGTTACGCGTTTTCCGATGACACCGCCGAGGATTCCGGTTTAATGGCGGCCTTGGGCATGAACACGTTTTTTGTCGGTGATGATGCCAGCAGCATTAGGGTCAAAGACACACTTGAATTTGTGGATTACATTGCGGCGGCGAGGATCGACGGCGGCGAATCCAACGGCATGATCGGCGACGCGGAGATTCCCGATCCGTCGGTGACGCCCCTGACCATCGCCGTTGGGGTGAACGACACTTTCCGATTCGAAGAAAACGGGCAGTCCCATACCGTGACCCTCGATGCGGCGGTCTATTCCTCGGCCACGGACCTTCACAGTCTGGCCGCCAACATCCAGGAACACATGAATCTCGCCTCGACCCTGGGGCCGCCTGCTACGTTTAAGGTGATTTATGATGACAATATCAATCAGATCGTGATTTCAGAGGGCGACGGCTCCAATCTGGAGAATCTCGAAATCTTCTGGAACGAGAACGCGACCACGGCGGACGCATTGGGTTTCAAGCCTGAAAACAAGGTCTACCTGCCTCCTTTTGGGGATTACGGAGTCAATGACAATGCCAACTCGCTTCGGCTGTCTGAAATACAATACACCGACCTTCAGATGGCCAAATGGAATTACACCCGTGGGCAGGACAACTATTCCGATACGGTGAACACCCATATCGAGGGCGCTTATCAGGATATGCTGTCCGGCCTGGGGGTCAAGGGGGCGGCCCTGACCCAGAGCGTGGCCTTCGGTGATATCATGGTCGAACAGCTCACCCAGCAGCGGGACACGATCTCCGGTGTGTCCATCGATGAGGAAATGGTCAAGCTCATTGCCTATCAGCAATCCTACACGGCGGCATCCAAACTGATCCGTACCGTGGATGAGATGCTTCAGACCCTGATGGCGGTCAAATAACCATACGGTCTAACAGGCGGCATGCCGCCTTTGTCCTGTGTGAAACGGAGGAATACCTATGAGAGTCGCTTCAAATACCCTTTACAACGTATCCACCAGCAGGCTCAACCGGGTGAAATACGATCTTCTGGAAACCAACACCCGGGTGGCTACCGGCAAAAAGGTCAACACCCTGTCCGATGATCCGGTGGCTGTTGCGCCCATCCTCAATCTCAAATCCTCCATCGCCAGCGTGACCCAGTACAGCGCCAATATCGCCACGGGCCGTCAGTGGCTGGAGGGTGGTGAAACGGCGTTGTCGAACGTCACCAGTCTGATCACCGAAGCCAAGGTCACGTCCATCGGGATGCTCAACGGCATCATCAGCGCGGAAGATTATGTTTCCGGCGCCGACACCATCGAGGGCATTCGGGAGCATATTCTCAATCTGGCCAATACCCAGGTCAACGGACAATATATCTTTTCCGGAACGAAAACAAACATCAGGTCATTTATGCCGGATGATCCGGACAATCCCACCCGCATGGTGTACCAGGGCGGATCGGACATGTTCAGCGTCAAAATGGCCGAGCTTTCGAATATCGAGGTCGGCTATTGTGGAAACGACGTGTTTCAGACGCCGTATTTGGTCATCGACACCACCAACAACAAAATCGATTTTCGGGAAGAAACAGCAGGGACCTACGGCGCCGAACTGACGGCTGAAATCCCGGTGGGCCGATACAGCCCCAGTGAACTTGCCGTCACCTTGCAGACGGTGATGACAACCCGTTCAGCGGCCGTGGGCCAGGCTGAAATAGTGAACGTCTCCCGGGATGATGCGATTTTTTCGGTCGACAATTACGATGCCCTGACCGTGGCCGCTGCGGCTGTTCAACTGACCTATTCAGCGGCGACGGGCACCTGGACGGTGGCCAACAACGCGGGCTATCCCAATCTGAACAGCCTGACACTGACCAGCGATTCCGATTTGATCGATCTGGACTTTACCGGCGATCAGACTGCCGATGTGACGGTGCGTCTGGGCACGCCTGCAAACGACGGTGATGTGGTGACCTTCGATATCACCGATCCTGCCGACGGCGGAAATGATGTGGTCTATTCGGTGAATTATAACGACGGTTCCCGAAAATACACCATTTCGCAAACAGGAGGTCCTGTCTTGGATAACCTGCAATTGATGTGGGATACGGGAAGTAACGCGGCGTCGAGTATCGGCATGGATATGGGATTCGATGCCTCCGCCGATCTGACCGGTCCTGCAGACGGCCTGACCCATGAAAGTGACGAGGGGGTGGAATGGGGTATTTTTCGAACTCTCATCGAGCTTCAGGGCTTTCTGGAATCCGGCAACGCAGACGGCATCAACCGCTCCATCTCCAGGCTTTCCGCCGATTTCGACTACATCGGTTCGGTCGTTTCCCAGATCGGTATCCGGGGAAACCGCCTGGATGTGCGCGACAATATTATTTCCGACTTGAACATCAGCTATGAAACCACTAAGATGAGACTCGAAGATGCGGATATGATCACGGAAATTACCAAACTCGATCAGAAAGAATTCGCATACAACGCCGCCATGAGCGCCACGGCCAAAATCATCAACATGAGTCTTATGGATTATTTGTGATTTCGTGGATTGATGGGCACGCTGCGCTTTGCCCATCCTACGGGTGACGGCGGTTTGTAGGATGGGCAAAGCAACGCGTGCCCATCACCCACCACAATGGATCGACTATTCAAATGGTGAACAATTAATGCTGATATTATCGCGAAAAGTTGGCGAAGTAATCAAAATCGGTGATCAGATCACGCTTCATGTGATGGAGATCAGCAAGGGGTTTGTCCGATTGGGCATAGACGCGCCTGCGGACGTCACCATCCTCCGGGAGGAGGTCTATGAACGTGTCAGGGAAGAGAACATCGAATCGGCCCAGGGCGGTATTTCGGGTCTCTTCAGGGCTGCGGATATGATGAAGAACAAAGGGATGAAGGAGTAGGCATTGTGGAACTTTTGACCAGACAGTTTGGAAAGGTTCAGATCGATGAAGCAAAAATCATCACCATGCCTGGCGGCATTCCGGGCTTTTCGAATGCAAAACGGTTCATCATTCTGGATCATGATGATATCCGACCCTTTCATTCGTTTCAGTGCGTGGATCTGGAAGAACTTTCGTTCATCATCATGGATCCCTTTCTGTTCAAGGGTGATTATGCCGTGGATATCGATCCCTATCTCAAGGAGATGGCCTGGGAGGACGACTCCGTCGATGACCTGTACCTGTATGTGATCATCAACGCCGCGGATCCCGACCCGCGAAAGATGACAGCCAATCTGATGGGCCCCCTTCTGATCAACGTCAAAAAAAATCAGGGCGTTCAGATGATGGTCAATGACCGTCAGTATTCAAGTAAATATTTGATTTTTAATGAAAAAAATTCAGATTCCCAGAAATGAAACAGAAAGAGGGAGCGGGCGACAATCAGGTGTGCCCGGTCGGGGAGGGCGATTTACACATGCAAAAATCAGGTTCGACGTGTGATCAAACCTTGGCGTCGAACAGAATGCCGATCATCTCATCCAGCTTGGCCGCCATATCCAGAACCTTTTCCGCAGGGATTTCGCGAATCAGTTCATCGGTGTCCTTGTTGATCACTTTGACGAAGGTGCGACCGGTTTCCTCATGCTTGGAGAAACTCAACCCCACGCTGTGCAGGATTTCAAAATCCATGGAGAGCTCGTCCAGCATCTGCTGGCTGACTTCCTGATCCTTTTCCTTTTTTTCTTCGAGCGGCGTCTTTTCCCGGGCTTTTTTCAGGGCCTCGGCCTGTTTCTGGTCTTCGATGGCTTTTTCGGTCGTTTTTCGACCCTGAACGTTTTCCTCACCGTCCGATGAGGGCCCCCGGAACGGAACCACCGTCGCATTTTTGACTTCCGTATTCTGCATCACGGCAGAGCTGACCTGGTTTATCATATGTTTTACCCCTCTGTTTCGGGTTTTATCGCATCTGTTCTGTACCCATCAAGCTTCAGATGAGCCGGCTTTTTCGGCCCAGGCATCGAGCTTGTCCATCACGGCCTGGTGGGTCTGGTACGAAATGTCGGGCAGTTCGCCTCCAAACGCGTCCAGCGCCATCTGAAAGCCTTTTTCAATCGCGCCCCGGATCTCTTCAAGCCGGGACACATCACCGCCCGCACTGTTCACGGCAAATTGAAAAATCCTCTCGGACGTCTGTTCCACGCCCCAATACCCGTTTTCGGAAATCAGGTCAAGGGCCTCCCGGCGGGCTTCCTCGTCAACGGCCACCTCACGGCCGTCCATGGCCTCGGAAAAGGTGACGCCCTGACGTTCGAGCAGGGATTGAACGATGCGTTTCAGGCTGTCGAATTCGGGGTCGGAGGAATAGGCCGCAGCGGACCTTTTCGTGTAGGCCGCGGATGTCCCTTTCTCCATCGACAGGGTCACGATATCATCCGGCAGGGGCTTTGGACCGGCCGGTGTCGCCTTGGCATTTCTGTTTGCGCCCGCTCCGTAGGCCTGTCTCGGAATGGTTGTGTTTGCAATGGGCTGTACCATACGGACCTCCTTGTCCGTGTTTACACGTTGTAGGCTGAATGAATCCGCCGTTTGTTGTTCATGGTCGACAACTGATGTTTGATGTCGAGCTGCATTCCCTGAATCGTCGTAATCACCGATCGGACCTTATGATCCGCTTCTTCAATGGCCGATTTCATCTCGACCCCGGGAGAGATGCCTGAGGCCGTGAGGGTTTTTAACACCTCCGTGTGTGCCGATAACAGGCCTGCGATTTTTTCAAAATCATTGGCCGACAGGGCACGGGCCATGTCATCGGCGATGGTCGCCATTTTTTCATAAAGCATGATGGTCTCATCAGATCGCAAGGCACATTCCTCCCTTGTGTTCGACGCCAGTCGGTTGGGCGCACCGGGCTTCAAGCTGTTCGGTCCGGTTGATTTTTGCCGCTTCGAAAAAACCTTCCTTGAGCTTGACGAGAATGCTTTCCACCTCATCGAGACCGGGCAGGTCGTTTTTCAGATTGGCATCGACCAGCCTGAAGATGATATGCTGATACAGAGAGGAAAGGTTGGCCGCGATATCCCCGCCGACCTGACGGTCCAGGGCGCAGTCGAGTTCGCTGACAATGGCGATGACCTTTGAAATGTTCTCACCTTTGACCCTGGGGTTTTTTTCTTCCATGCCCCGTTTGGCCAGGCGTGTGAAGTTGACGGCACCATCGTAGAGTTTGAAGAGCAACTGTTCCTGACTCATCACCGTTACGCTTGCGTTTTGTCTGTATGCATGATGACCTGTCTGTACCATGATTGACTCCAGTTCCTGTCTGTGTGTTGTAACAGTATCGTCAAGCCCGATGATAGGGGCTATTTCGAATAAAAATTGCTGGTCATGTTCGAGATGACCGAAAGCTGACTTGTCAGATACGACGCCGTACTTGAATACGTGGATATCACCTGTTCCAGGGCGGCGTACTGGCTCCTCAGGGTATTTTCCCGGGTGGTCAGCCGGTTTTCGATGGCCGTGATGTTGTCATCGATTTTGGACGATGAGTTCGTGTACCCGTCGATTTTTGCAGCAAGAATACCGTCGGTGCTGTCCAGATAGCCATCAAGGAAAGCATCGAACTGGACCGCGAATCCCTTGGAGCCGCTTTCATTTCGGGTGAAAAAGGTTGTCACGTCATCGGCGCTTTCTTTCATGGCCGCTGTAAAAACACTGCTGTCGAAGCTGAGTTTTCCCGTTTCTTCGACTTCGATGCCCAGACGGCTCAGAGCGTTCAGGTCGCTTGAGACTCCGCTGACCGAGGCGAAGATCATGCGTCGCATACCCGATCTTAAAATGTTGGTCGTGCTGTCACCAAGAAGTTCACCCGCAGCTCCGGAGTCACTGTTATAACTCTGGAGGGTGTCAAGCGTGTCGAAGGCACTGTTGAATGCCTTGACGAAGCTTTCGATCTGGCCTTTCGCGTTATTGTAGTTTTCGCTTACGGAAACAGTCAGGGTTTCCGCGGGATCCTCATCGTTAAGGGAAAGAGTCAGGCCCTCGACCAGATCGTCGATGGTGTTGCTGTCCCGTTCCACATCGATATTGTTGATGGTGACCAGTGCTTTTTTAGCCGCCACGGAGGACGCAGGATCCATCAGGTTTGACAGTCCGGTGCCGCCATCGGCGTCGGAATAGGTCAGATCCACACGGCCTTCGGCCGTATCGTTTTCGATCTCCAGGCTGTAGGTGCCGGACTCGGCATCGAAGATGACCCGGGCCGTCACATCGGCCAGGGCGTCCACGGAGGCCTGGATATCATTCAGGGTTTCCGTTCCGGTGAGGGCGATGTCGGTTCCGTTGACGGAAAGGGTGCCGGTCAGGTTAAGCGCGTTGGAATCGCTTGAAAAACTCTGGCTTTGTATGGTTTCGCCGGTGGTGCTTCCCGCCTGGGTGGTGGTTTCGAAGGTGAACCCTTCTTCCTGGAAGGTGTAACTGATGTCCCTGCCTGTGTCGTTGGCGGTCAGCGCCAGGCGGTAATCGTTGTCGGCCACCCGGATGACCGATGCGGAAACACCTAAACCCGCATCATTGATGGCGCCGGCGATTTCGGACAGAGAGGTCGCGGAAGGATCGATCGAAACGGACTGTTTTTCCCCGTCCCCCACCTGGAAATGAAGGGTTCCGGCACCCACGGTGCTGTCGTTTTCGGTAAAAGAACGGCTGGTCATCTGGGCCGCAGTGGCCAGTTGATTGACCTTGATTTTATAAGTTCCGGCGGAAACCGCATCCGAATCGGATATGGAGACGCCGAGAAGATCCTTGTTGCTTGAGGCCGACGTATGACCGGCTTCGAAGGTATCGGTTTTGGTCAGGGCGGATATGGAACTGCTCATGCCGGACAGGGCGCTTTTCACCATGCCGTATGACGAGATTTTTGCCTGGAACACGGCCTGCTTCTGCTGAAGCTGGGTGATCGGGGCCCTCTCGACATTCATGATGGCCGTGATGATCGATTCTGTTTCAAGCCCGGATATCAATCCGACACTGGATGCAATACCCATGGTCCACCTCCGTTACGAAGAGTGACCGACACTTCCGGGGGGCCCGGAGCCCCCCGGAAGGTCAGTCGGGTTTTTCAGACTACTGGAGCAGTGACAGGGCCGCCTGAGGCAGCTGGTTTGCCTGAGACAGCATGGACAGGCCTGCCTGCTGGATAATCTGATACTTGGTCAGTTCAGCGGTTTCCTTGGCGAAGTCCGCGTCAAGGATCCGTGACCGTGATGCGGAGATGTTTTCTGCAACGTTGGTCAGGTTGGTGATGGTGGACTCGAACCGGTTCTGTACGGCACCCAGCTTGCCTCGGATGCTGTCGATCTTGGCAATGGCCTTGTCGATGACGGACAGGGCGTCGTTGGCACCGGTCTGGGTTTTCAGGTCGATGTCGCTGACCGCCTCAAGGTCTGAGGTCACCGCGTCGCTCTGGAAATCCGTTGACGTTGCACCGATGGTTCCGGCCGTGCTTCCGATGGAGAACGCCTTGTCGGATTCCATCATGGTGTAGCCCTTGAATTCCGCATGAACGGTTGCCGCCGTGCTTGTCCCTGTGACGGCCGTCACGCCGCCGTCAATACCGGCGGTGCCGTCCTGGTTCATTGAACGAACGTTGAAGTTCCCCGCTTCCGAGTCGGTCCTTGTCATCGCAATGGTATCGCCGTCGGCATCTTCAAGGATAACGGTGTCGCCGGAATCGTTGAGGGTTGCCACAACGCCCGTGGTTGCGGATTGATCGTTGATGGCATCAACCATGTCCGACAGGTCGCTGGTGTCGGTCACGCTGGCAGAGATGGTGGCGGTGCCGCTGGTGGTTCCCAGGCTGAAGGTGTAGTTGCCGGTCGCTGAAACCGTTATTTCAGCCTTGGTATAGGCGCTGGCGGTTACACCCGTGTCCACCGTGGCGCCGTTGACGGCATTGGCCACGTCTTTGGCGCTGGCGCCGGTGGCCACAGTCACGGTTGAGCTGCCCACGGAACCGTTGACCACCATGTTGGTGCCGGTGTACCCGGTCACGGAGGTGGCGGCGTCGGTGGCGACATCAAATTCGGATCTCAGGGTCACGCGGTTCGACCCCAGGTTGGTACCGGAAGCGTTACCGGTGGTTACGGTGATGGTCTGGTCGGATTCGGAACCGACATGGAACTTGGCGCTGCCGAAGGAGCCGTCCAGAAGTTTTCTGTTGTTGAATGACGTGGTTTCGGCGATCCGGTTGATTTCAGCCTTCAGGTTGGTGATTTCATCCTGGATGGACTGACGGTCGGAGTCGCTGTTGGTGTCGTTGGCCGACTGAACGGCCAGTTCCCTCATGCGCTGGAGCAGGTTGGTGGTTTCCTGGAGCGCGCCTTCTGCGGTCTGGGCCAGTGAAATACCGTCGTTGGCGTTCCGGGCGGCCTGGGTCAGACCGCGGATCTGGGACGTCATACGGTCGGTGATGGCAAGACCGGCGGCATCGTCTTTCGCCGAGTTGATTCGGTAGCCCGAAGACAGTCTCTGGAGTGCGGTGTTCATTTTGGTGCTGGTGCCCATCAGGTTGCGCTGGGCGGTGAGGGAAGCGACGTTGGTGTTAACGGAAATGGCCATGAAGTACCTCCTTGGTTGTAAAAATTACAGCATCCTTGCTGTTTTTTAAAGCATCAATCAAATTGTTTGGGAGTTCAATTACCTGTCTTTGTTAAACCATCACCTCCTTTATGGGCTTATTGTTTTCGTTCTTGATTTACATATCGGATCGTTTCCATATTCCTTGAGAAAATAGTTGAAAATAAATCAATACTGGCAAAGAACCCGTTATCCTGTTATAACCGGTTATCTTTTCGGACGGCCATCCCTCGGGCTTGAGAATATTTTATTCCGGGTTTCATTTTTTTTATCCATGCGGCATGCGGTAAAAAACCGTCTTGACGAGGGGCGGGCCGAATCGGTCATGCCGCTTTTTTCCGTTGCCGACACGAACCGGTCGGTCGTTTTATACACAGTGATGAAAAAGAAGAAATCTCACGAAGGAAAAACAGTCGGAGGACAGAAACGGCGCGACCTTGACCAAGCCCTCGCCCTGCACCGGCAGGGACGGTACGACGACGCCGTTGCCGCCTATGAACGTCTTGCCGCAAACGCTCCGAATCAAAGTGACTACCTGTACCTCTGGGCCCTTGCCCTCTATCAGTCGGGAAACCCCGGGAAAGCTGCCGAGCGATGCCGTGCGGCCATTTCCGTCGGGGACGACAGCCCTGATTGCCATAACCTTCTGGGACAGATTCACCTGGAAAACCGGAATTACAAAGAGGCGGCAGCCTGTTTCCGTAAGGTCCTGTCTCTTTCGCCTTCGGCCAGGGGCGTGCAGAACACGCTCGGACTGGCCCTTCAGGGCTTGAAGGACTACGATCATGCCGAGTCATGCTTTTTAAAGGAGATCGAGATCAATCCCGCCGATCCCCATCCTTATAACAATCTGGGACTGCTTTGTCGTGACAGGGGGGATTGCGCCCGGGCCGTCTCATACTTCGAAAAAGCCCTGAGCCTTGATCCCCGGTTTTATCTCACGATGAACAACATGGGTCAGGTGCTGCTCAGCGAGGGTCGGGCCCGGGAAGCCCTATCGTATTTTGAACGGGCTCTTTCCATCGAACCCGAGTGTGCGGAGGCCCGGCTGAACCTGTCCATCGCCCTGTGGCGAACGGGAAAACCCGATGAGGCCTTTTATCATGGAAACCGGGCAAAGGAACGTCACCCCGCATGCATCGATATTCATAAGCATCTCGTCAATGTCTGCCTGGGCCGGGGCGATTTCGAAACCGCGGAAACGGTGATCGACGAAGCCATGGCGATCGACCCCGAAAATGCGGATTTGTTTTTGTTAAAGGGCCTGGTTCATCATGAAAAGGGTGATTTTGAAGAAGCCTCCAAATACTATAACCGTTGCCTGTCAATCAATCCGGAGCATCCCGGCGCATTCAACAATTCCGGGAATATTTTCAGGGCGATGAATCTGTTTGTCGATGCCGAATTCTGCTATCTGAAGGCCATTGAGTATTGTCCGGGCTATGCCGAGGCCTATTCCAACCTGGGCCTGTTGTACATGGAGTTGAACGATCTGGACAATGCGCTGGAATGCTATGACAAAGCCATTGACCTCCACCTCGAAAACCCCAATGTATTCTTGAACAAGGGAACGCTTTACAAAAAAATGGGCGATGCGGAAAAAGCCGCCGAGCAATATCATCGTGCACTGGAACTGAATCCGAACCTGCCCCATGCGTACTATTATCTGGGTGAAACGGCGCGGGAGTCCGGGGATTACCAGACGGCGATATCCTATTATGAAAAAGCCCTTGAGCGAAACCCTGACTATGGTGCAGCCTGTGATCAGCTTGCCTATGTTCTGCAGAGGGTGTGCGACTGGGACAAGGCGCGAATCCGTATCGATCAGGTTATGGCCTTGACGCAGAAGGCTCTGGAGACAGGCTCTGATGTCGATGAAACAGCCCATCATTCCCTGAGCCTGAGTGACGACCCCGAGCGGGCCTTCCGTGTGGCTCGGGCCTGGAGCACTGCCATTGAAAAGCGCGTTTCGACATTCGCACGCAGCTACAGCCATTTGCGACATCCCAGGGAAACAATCACCATCGGGTATTTTTCCAACACGTTCAGGAACCACCCCGGAGGCCATCTGATCGCAGGTCTTTTCGAATACCACAATCGCGAACGTTTTCGCGTGATCTGTTATTCATACGGCCAGGACGACCGGAGCTATTTCAGAAAAAAAGCCGAGGAAGGATGCGATCTGTTCCGGGATGTCAGGGGGCTTGACGATCGTTCCGCTGCGGATCTCATCCACACGGACGGCGTGGATATTCTCGTGGATCTCCGGGGACAGACCGCCGGACACCGGATGGGCGTCTGCGCCATGAGGCCGTCACCGGTCCAGGTTGTCTATCTGGGTTTTCCGGGATCATCCGGGGCGGATTTTTTCGATTATCTGATCGCCGACTCCACGGTCGTTCCGGATGAGCACAGGCCATATTTTTCCGAGCACATTGTTTTCATGCCGGATTGTTACCAGGTGACCAATCGGAGCCAACCCGTTTCCGATGAATTGTTTTTGCGAAAGGATCTTGGGCTGCCCGAACAGGGATGCGTGTTTTGTTCGTTCAACACCTCCTACAAAATCGACTCCGTGATGTTCGATTGCTGGATGGATATCCTGAAACAGGTGCCGGAAAGTGTTCTCTGGTTGTTGAAAGACAGCGATTGTCTGGTCGAAAACCTTTGCCGGGAGGCCGAAGTGCGGGGTGTTCGGTCCAATCGCCTTGTCTTTGCGGAACACATGAGCAAGGAACGCCATCTCAAACGCATCCGGCTGGCCGACCTTGCTCTGGATACACGGATCTATACGGGGCACACCACCACCAGTGACTCCCTGTGGGCCGGTGTGCCTGTGATCTCCATGATCGGCAACCATTTCGCGTCACGGGTGTCGGCATCGATCCTGCGTGCTGCGGGGCTCCCCGAACTGGTCGTTCCGGATCGTGGCTCCTATGTGTCCCTTGCCGTGGAGCTGGCCCGAAACAGAGAGGCCCTTCATCGGCTGCGGCAGAAGGTGTGGACCCAAAGGACCCGGTCCGCGCTGTTCGATACCGCCCGTTTTGCACAGAATATCGAGAAGGCGTACACCGTCATGTGGAACCGGTTCGTTGAGGGTCGGTCCCCCGATACGATCGTCATAGAAGGGGAGGGCGCAATTGAAGGATGAGTATACGGAACTGTTGATGGGGTGTGGTTCCCGAACGGTAAAAGATTTGTTTATCGGGGAACGCAGGGAATTTTCGAACCTGATTCGTCTTGACAATAATCCGGAACATCACCCCGACGTGGTCTGGGATTTGACACGGCACCCGCTTCCGTTCGACGATAACAGCTTCAATGAGATTCACGCCTATGAGGTCCTGGAACACCTGGCTTATCAGGGGGATTACGAATTTTTTTTCGCGGAATTTTCGGAATACTTTCGAATACTCAAGGACCGGGGTTTTTTTCTGGGATCGAGTCCGGCCAGGCATTCGGAATGGGCATGGGGTGATCCGTCTCATAAGAGGCTGATCCAGGCCGAGAATTTCGTTTATCTTGATCAGGACGAATACAAGGCCCAGGTGGGAAAGACACGCATGAGTGATTTCAGGTATATTTACAAGGCTCATTTCAAGCTGGTGTACAGTGAGATCAAGGACAAGACCTTTGTGTTTGTTCTTCAGGCCATCAAATCGTAGGCATCCCCGGCACTTTTCCGAACAATGACCCAAAGCCATAAACGATAAGGCGGACCATGGGGACAAAATCCAAGCCGAAAAAGAAAAAAAACAAGAAACACCCGGGGCATGAGCCCATCGAAAACGAGTTCGACAAGGCCTACGATCTCCATCGTCGCGGGCGGACAGACGAGGCCGACCGGTTGTACCGAATGATTCTGGGAAGACAGCCGAATCATCCGGACGCCCTTCATCTGGCGGGCCTCATCGCCCTTGAGCGGGAGCAGTTCGATACGGCACTCAGCCTGATTACCCGGGCCATCCGTGTTTATCCCAAAGCCGCACCTTATTATAATAACCTGGGGACGGTACTCCTGAAAAAGGGACAGCGTGACGAGGCTGTGACGGCGTACCGAAAAGCTCTTGAGATCGATCCTGATTACCCCGAGGCCCACAACAACCTGGGGACGCTTCTCAAGGACAAGATCGACCTCACGGGAGCAATCCGCTGTTTTGAAACCGCCGTCAGGCTCAATACCGGTTTTTCGGTGGCCTACTACAATCTTGGAACGGTCCTGTGCGATCAGGGCAGGATTCCCGCCGCCGTCGCTGCCTACCAAAAAGCTCTGGCCATCAATCCGGATTTTTTTGAGGCCCATTCCA
Organism: Desulfatiferula olefinivorans; assembly: GCF_054657895.1. NCBI lineage: Bacteria > Pseudomonadati > Thermodesulfobacteriota > Desulfobacteria > Desulfobacterales > Desulfobacteraceae > Desulfatiferula > Desulfatiferula olefinivorans. Next base: position 231,753 of record NZ_BAAHXV010000002.1, on the reverse strand, counting down.
ACCTGCTCTACACCCTGCATTTTACAGACACCTATACCCCGCAGGACATCTGGCGTGAGCATCAGAGCTGGGCGCGCCGCGTGGAAGAGCAGGGGGGGCGGGGCGGTGCCGTGGAACCGTCGGATCCCGATCCGGACCGGAAACTCAATATCGGATATCTTTCCCCGGATTTCTGCACCCATTCGGTGGCGTTTTTCATCGAGGAGGTGCTGTCCCATCATGACAGAAACAAGGTGACGGTTTTCTGCTATTCCAATACCCCCGCGGCCGACGATTACACCCAACGGTTCCGTGAACTGGCCGATCACTTTCGGGACATCAAAACCCTGTCCGATGCCGACGCGGCGGAGCTGATCCGAAAGGACCGGATCGACATTCTGGTGGATCTGGCCGGTCATACCCGGAACAACCGGCTTTTGGTATGTGCCCGCAGACCCGCACCGATTCAAGTGACCTGGCTGGGGTATCCCGACACCACCGGGCTTTCGGCCATGGATTACCGGCTCACCGACGCCGTCGCCGACCCGGTTGGCGAAGCCGATCAGCGCCATTCGGAAACCCTGATCCGGCTGCCCCAGGGATTTCTCTGCTACCGTCCTGCCGGGGAGTTCTACCCGGTGTCCGGACTTCCCATGGCCCATGCGGGGGGGGTGACCTTCGGGTCATTCAACAACAACTCGAAAATTGCCCCGAAGGTCATCGCGACCTGGGCCGCCATACTCAAACGTGTGCCCGGATCGAGGCTGAAGCTCAAGGCCCGGTCTCTCGGTGATTTCGAAACCCGCAAGGCCGTTCTTGAAGGGTTCGAAGACCACGGCATCCCGTCCGAACGCATCTGGTTCGAAGGATACCGGGTCACCCTGAAAGAGCATTTTCTGCTCTACGGCAGCGTGGACATCGCCCTGGACACCTTTCCCTACAACGGCACCACGACCACCTGTGAGGCCCTTTGGATGGGCGTCCCGGTTATCGCCCTTGCCGGCGATCACCATGTGTCACGGGTCGGTCAAAGCATCCTCACCCATGTGGGCCTGACGGAGCTGATCGCTGATTCTTCTGAGGATTATATCGAGAGAGCCGTGGCGCTGGCCCGTGATCCGGAACGTCTCGGTGCGCTTCGATCCTCCCTGAGGGGACGGATGATCGATTCGCCGCTCTTGGACGCCAATGGGTTTACGGCGGAGCTTGAAGGAGCCTTCCGGGCGATGTGGCGACGCCGGATCGACGGGCATAAGGTTCAGGACGAAACGGAGCCTGTCCTTGCGCCGGTTTATGACATTAACCTTCAGGCGCTCCGGAAACATCATCCGCACATTCTCCCGCTTCTCGATGAATCGTTGCCCGAGACCCTGGACCTTGTTCTGACCGGACCGGGTTCACCGAACATTCGCGTGACCGATGAAACCGGGCGTGCCCGTCTTTTATATTCCGAACGTGATCCCGCTGTGGTGCGATCATCGCTTTCAAGCGCTGCGGGGGCCATCAGGGGCAAGACCATCTGCGTGCTGGGTGCCGGGCTGTTTCTCGATGCCCCCGCCCTGTTGGACCTTTCGGGTAAAACCAATCTCATCGTTTTTTTCGAAGCCTCACCCGCCGTTTTTCGAGCGGCGATGACCATCAAGGACCTTTCCTCTGTTCTGGCACACCCCCATGTCCGGCTGGCCATCGGCGACGCCGCCGATCCTTATGTGATGCTTAACGAGGAACGGGATAGGATGCTGACCCTTGAACCGGCCGTGTTTTTGGAAGACAAGAAGGTGGTCGGCCTCTCGCCGGAATGGTACAAAATCAGGAAAACCATGTTTGAAAGGTTTCTCGGCAGGAGGCAAACCTCACTTCACACAACGGCCGTTTCCGGGAAGCATTTCCTTGAGAACAGCTTTCGGAACCTTCCGGCCATGGCTGTATCCAGACCCATAGGTGACCTTCGGGGCAGGTTCGGTGGATGTCCGGCCATTCTGGTGGCGGCGGGGCCGTCGCTGTCGAAAAACGTTCATCATCTGACATCCGTCGGCGACAAGGCTCTTATCATCGCCGCCGACTCGGCCCTGGCGCCGCTGATGGCCCGGGGCGTCACACCCCACATGGTCGTTTCGGTGGACAACAACGACTTTACCTTCGAAAAACTGGCCCCGTTCATCGACGCACTGGCGGATGTCGATCTGGTGTATCTGTCCACCGTCACGCCGAAAATCCCCAACGGCATCCGATTCAAGGCCATGTATTACACATTCCCGGATGCCGTTCTTCAGGCTTTGTTTGGTCGCCTTTTCGGTCGTGAGGGCGCCGACCTCGAAGACATTCATTCGGTCATTCATCTGGCCCTTGCCGCGGCCCAGGTTTCGGGGTGTGATCCCATCATCTTTACCGGACTTGACCTGGCATTCTCGGGAAACCGGGATCATGCCGACGGAACGCTCCTCCACTGGGGAAACGATCGGCTTCCGGAGCGGTCCGTCGTGATGGTCGAAGGTGTTGACGGGGCCATGGTGCCCACGCTGCCCGGCTTTGTGGGAATGCTGGAGATCTGCCGGCGGATGATCCGGACCGTTCCGGATCGGACCTATATCGATGCCACCGAGGGCGGGGCGAAAATCAAGGGGACGATCATTCAGCCTTTGGAGATCACCCTAAACAGTCTGGGGCACTCTGGTGTTGATCGGGCCCGGCCCGAAGCCGTCTGCTTCGACGTTTCGGCTTACAGACGGCTGCAGGTGGAACTCGGGCGCCTGCACCATGAGCTTGAACGGTGCATGGAGAGGATCGATCAGTATGACAGGGAACGGATGCGGGTCGATGAGCATATGGAAAAGCGGGGAGGCCCTGTTGATCCGGCATCCCTTCCTGAAGGCATTCGTCGCTCGGTCAGGCTCATGGATTCGATCAACACCGGCCTTGAAAACGAACCGGTGGTCCTGTTTGTGAAGAGCATCATGGCTGAATTCCACAGCCGTTACAAGGAACTTGACATCCGTGTGATGGAAAACGACGCCGCGCCGGCCCAGCGTTTCGCTGCGGTAATGAAGCAACAGTGCTTCGTCCAGACGGTTCGGAAAAACGCTTTGTCGATTCTTGCCGAAGAAGTCGGGAAGGCAGGGGCTTTGCTGGCTGATATCATCGCGTTTGAGGACCCGGGACACGATGGGTGGGAACCTGTTGTTTCGCTCATCAAACGGTTTTATCTGGTTCTTACGGAAACGCTGCTTGAAAGTATGACGTTCAAGCCGGAACATGACTGCTGTCGGGGCACAATCGCCCTTATGCGTGCACAGATCAATCGGGCCGAATCTCTGTTTCAGAACGCCGTGGCTATCAATCCTTCCCTTGGCCCTCTCGTCAGCTCGATAAAAAAGGAGGCCGTCGACAACTGGCTCACAGATGACCGACGCCTGCCGTCATGGCGTCTTGCGCAGCTTGACCGGGTGCTTGAGCTTGAGCCCGGACACATTGTCGCCCGTGAATTGAAAAAAACGATGCTGATCGACCGGACAAGGTCTCTGATCAGCCGGGGACTTCATGAAAACGCCTTGCGTGAACTTTCTGCTGAAAAGGATCTATCGGTCTTTCACAATAATCCGCTTGAGAAGATGTATTCGGACCTGGTTCGTGAATACGGCACCCCGGCCCAGGTGATCGATCTGGTAAAGACGACCATGATCGACGATGAAAAACGACCCGGGGCCCTCGCCCTTGTCCGGAACACATTGAGAAAGGCGTTTGTCGCCGGCGGCGTGTCGATGGACATGTCCTGGCTTGGCCAGCTGGCGTCTCTGGCCGGAAGCCATATCGAGGCGAGACTGCTCCTGCAGGAGATATTCTGGTATTTTTTCATGGACCGTCCCGTACGAATCATTCGAAAAACAATGTCCGCAGCCGAACGAAACGAAACACAATCTCTTCTTGAAACATGGAAGGCCGTGAGGGACCTGATCCCTGACTGGTTCTATATCGAATCTCACATCATGCTGGCCCTGGGCCGATATGAAGACGCTGAACTCATCCTGAAAAAGGCCCTTTCCCTGGAGAAGGACACCGTTCGACTGAGGGGTCGCGAGGGAACAGTGGACTACCAGCTGGGAATCGTTGCCCTCTACCGTGGGGACGACGACCTGGCTTTGGAACGTCTCTGTGATGTGGCGTGGCGTTACCCGGACGAGGCCTTTGGACTGATGGCCGCCCTGCTTCTCGCAAGGAAGAGGCACGCCGAGAAGGCCCGGGCGCTTATGGCGGATATGGTTAAGGCGAACAACGGCCCGGCCTGGTTCAAGGCCGTGAGAGAGGCCCACCTGGAGAGCGATCTTTTTCGGGCGTTTAGCCGCTTCGATGCCCTGCCGTTTTTGGCCGCCTATTTTGCCCTGGTCGGAAAAAGCTTCATAACGGGAGGGCTGACCGATTTGGGGACGACGTTTTTGAGGGCGGCCGTGAATCATGATCCCGGCGTACTCGCATTGGATGAGGGGGCCTGGATGAAGGATGCGGTTCAAACGGGGTGGAGGCAGGAAATTGAACAGATCGCGGATGATCTGGATAAAGGCCTGTCTGCTTCCGCTGAAAAACGCCTTGGAGAGTGGTGGGCAACCCGATTCGCCCTCGATGATTACCACATTGTCGCTGAGAACGTCATCGAGCGGATTCATGGCCCTGAACGGGTCATGGCTTATCTTGAAGACGCCGTGGATGAGCGTGCCGATGATCCGGGGCTCTTTTTATGTTATGCGCGACGGCTGTTCGAGCATGGCCGGCGGGACGAGGCTGAGGCCATATTGGATCAGACGGCTTCCGATAACGGGCAGGCGCTTGTTCTCCGGGAACAGATGGGGGATGTGTGGCTCCGGGAAAATCAATGTGAAAAGGCTCTTCGCATGTATGAAAAATACCTGAGCGCAATGCCGGACAGTATGACTGTCCTGAAAAAAATCGGAGACGTCTATCAACGCATGGGGCTGCACGATGCCGCGAAAATGGCCTACGAAACGGTTCTTGCCCGGGAAATGTCAAGGGGGGACAAACACTGATCATCCGCATCAGGGTCGCTGTAAATAATAATAGCTCCAAAAGGCCTCAGAGATGCATGATGGGGAGAATAGTTTATTCCGAAGCCCTAACTTATCCTGCCTGCGGTCTGAAGATTGAAAAAAAGCTTGATTTATCGGTGCCGGCCCTTTATTGTATTGGAAACCGTCCACTCATTGAATGGACTATTCGGGGCTGCTTACCTCTCATCTGACACGATTCATTATTTTGCTTGATAGTATTCGGCCTTTATTGGTTAATCCGCTGTCGCCGCCGTGCCACGGCGGCGAATGATTGACAGGATGCATGATGATCGAGCCTTTCAAATCGACCTATCTGTTGCCGACGAAAGAATACCGCTGTCTTTCCGTGCTGTTCGCCATCAACGAATCGTCGGAAAACAGTCAGAGCGACATCGGTGAAAAGACCAATTTAAGCAGTTCCATGGTCAACAACTATATCAAATCCTTCAAACAGGACAATTTGATTACCGTGACCGGGGCGACAAACCGAACCCAGAACTATTATCTCACGGACAAGGGGCGTTCGGTTCTATCCCGGTTGCTGATGGGGTATTCCGCTGAAATCGTACAGCTTTATTCAGCGGTCAAAAAAGAGATCAGCCTCATCCTGAACGGATTTTACGACGAAGGCATCCGAACCGTGGTGCTTTTTGGTGCGGCGGAAACGGCGGAAATCGTCCATGCGGCGATCAAGGCCACGGATCTTGTGGTGATCGGCATCGTCGACAGCTCCAAGGAGAAGCAGGGGAAACCATTCAACGGATTGACGATTCGGAATCCGTCTGAAATCATGCGGATCAAGCCCGATGGGGTGATCATTACATCCTTTGGCCGTCAGGAAGAGATTTTTAACGAGGTGATGAACCTGGTTGACAACCGGATCAAAATCAAAAAACTATCCACCCTGTGAAAGGTTACGTCATGGATATCCTGATTACCGGAATAACGGGAATGGCCGGCAGTCATATGGCTGAATACCTCTTGAATCGAGGAGACTGCCGCGTTCACGGAACGTTGAGATGGCGGAGCTCCCATGAAAACATTGCAGGGATTGAAGATAGAATCATGCTTCATTCCTGTGAGCTTCGCGATCCCCATGCTGTCAACCGTCTGCTTCAGACTGTGCGCCCGGATGTGATTTTTCACTTCGCCGCCCAGAGCAGTGTCCAGCAGAGCTGGAATTCCCCGCAGGATACCATCGTCAACAACATCACGCCCGAGTTGAATCTGTTTGAATCCATCCGTTTTTTGGAATTGTATGATACGACCCTTCTGGTGCCGGGAAGCTCCGAGGAATATGGTCTTGTTTATGAATCGGAACTTCCCGTCTCGGAACTGAACCCCCTGAGACCCATGAGTCCCTATGCCGTGAGCAAGGTCACCCAATCCGCCCTTGGTTTTCAATATTTTCAGAATTACGGGCTCAAGATCATTCGGACCCGATCCTTCAATCATACCGGTCCCAAACGAAGCGATATGTTCGTGACATCGAGTTTCGCAAAACAGATCGCTGAAATCGAACTGGGGCTCAAGCCGCCCGTGATCAAGGTGGGGAACCTTTCGGCCCGGCGAGACTTTTCCGATATTCGCGACATCGTCCGGGCTTACGATCTCGCCGTAAGGCATGGTGTGCCCGGCGAGATCTACAACATCGGTTCGGGGATTTCATACGGCATCCATGAGATTCTTGACATGTACCTGTCCATGAGCAATACGGATATCGGGATCGAGGAGGACCCTGAACGCCTGAGGCCCTCGGACGTCCCGGAATTGCGATGCGACTACGGCAAATTCCATGCGGCGACCGGGTGGCGTCCGACCATTCCCATTGAGCGGACCCTTAGGGACCTGCTCGACGACTGGAGGAAAAAACTTCGCCGCGTCCATGGATTGACCGTGAAAAAGGGCTCGGCAGGGTTTTCGGAAACCACCATTCGCAGATTGCAGGCAGGCGCGTGACCCAGACGATTTCCATAGACGGCAGGCTGATCGGCAGTGACCACCCGACGTATATCATCGCCGAAATCGGCATCAACCATAACGGTAATCCTGATATCGCAAAGGCATTGGTGGATGCGGCCGCACAGGCAGGGGTTCATGCCGTTAAATTCCAGAAACGCTGCCTTGAAAGTCTTTACAGCGCGGATGTTCTTCAGAATACGGACAAATACGAACAGAATTTTCAGTACATGATACCCCTTCTCAAAGAGGTGGAACTGTCTGAAGAAACAATGGCCGATCTGAAAGATTATGCCGAATCCCAGGGCTTGACCTTCATCTGCACCCCGTTTGATCTCCCCAGCGCCGAATTCCTCCACCGCATCGGTGTGGCGGCGTTCAAAATCGCCTCGGCCGATCTCAATAACTGCGACCTCGTTCATTATGTCGCGGGGCTGGGAAAACCCATGATCGTTTCAACGGGCATGTCCTACTGGCCCGAAATACAACAAACCGTCGGGAGGATCAAGGCCTCCGGCTCCCCCTTTGCGCTGCTTCATTGCCGGAGCTCTTATCCGGTCTGGCCCAGGGAAGTGAACCTCAGGATGATTGACCGCCTGAAAACCTTCGGTGTTCCCGTGGGCTATTCGGGGCACGATATTGGGATCATCATTCCCCTGATCGCCGCGTCGATGGGGGCCTGCATCATTGAAAAACACATCACGCTCGACAAAACCATGGACGGACCCGACCACAAAATCAGTCTGGAACCGTTCGAGTTGAAGCGAATGGTCAGGGATATCAGTGTTTCGGACCAGGCCATGGGTAAGGAACAGAGGTTTCTTCTCCGGGGAGAGGTCCTCAATCGTGAGCTTTTCGGAAAAAGCCTTCATGCCCGGTGCGATATCGGCAAAGGCGAAATCATCACCCGGGACATGGTTTCGGTGATCGGGCCGGGGAAGGGTCTGCCGCCATCCAAGCTCGATCAGTTGGTCGGGACCCGGACCGTTCGCGCTATTCCCAAAGGCGCCTTTTTTTCAGAAGAGGATATCAACGCGAGCGATACGCACCTGATATGCAATGATTTCAAATCAGAATGGGGACTCATTGCCCGATACGACGATTTTGAAGCCATGGTGGATTTCAGGCCTAAGGTCATTGAATTTCATTTCACGGAGAATGACCTGACCCGGGCTTATCTCCCGCCGAAAAAATATGAGCAGTCGCTGGTCGTTCATGCGCCGGAGTACATGGGGCACAGGTTGTTCGACCTTTGCGCGGAAAACGAGTCGATCCGCAAGGAGTCCCTTGGCATCGTGTCAAAAACCGTTGAGATAGCCGGGCGTCTTGCCCCTTATTTCAACGGTGCGGCTCCCAAGATCATTGCCCATCCCGGCGCCATGAGCCTGAATACCAAGTTGAAACGCGATGTGTTGAAACGGCGGCTCAAACAATCCGTGAATGAAATGAACGCAAGGGGTTTTGAAATTCTTCTTGAAAATCTTCCCCCCTATCCCTGGTATTTCGGCGGTGCCTGGAAAGGCAATTATTTCATGAGCGCCGAGGAAATCGCATCGTTTTGTGATGAAACGGGAATGAACATCTGTTTCGATCTTTCCCACGCAGCCTTGTATTGCAATGCTAAAAACAAACGCCTCACCGATTTCATCAAAACCGTATATCCGTATATCCGTCACATTCATTTTGCCGACGGCTATGGTCTTGACGGTGAGGGCGTTCAGATTGGTGAGGGCGACATCGATTTCGATGCCGTCATGCCTCTTTTCAAGGATTATCGGGGAACGTGGGTGCCCGAAATCTGGCGGGGCCATCTTTCGAACAGCCGGGGGTTCATCGAAGCCCTCAAACGGCTTTCCACCTACGGTTTATAGCGCATTCGAATGGCATTTTATCATCGGTCTGATTTTTAATCGTCGACCTTTGCCGTATCGGTCAGCCACATTTTACTTGTTTAGAGTGGTCGATGTGTAATCGAGGGGGCGGAGCTGTATGAAAATCCTGATGATCACGGATAATGATCCGGCCGGAATGGGAATCGCCTTTTGCAATGCCGTCAACCGGTACTCCGGCCATACCTGCCGTCTGATCACCCGGGACATCCGCTATAACTTCATGTTCGAAAAGGATTTGCATCTTCCCTATCTGGATTCCGACGGATGGGACGAGGTGGCGGAACTCCTTAAAAAGAGCGACGTTTTCCATTTTCACATGACTTCGGATGAATACACCGACCTTGGGCCGCTTAGACCCGTTGATTTCATCACGGGGAAAATGGTGGTTCACCATCATCACGGTCACCCGGATTTTCGGGGGAACCCGGAGAAATATCGCCAAAAATACAGGGAACGCGGCCGCCGGAACCTGCTGGTCAGCACCCCCGACCTCCTCAGGCTTCTTCCTGAAGCACGGTGGATTCCCAATATCGTACCCGTGTTTGACGAGCGGTTCATGCCCCAGGAGAGACCGGCTGACAAAACGGTCCGGGTCTGCCAGTCTCCAACCCGGAAAGAATTGAAAAACACCCTGGATTTGATCGAAACAATGGATGAGGTGTCGAAAACCCATCCCCAGGCGGAAACGGTCATCATCGAAAACACGGCCTACGACACCTGCCTTTCCATCAAGCGATCCTGTGACATCCATTTCGATCACATGCAGGGATATTTCGGCGTGTCGTCGCTGGAATCCCTGAGCCAGGGCAAGCCGGTGATCGCGGGACTCGATGACTGGAACATCGCCTGTATCAAGGAATTCACCGGGGCCGACGCCTTGCCCTGGGTTTGCGCCCGAAACAGGGATCAACTCAAGCCGTGTCTGGAATCGCTCATCGATGACCGGGCAGAACGGCTTGAGATCGGCAGGCGCAGCAGGACCTTCATGGAGCAGGCGTGGACCGAAAAGCACGTTGTCGAACACCTGATAAGCACTTACAACCGCTCATGAGCCTTGACGGAACCCGGCAAAAAGAAGCCGTCGCAATCATTCCCGCACGCGGGGGATCAAAGGGCATTCCCAAAAAAAATATTGTCGATTTATGCGGCAAACCCTTGATTGCCTACACCATCCAGGCCGCCCTTTCGGCCCGGAAGATAACGAGGGTCGTTGTTTCGACCGAAGACGAGGACATCGCCGACGTTGCACGGGCCTTTGGGGCGGAGGTCCCTTTTTTACGCCCGCGGGAACTGGCCGGCGATACCGCGAGCATTGGCGATGCCGTGTCGTACACACGAAAACGGCTCGGCATGACCCGTGAGGCCTGTGTTCAATTGTATCCGACATCGCCCTTCAGGACCCCAGCGTTCATCGATGACATGCTGGACATTCTGTTCAGCGGCTACAGCAGCGTAACCACCGTCAAACAGGTGCATGTCGATCCCCGGTTTTTGTTTTATCAGGATAAAGAAACAAAGGGGCTGGTCCCGCTGTCGGATGAAAAAGCCCCCATCCCCGGCTGGAAACGGTATTACCGGTCCTATCCGCTTTTTTTGGGTCATATGGCACAACAGCCTGAAAAACATTATTTTTTCGATTTGACCGACAAGTGCATGCTGATCGATGTCGACACCGTTCAGGACCTTCGATGGGCTGAAGCCGTCATTAAAAACAATCTTTTTGATTTTGGATTCTGATGTGTTGACCGCCCTGATCCCCATACGGTGTGACGACCGATCCTTTTGGGCCTCCGAAACCGGGCTGAGGCACATCGATCTGTTCCTTGACAGAATCCGGACAACCGGGGGCGTTGACCGGTGTCTCGTGATCACAAACAATCCCGCCGCCGCCGCGCTGTCGGAGAAGAAGGGCCTCCGGCATCTGATCCTGCCCATCCCCGGAGACATGTCACGGCCCTTTACCTTCGATGAGATCCGCAGGCTTGCTATGGCGGTGGCGCACGAGGAACCCGACCTGAACGGAGCGCTGCTTTTCGTCGATCACCGCAACCTGCTCCTGTCTTCCGATGACCTCGATCGGGCGATATCAAAGGCGTCTCTGAATGCCGGCACCTGTCTGATCGGTCTGTGCGTGTCACCCGATCATGCCTGTCAGTTCAAATCCTTTCATATGTTTGTTGGATGTGAGGTTTTGGAATTCAACGCCGAAAACCATGGGTGTCGATCGGGCGGCCTCACGAACGAAACGGTGTTGGCCGACATGGCGTTTCGCCTCCATGATGAAAAACATGTCATGATTTCGGTTTGTTCACGCGAGAACCGGTGCCTCGTTGCCGTGGAGGGGAAAGACGGCCCGATGGATCCTTTGGTCGTTCAGGCCATCCCCTATGACGCCGATGGACCGGATTATCGACATGCCGTCGAATTTCAGGCCGCCGGCGCAGGATACGAGCAGTCTATGGAGGTCCGGGCCGATCAAATCGACGGACTCATTGTGGTTCTTAAACAACAATCGCTTGACGGCGTCTTCGATGCCATCGAGAATTTTTCACCGTCGTCGGCCTATTGGACATTCAATCCCACAGGAAATCTTGCCGTGAGTCTGACGGGCCGGCCGCTGACCGGTCGGCAATTGTTTCAACCCACACTGGTTTTCGACGGCTCGCTCTGCCTGGCCGGCGTCAGTTGCCTCACGGACACCGCTTCGCACCCGACCTGTGATTTCATGGTACTTGAGAACTCCTGCATCGTGTCTGACTGGATTGACTATCATTATGTTGCATCCCATGATCCGGACAAGCGGTAAGCGATGCTTTATTTGTCCTCGACGATAACCGACAGGGATCTGGTGAAGGGTGCCGTGCACGTGATTCAGACCCGGTCAGAGAGTGCGTTCAGCGTTTTCAAGCTGTTTGATATCATGCCTTCAGGTGCGTTTCCGGTGTCGTTCCGGATATCGTGCGTCAATCGGCTCATCAAGGCATCCCGACTCGATCAGGCGATGGCCCTCCTTGTTTCGGTCGATTGGTCCACAATCCGGGAATGTGAACTCAAAGGCCTTGATCTCACGTCATTCATGGCGGCTGTGCCCTGCATGGCCGAAAGGGATGACTTTCCGATGCTGCTTGGGCTTTTTTCGAAGGCCCACGGCCTTGATGATGACCACCGCATCCGTTTCACGCTGGATGTTTCAAGCCGATTGATCATGGAGGGCATGAGGGCGTGCGCCGAGACGATTCTTCGGGGTATTTCGCCCGCGCATGTTGCAAACGACGACCATCTGGCCGACCTTGGGCTTCAGTTCATCCAGGTATCCCGGTTTGACGAGGCCGACACAATTTTTAAAATGGCCGGGGAAAGACAAAAGAAACACCCCCCCCTTGCGGTGTATGAGGCCGTGAACACCATGTGCCGGGGAGACCACGATGCCGCGTTATCCCTGCTCGACAGCCTCGCCGTCTCCGGAAACGACGCCCCGCTGATCCTGTGCTGGAAAGCCAAAATGCTCAATTACGCAGGGCATCATCATGATGCCCTGGTCTGGGCTCAACGGGCGTTGGAGTACACAACAACCGGCCGGCCGGTTCAACGCTGCTACTGCCTTGTTGAATGCGGGAACTCCCTGCGGTCCCTGGGGAAAACGGAAGATGCGCTCGTTTGTTACGAAAAGGCCATGGAAAAAGAGATGGGCGCCGTTTTCTGGCTCTGGATCGCCTGCTTTGAAAAGGCGATGGCTTTGACGGCCCTGGGGCGGCCGGCGGACGCTCTCCGTGCCGCGGAAAAAGGGTGCTCATATGTATCACCGAGATTCAATACTATTTTCAATCCATGTACCGTGATGAGACGGTTTCTGGACCATCGTCTGGGAAGGGATGCCGATCTTCCCTTCAATGAGCAGATTGACCAAGTGAGGTTGTGGCCCTGGCCGTATTATCCCTACAATCTCTGGATGCTGATCCTGATCGGGATTATCCGGGAAGAGCAGGGGGGGGAGGATGTCATGAACCTCCTCGATCCGGATGTTGAATGCCCCGTTTTTGCACGAACGGTTAAGAGAAAATCCTCTGGGCAAAGAGCCTGCGGGACCGGCCGCATTCACTCCGAAGACATCTTGTTCTCTCGCCTCTGGTTACACGACGACAACATCAATGTCCTGCGGGATATCCTGTCGGGCAGGACACTCGGGCCCGGCGGTCTGTTTTCTCTCGGGTGCGATGCATCAACGCAATGACATGGACACGGGCAACTTCTTTTATGCTTAAATCAACCAGGGATGATGCATCCCCCGGCATGGACGCTCCCCTGCATGTGGGACGCCCCAACATTGGTGACCGAAACCGGTTCGCAAAGCGGTTGGACGATATTCTCGACCGTGCCTGGCTGACCAACGCCGGACACTATGTTCAGGCCTTCGAAAAAAGGGTTTCGGAAGTGACCGGCGTGCGGAACTGTATTGCCATGTGCAATGGAACCATTGCCCTTGAAATCGTCATAAGGGCTCTGGGGTTGACCGGTGAGGTGATCGTGCCGTCCTTTACCTTCATCGCAACGGCCAACGCCCTTCAATGGCAGGAAATAACCCCTGTTTTTTGCGACATCGATCCCGTGACCCATACCCTTGATCCCTCACGGGTCGAGATGATGATCACGCCGAGGACGACGGGAATCATCGGCGTCCATCTCTGGGGGAGGGGCTGTAACGTTACGGCTCTAAAGGAGATTGCCGATCGGAGAAACCTGAAGCTGGTGTTCGATGCCAGCCATGCATTCGGCTGCACCGTAAACCAGAAGATGATAGGCGGGTTCGGAAACGCCGAAGTTTTCAGCTTTCATGCCACGAAATTCATCAACACCCTTGAAGGCGGTGCGGTCCTGACCAACGATGACGCGCTCGCGGACAAACTTCGGCTGATGAAAAATTTCGGCTTTACCCAATACGACAACACCGAGCATATCGGCATCAACGGGAAAATGAATGAAGTTTCTGCGGCAATGGGTCTGACCAACCTTGAAAGCATGGAGCACTTCATTGCGATCAACAGGCGCAATTACGAGCTCTACCGTTCCATGCTGTCCGGGACGCCCGGTCTTCACATGATTGAATACGATGCGATGGAAAAGAACAATTATCAGTATATTGTCCTTGAAGTCGATTCTACGAAAACCGGCATCAGCCGGGACGGCTTGATCGATCGCCTGCATGCGAACAAGGTTCTGGCTCGACGTTATTTTCATCCCGGATGCCATCGCATGATGCCCTACCGCTCCTATTTTCCCAATGCCGGCTTGATGCTTCCGGAAACCGAAAAACTTTCCGGTCGCGTGATCTGTCTGCCCAACGGGACCGCCATTGGTGAACGTGAAATCAACTACATCTGCGAGATCATTCAACGTGCGATCATGAAAAAAACATGATGGCTTCGTAAAACGCATTGATATCCATGCTCATCACACCTGATTTTGTATTCATATTTCTTCCCAAAACCGGAACGACGTTTGCCCGGGATGTGTTGCGCCGTGTTTTTGAAAAGGCGTCCTATCCCTATCACATCGTTTCGGCGGCCACACTTGAAAGCAAATACATCCCTGATTTCAAGAAAAAAATCACTTCAGACCATGGGCGTGTGGAACAGATTCCCATTGAGCATGCGGCCAAGCCGATCGTATCCATCATCAGAAATCCGTTTGAACGACTTGTTTCACTTTATCTTTTCAGGGCCTGGGAACGCCGACCTCAGGTTTTTCATGAAGAGCGGCTGCTTCAAAAATACCCGCATTTCCCGGACATTTCCTTCGGGGAGTTTGTCGCCCTGGCCTGCGACTGGGACATCCATCGTGTGCGCCCCCCCCATATTCCGCCTTTGTTGGGGCCACAGTCTCATCAATTCATCCATTTTTATTTCCACGATCCCGAATCGGCGATCGCGGGATATGATCGTATCGCGTTGTCTGAGCCGTCATGGCGGCAGAACATGGCAAATGTCCGATTTCTTCGCACGGAATCCCTTCGCAACGATCTGGTTGATTTTCTGACCGATTTTGGATTCAGCGCCTCTGATTTGCGCATGGTGCTTGAGCTGGAATCTAAGCAGGTCAGCTCTGGGCGAACGGGATCGTATCACCATTATTTTTCAGATGAGACCATTGCGCACACCCTGGATAAGGAGGCCATGCTTTTTCAGCTTTTCCCTGAATATCTTGAAGGGCAGGAATCTTTATTATTAAATGGATAAAAATGACTGGCGCCTTTTTGACAGACAAGATTGCCCCCCTTTTTTTTTAAGTTTTGATTCGCCTCAACCGATAAAAAATTAAATTGTAATGATTCCGGGGATTCAACATTTCGATGGGGGGGAACAATGATTTTATTGAGAGTCCTGTCTTTTTTTGCGCTTTTAATCTGTCTGTTTGCCGGTCAGCCCGCCTTTTCGGCAGACGTCACCCAAGAGGATGCGAAAAACGCAGCCGTCGGCTGGCTGAAACAAAGCCGGGCGAGGATGGGCGACAGCCTGCCGACACACATTAAAAATGTGGAGGATTACAACAACTACTATGTGGTCAACCTGAATCCGGAAGGGTTTATCATCCTTTCGGCCGACGACCTTGCCGAGCCCATTGTCGCTTTCTCGGCGAACGGTTCGTTCATCCCGGATGCAAACAACCCGCTTTTTACCCTTCTGAGCATCGATATGCCCGAGCGGAAGATGGCCGCCCAGGAACTTGAAATCGAGATTGAACGTCTCGAGGACAACAGGCAGATGTGGATGAGCGGGGAAAGCTTCATGGCATGGGGAAGGGCCGTTGACTCCAGATCGAAATGGGCCGATCTTCGCGCAAGGGGAGCTGCGGATGACTGGAGTGCGTCGGAAGGCGAACCCGATGATTCCTGGGAACGGTCGTCAAGCGTCTCCGATGTGCGAATCGCGCCTCTGATTCAAAGCAAATGGAGTCAGACAACCGCCCAGGGCATGGCCTGTTATAATTATTACTGCCCGCCCGGAGCCGCCGGGAGCTCGTCCAATTACCCCAGCGGATGTGTGGCCACCGCCATGGGACAGCTTATGCGTTTCTGGCAACACCCCGCCTCCGCTTCCGGCAACACCTATGTTTACGCCAACATGCCTCTGGACCCGCAAACCGATGCGACCCTGACCCAGACCGAGCGTATGGCCATCGGCCGGATTCTCAGGGATGCCGGTGCGGCCGTGAGCATGTCCTACGGTCCGTCGGAATCCTCGGCAAACCTGTTGATTGTCGACGACAGGCTGAAAGACACCTTCGGATACACGAATGCGGTGGATATGTACATCAGCGACGGGATTGGCGCCACGGATCGAAACAAGGTGCTCTGTACGAACCTGGCCGCCGGACTGCCGGTCATCATGGGCATACGCGGCACGGTCGGCGGTCATGCCGTTGTGACCGACGGGTTCGGATACACCAGCGGCACCCTTTACTATCACGTGAACCTGGGGTGGGGCGGTTCGTCTGACGCCTGGTACAACCTTCCGACCGTGGATACGACCTCTTACAACTTTACGGCGGTAAACGCCTTTATTTACAATGCGTATACCAGCGGTACGGGGGAATTGATTGCAGGCCGAATTACCGACACGGCAGGCAATCCCGTCAGCGGGGCCACCGTCAGCGCCACCGGCGGATATACGGCTACGACAAATTCAACCGGTTACTACGGCATCAGGGTGCCGGCCTCGAGCACCTATACCGTGACCGCGTCCAAAAGCGGGATGAAGACCGCCTCGATTTCGGGAATTTCCGTGGGCCGATCCGCATCGTATACCGTATGCGGGAATTACTGGGGGGCGGACCTGTCGTTGAACGCCTTCAGTTTTACGGCCTCGGCACTGGGTGATTCCGTGGTCCTGCGCTGGACCAAACCCAGCACCCTCGGCATGTCAAGCGATACGGTTTACATCCGCCACAGCACCAGCGATTATCCGGCCACGTCGGAAGACGGCACACTGGTTTACTCCGGCACCCTTCAGGAATTCGAACACACCGAACGCGACGGCACAGGTACTGTGACCAACTATTACACCATCTGGGGCAATGACGGATCGCCCTATGACGCCCTGTCGCCCGACAGCGATGACGTGCATGCGACCGGCACGCCCGATGCGTCGACGGTCGGTATGTACTGGTACAATTCCGCCAATGGCGATGTCTTTTCATGGAACCTTGCAAAAACAGGGCTCGTCAAAGGCGAAACGCCCACCATGGACGGCGCCAACGGGTATGTGGTGGTTGCCAATGACGACTATGATGACGACGGTGTGAAAGACCTGGTATGGTACAGCTCCGCTACCGCAAGGGTGTACGTCTGGTTCATGGGAAAAGACGGCTATTGCGATCTGTCCAAAGGTGAGAGAACCATCGAAAATGCCGACGGCAGCTATGTCTATACGGGCAAGGGGCTTTCCGGATACCAGGTCGTGGCCACGGGCGATTATAACGGCGACAGCGTCACGGATCTCGTCTGGTATTCGGCCGCAAGCGGCAAGGTGTATGTCTGGTTCATGAACACCGACGGAGACGGGAAGATATCGATGGTGGAAGACACCGGCTGGGCTTACACCGGCCAGGGGCTTTCCGGTTACGAAGTCGTCGCGACCCATGATTACAATGATGACGGCCTGACGGATCTGGTCTGGTATTCGGCCTCCGGCGGCAAGGTATATGTCTGGTTCATGAACACCGACGGCAACGGTAAATTATCGCTGGTCGAAAATACCGGCTGGGCCTACACCGGCCAGGGGCTTTCCGGCTACGAAGTCGTCGCCACCGGAGACTACAATGGCGACAGCGTATACGATCTGGTCTGGTATTCGGCCGCCAGCGGCAAGGTGTATGTCTGGTTTATGAATACCAACGGGGATGGGAAGATCTCGCTGGTCGAAAACACCGGCTGGGCCTATACCGCCCAGGGGCTCGCAGGTTATGAGGTCGTATCCACCGGTGATTACAATGGCGACAGCGTGACCGATCTTGTCTGGTATTCGGCCGCAAGCGGCAAGGTGTATGTCTGGTTTATGAATACCGACGGCAACGGTAAGATATCGATGGTTGAGAACACGGGATGGGCCTATTCCGGCCAGGGACTCAGCGGGTATTCGGTCGTTGTCGCCGGGGACTGCAACAAGGATTCCATCAGGGATCTTGTCTGGTACTCCACAACTGCCGGCAAGGTGTATGTCTGGTTTATGAATACCGACGGCAACGGTAAGATATCGATGGTTGAGAATACGGGATGGGCGTATTCCGGGCCAACCCAAGGCGGGCTGACCGTTCCGGCATTCAGCGAATAACCTCCGGGCCGATACCCGCCTTTACTGAAAACATGAAGCATCCGTAAACCAAAACGGTCAGTGAGTTTTCAAAACTCACTGACCGTCTTTTATCCGTTCTCCACCTGATTTCTAATCAGTTCCCCGTTTTTTACTCATACATAACCTATGACTCATTCATTTCTGAAAACATTTATCCTTCTTCGGCTGAAGCAGATCCTAAGGCATCTGTCCCCGACAGCCCGATTTGTCCTTTACGGGGAAGGGGCGCTGCTGAATCACGTCGTCCGGGTGTTCGAGACGATAGCGGATGACCGGCTTGCCGGTCTTCTTGTTCAAACACCCGGGTCGTCTGACGGGTGCGCTGGACGCTTTGTGCGCTTCACATCACACGAGACCCTGCCAAACGATGTGGAAGGCATCATAAGCTTGACGGTAAACGCGTTTTTTCATCATGACGCTCTGCGCTCTTTTTACCTTTTTGAAGGGCTTGATGCCGCAGATGTCCTCGATATCCTTGAGAACAAAGAGCCAGAGACAGAACACACTCCGCAGGGCGTTGAGCAGGGGATTCATCAGTTTCTTTGTTCGGCCCCTCACCATGGGGAATTCTGGGGATACGATGTCCGGCGTTTTGCCTGGTTCAAGGCCGCACAGGAAGCGGTGGTGTTTATGGAAAAACATCTTTTAAAGGCGCGTTGCTTTGAAAACAGATTCGATCTTCTGGCCTATGCCCTTTCAAAGGTGTCGGTGCCCGATGGGTTGTTTCTGGAATTCGGCGTCTTCAAAGGAGAGACCCTGAGGTTTATCGCAGAGAGGACAAAACAGACTGTCTATGGCTTTGATTCGTTCCGCGGATTACCGGAAGACTGGGAACAACTGATGCCCAAAGGCGCCTTTTACACCTTTGGCAAAGTGCCTGAGACAGATCAAGGCAACATTCGTTTTGTCAAAGGATGGTTTGCCGAAACGCTTCCCGCCTTTACGGAAAAACACAAAAAAGCCTGTGCATTCATTCATATCGACTGTGACCTTTATTCATCAACCCGTGATGTGCTGGATTCGTTAAAACGTTTTATCGTCCCGGGTACGGTGCTTGTCTTTGATGAACTCTATAACTTCCCCGGATGGCAGCGTCACGAGTACAAGGCTTTGATGGAGTTTGTTCAGGATTCTGCAATGGGCTGCGACTACCTGGGGTATGTGGGGCCCGGATGCCAGGTGGCCGTTCGAATGATGGATGAGACCAGATAACTATGGCGCACATCAGTTTTCTTCACAAAAAAAACGTGATTCGGAAGATGCTTCAGTACAACAAACGCATCAAGGCCGGTGAATACGGCTTGCAGTTGCTGGAACTGAACTATGACAACCGGTGCAATTTCAAATGTGAACACTGCTTTTCACGAACATTGGGCGGTGATAGGCGGCGCTTCGACATTGCAAACGTAAAGGACCTCGCGGATCAGGCCCATGAGATGGGGTGCTGGCAATGGCATTTTCAAGGGGGTGAGCCCCTGATGTGGCCGGAGCTGGATGACCTGGTCCGGGCGGTCGGTCCGGAGCGGTTCTATATCTTTGTGACGACCAACGGCTGGTTGATGACCGAAAAACGGGCGCAGGAACTTGCAGAGCTTGGCGTTGACAAAATCTGCGTCAGCCTGGACAGTATGGATGCCGCAACCCATGATGCGTTCCGTGGAAAAAAAGGGGCCCATGACCATGCGGTAAAGGCCCTTGACGCCGTCCGATCGGCCGGCATGCAGGCCAATATCAATATCACCGTATCCCATCAGAATGCCCAATCCCCTGATTTGCTCAACATCATTCGGTTTGCCGAAGAAAACGATTACACCGTGTATTTTGTCATCGCAACCCCCAGCGGCGCATGGTTTGGCCGGGAGGACATTCTGGTGACTGAAGAGGACCGGGCCTATCTGGTTTCCCTGCGTGAGCGTTATCCCTTCGTTCAGCGAGATCTCTGGCCGATGTTTGATTTCGAATGGGGATGCCGAACCATGAACGGGTTTGTCTATGTGACGCCCCAGGGAGACCTTCTGGCCTGTACATTCATTCATATCCGCATCGGCAATGTGCTCGACGAACCGCTGGAAACGGTTCTCAAACGGGGATGGCGTGTCAAGCATTTTCGCGATTTCAAGCCCTTATGCCTGTCCGGCGAAGACCGTACGTTCATCAAAAAGTTCATGTTTCGAAAAACCGGAGCAGATGGACTGATTGATTTCAAGGACGCCTTTGATTCTGAGGATCTGTACCTTGACACGTTCTGAATTGAGTCACGCGGATCTGATGGAGCACAATCGAAGGCTGGGTAAAGAACTGGCCGGGCAGCCCCCATACCGTATCGCGTTTATCGGCAATGTCATGCAACCCCAGGTCAAGGACTTGCTGGAATATGCCTTACGCATGAACGGGATCAATGCCCGGCTGGATTTCGGCGGTTACAGTACCCTGGTGCATGATGCCGGAAGCCTGGCCAGGGACGCCCATGCCGTGTGCGTCTTTTATGACTCGTCTCTCCTGGTGGAAGAGTCGCCCTATGCATTGGAGTGCATGGATGAAGAGGGTGTTGACGGTTTGGCTCATCACGTAAAAGCCCAACTGCAGCTTGTTTTCGATGCGCTGTGCGATGTTCCTGTTGTGCTTGCAAATGAAATGTTCTCTGTGATGCAGGCCGGTGGCGTGCCCTTGGATTCAAATCTCAATCAGCTGTGCAATCAGATCAACGCATGGATGCGAAATCATAAGCCGGGTAACGTTCAACTGATACCCATGGCCTCATTGATCAGCGCTTCGGGCGGCGTGGAAAAAGCATATGATTCGCGGTTTTTTTATACTGCAAAATCGCCTTACACAGTGACGTTTTTAAGAATCTATGCTGAAAAAGCCGCCTCATTGATGATGTCTGTCACCGGGCGGATCAGGAAGATGCTTATTGTCGATTGTGATAATACTCTGTGGGGCGGGGTGGTCGGAGAACTTGGATTGGACGGTATCGGACTTTCACGTACATCGGCTGAAGGACGAATCTACACGGATGTTCAATGGATCATCAAAAGCCTGGTCAAACGCGGTGTGGTGCTGGGATTGTGCAGCCGGAACGATGAGGATCTTGTTGCCGAGGTTTTTCGGAAACAGCCGTCCATGGTTCTTTCAGAGGATGATGTGGCCGTAAGGCGGATCAACTGGACGGACAAGGCCGAAAATATTCAATCCATGGCCCTTGAATTGAGGCTTGGGCTGGATTCCGTCGTATTTCTCGATGATTCGGATTATGAGTGCGATCGGATCAGGTCCGCCTTGCCCGAGGTCGAGGTCTGGCAGGTCCCTCAAAAACGGTCGGATTATCCCTCATCCCTCTGGCGCTGGGTGAACCGGTCCTTTGGCTGGGCAAACCGCAGCGCGGACAATGACATACGCACCGCCTTTTACAACGCGGAAAAAGGACGTGAAAAAGAAGCGGTCCGGTTCACGGATATGACCGATTATCTTAAATCACTGAATCTTTCCTGCGTTATTTCGGAGAATGAAACAACATCACTTCCCCGTGCCGCACAGCTGACACAACGCACCAATCAGTTCAACCTGATGACGGCCCGTTTCACGGATGTGGAATTGAAAACCTGGGCAGGCTCTCCGGATCATTATTATTACACGTTGTCCGCATCGGATCGGTTTGGTGACTATGGAACCTGCGGGTTTTGTATGGTTACCGCACCCGCCGGTGATAATACCGCGCGGGTGGTCAATTTCATGATGAGCTGCCGTGTTCTTGGCCGAGGTCTGGAGCGGGCCTTTTTGTCCGGCGTGCTTGGAAGGTTAGGTGACATGGGGAAACAAACCTGTCTGGCATCATTCATACCGACAAAACGAAACGATATGTGCAAGGCGTTTCTGCCTGCCGCAGGGTTTTGTTTGAAACATGAAGAAAATGATAAAAAGACCTACAGCCTTGATATAAAGGCCCCCCGGTCTTTCTTGCCTGATTATGTCGAAGTTAAAACAAGGTGGGACAATGAGTACAACGATTAAGGTGAAAGAGATTATGGCGGCGGTATTCGGATGCTCTCCGGATGCCATTGACGAATCGGTGAGTACGGAAACCATGGACAAGTGGGATTCCCTGAGGCATATGAATCTGATTGTGGCTCTGGAAGAAGCCTTTGGTATCGAGTTCGACGAAAACGATATCATGTCGCTGCTGTCCTATGGCGACATTGTGAAAACCATTGACGAGAAGCGTGTCCGCGTTGTGTCATGAAGAAACGTCTGTTTATCATAGGAGCTGCGGACCCTTCCCGTGAATGTGAAAACATGGTCAGGCTCCATTTGTAAACCTTCGACATGGTTTGGCAATCAGGCCCGGTTTTATGATTGGCGGTGAAACGATGAAGATTTTCTGTATCTCGATGCAACGCTCCGGAACGACATCCGTGGGGAAATTTCTCAGGGATTCGGGGTATCGCTGGGCCGGTTGGCTCGCCGACCTCGAGAACGGTTGGTCTGCGGCCTGGTATAACGGGGACTATGAAAAAATATTTACCTCCCAGGCGTTTATCGACGCCGAGGGTTTTGAGGATTCGCCGTGGTGGATGCCCGGTTTTTACAAGATCCTTTACCATCGCTTTGACCATGCGAAATTTATCCTCTTCTCAAGGGATCCGGATGACTGGTTCAGATCCATGTGCGTGAAGTTCGGTGGTTACGTTCCAGGCGGATGCCGTATCCACAGCAAAATCTATCATCGGGAAAAAGAATTTTATACCCTGCGGGATCAGGGTGTCATCACGCCGGAGGATGAAGATAAGTTTCAGGGCGAAAAGAAGATGCGGTTAGACGGCCTTGCCGATCATTACAAATGGTATTATGAACTGCATAACCGGGAGGTTCGTGATTTTTTCCGTCGTCATGACCCTTCGGCCCTGTTTGACGGCGATTTGTATGACCCTGACAAATGGCGGAAACTCGGCCGTTTCCTTGGGGTGCATGTCCCGGCAGGCTATGAATGCCATGAAAACAGATCCCGGCCCTTAGTCAGCCTGACGTCATGGGCCGCCCCGTGACGCGCCCGGCCGCCAACGAAGCATGAAAGACCTTTGAGACGGTGCCGCCGTTGTCTTTCATATAAACACATGGATACCGCGAATGAAACTTTACGGCATTATTCCGGCCCGCATGGCCTCCACACGCTTCCCCGGAAAACCGATGAAACCGATCCTCGGCATGCCGATGATCGGTCATGTCTATTGCCGCAGCCGGTTGAGCCGGTTGCTCGATGATGTTTACGTGGCCACCTGCGATCAGGTCATTTTCGATTATATCGTGAGCATCGGAGGCAAGGCCGTCATGACTTCCGCAGACCATGAACGGTGCACGGACCGATCGGCGGAGGCGATGACGGCCATTGAAAAAGAGCTCGGTCACGCCATGGACATCGTGGTGATGATCCAGGGCGATGAACCGATGATCCGGCCGGAAATGATCGATGAGGCCGTGACGCCCATGCTTGACGATGCTTCGATTCTTGTCGCGAATCTTGTCGGATCATTGAAAAATGAAACGGAGCATGAAGATCCCAACGAGGTGAAGGTCGTCATGGACAACCATATGAATGCCATGTATTTTTCACGCGAACCCATTCCATCGCGCAAAAAATATCAGGGCGTGATCCCCATGGGTAAACAGGTTTGCGTGATACCGTTCAGGCGGGATTTCCTTCTCCGTTATACAACCATGGCCCCGACCCCCCTCGAGATAATTGAATCGATCGATATGCTTCGTATCCTTGAGCACGGCTACAAGGTCAGGATGGTTCCGACACGGTATGAGGTATACAGCGTGGACACGGCTCAAGACCATGCGCGGGTGGAAGATTTGATGCATGTGGACCCGTTGGTAGTCCGCTATATGGCGTGATTCGACATGAAGACCCTTGTGTTTTTTTTAAGACATGTGAACGATCTTGACCATCTGACGCCCGTCATCTGGGCCTGGCTGCGTCAAAAACGGGGAGTGGTGAAACTCGTTGGTCTTTTCAGTTATGACCTTGATAACGATTTCCGCATTCGGTTTTTGTCACAGCACGGGGATGTCATCTGTGAGACGATGGCGCATCTGCCCGGGGCCATGGTTTCCGACGGATCAGGTTCCGGACTCCTCCCGCTTCATTCGGTCATATCATCACCCGCATTCGCCGAAGGCCTGGCCGATCATCTAAGCAAAGATTGTGAGAACGTAACGTTCATCTTTGACTGGATCATGACGACGTCCGGTTGTCATCTGGATTTTTTCAGCAACATGGTCCCCCTTATCAGAAAAATGAATCGGCCGGTCCTGATGCTTCCCCATGGCGACTGCCCCCATGAGGGCGCCATGATCATGGTGGGGGATATTTCATATCAGGAGACCGATATCTATAGCCCCGGCGCGTTGTGTGATGCTGTCGTCGTTCCCAATGAAAAATGTGCGGGGCGTTACACGCCGCATCTTCCTGACGATCGCATCTGCGTTCTGGGGTCTCCCCGGTTCAATCGACAGTGGCTTTCGGCTCTTGATGACATCGTTCCGCCTTTTGACATAAAACCGGCCCGGGATTCTTATAAAATCGCCCTGTTTCTCCGCAATAAGGCCTACCCGATTTTCTGGGAGGAGATTTACTGGACGATCAGGCTTGTGACCCGGTTCCCCTCTGTCCACCTGACCGTCATTCCCCATACGCGGAGTGAGGGCTGGAATGAGCTTCTGGACGTCTATCCCGAGTTGCAGGGAGGGATTCCCAACCTGACCTGCACAGACGATGACGTTTATTCGGGTTCTGTGGTGAGATGGGCCGATGCCGTCATGGATATCGGCACCAGCATGGCCTTTGAGGCCGTCATGCTGGGAAAGACCCTCATTTGCCCAGAATACCTGCATGCGACCCGGAGTGTCTGCTCAACCTTTTTCCCAAACAGTGTCGCATGGTGCAGGGATGATCTTTATGAGAAACTGACAGCACTGATCGAAAACCCGTCGTCCGGATTTCATTCATCCGACGAATCGGCCCGGTTCATCGATCGGATGGTTCATGTGCCCGACGAGCATGTGCTTGACCGGTATGTGGCCCTGCTCGCGAATACGATTTCCCAATCCGCCGTTTTAAAGGAATCACCGCCGTGCCGGGAAACGCACGGGATAGAGATCGTCAACACCGGCCGGCCTTTGATTTTCCGCCATGCGACGTTGATGAAGGCGCATGAGAAGCTCAAACGAACCCATGAGATCTGGGTGCGCAACCAGGCCCTTTTGATTGAAAAGAACAACAGACAGACGGAGTTGTTTGAAAAACTGGTCCAATCGCCAACGGATTATTTCCGGTTCAGACGGGACAGGGCCTTTCACCGGGGGGATTACGATCAGGCGTTGTCGTCGGCCCTGTCTGTTCTGGAGGGCCATCCGGAGGCCGGGGATTTTGAACGGTACTATCATATCGGGCTCGAACTGCATAAACGCCATGATCTGGACGGGGCACAGGCGGTTTACGAAAACGTCGCATCCGATGATCGGGTCGGCCCTGAGCTGACCGCATGGGCGCTGTTCAAACGCGGCGAACTCTCATTGGATCAGGGAAAACAGGACGAGGCCCAGATCTGGCTTCGCAAGGCCTTGGCCTGTAACCCCAACCATACCAAAGCCTTGCTTTACACGGTGCCGCAGGCCGGTAAGCTCAAGGTCGCTCTGGGCAAATCGTTTTATGCAAACGATTGTATTGAGATCCCG
The DNA here is from genome assembly GCF_054657895.1 of Desulfatiferula olefinivorans. Classification (NCBI taxonomy): domain Bacteria; kingdom Pseudomonadati; phylum Thermodesulfobacteriota; class Desulfobacteria; order Desulfobacterales; family Desulfobacteraceae; genus Desulfatiferula; species Desulfatiferula olefinivorans. The sequence continues at coordinate 205,782 of NZ_BAAHXV010000002.1, read as the reverse complement.
ATGACACACAATGACCCGCCCATGTGGGACTATTATTTCGCCTGGCGAAAGCCCGATTACATTGAGTTGGCAATGGATGATCCGGTGGCCGACGGTTCGTGGCCGCAGGTGTTCGCGTTGTTGAAAAAACACATGGCCCCCGGCGGCGCGGCGATGGTAAGGAGCAGGGGCATGTCGCAGAACCGTTTGCCCCAAACCGTCGTTCGTGCCGGAACAGAGTATGGTTTAACGGTTGAGGCCGTTTCGGACGGCATCCTGTCGGTGAAAGCATACAAGAGCCCCACAATGATCAAGGACAGCATTCATGGATGAAGTCGCCATCGTTTTTGAATATCTGAAAAAAAACAAGCCGGGAATCATGTTTGATGTGGGCGCCCATCACGGCAAGACGAGCCTGCCGTTTCTTGAGTCGGGGTGGCAAGTGCATGCATTTGAACCTGATCCCGATAATTATAAGATACTGGCCGAATCCCTGGGTATCTTTGACACCTTTCATCCGGAAAACTGCGCGGTTTCCGATGCGTCTGCCGAATCATCGCCTTTTTTTACAAGTTCGTTATCCTCCGGCATTTCATCGCTGTGTTCCTTCCATGAAACCCATACCCTCCGGTGCGAAACAAAAACCGTCACCCTGTCTGAGTACTGCAACGCGTCGAACATCGAGCACATTGATTTTCTTAAAATCGATACCGAAGGGTACGATCTGTTTGTGCTTCGCGGCATCGATTGGGATCGGATTCACCCCTCAGTCATTGTCTGTGAGTTCGAAGATGCCAAAACAGCCTGTCTCGACTATACGTTCAACGATCTGGCCGGTCTTCTGGCGTCCAAAGGGTATGAACTCTATATTTCCGAATGGTATCCGGTTGTTCAGTACGGCGCAAAACACACCTGGCGCTGTTTCCACACGTGGCCCTGCCGTTTGCATGATCACCGGGGCTGGGGGAATATCATCGCTTTTTCAGACGGCGTCGACGCCTTAGCCTTTACGAATGCGGCCGTTTCGTATGCGGCGCAGCAAGAGAAGCTCGCCCGCCGGCAGATCCATTCACCGCATTTCCTTTCACAGCGATCCGTTAAGAACGGGCACCGGCTTGTCCAACAGCTGGCGGATTCCCATATCCGGAAAAAATGGCCCGATCTGCCTGTGCATCAGGGGATAAAACAGGTTCTCCTGGCCGGCGTCGGCGGATGGATCAAGCATCTTTCGATGATAACACACGAGCTGCCCGGCCCCACGATACGCGGTATCCTCGATTATAAGGCGGAATATAAGGAAGAGACCTATGAGGGGCTTCCTGTCTTTTCTCTGGATGAGATCGATGGTCTCGGCGTGGACGCCCTTTTACTTCCCTCGAGGCTTGTGCAGAATATAGACGCCGGGGAATGCTTGGAAACGCTCGCGCCGGGTGTCCCTGTGATCGATCTGTTTGAGGATTTTCCGAAAATCCCTTATTTGCAATTGATCCGTGATCTGATGATGGCCTCGGGAAACCTGAAGGGGGCTGCGGAAACGGCGTCGCTCGTCTTGAGTCTTTCCTCGGAAAAACAGGATTATGAGACCTTCTATCATATGGGGATTGAATTCCATAAGGAAAAACAGTTTGATCAGGCACTGCCGATCTATGAGCGGATCGCCCGTGATGAAAAAACCGGAGTCGATTTAAAGGCGTGGGCCCACTTCAAAACGGGTGAACTCCTTCTTGAGAAAGGCCAGGGGGCCGAGGCCCAGGCTTGCTTTGAGCGGGCCCTTCGCCTCAACCCCTTTCACACCAAGGCTCAGATCTTCTGCACGCCGCAAGACCGGCCGCTTCGCGTCTGCCTGTCCCAGGACGCCTCCCGGGTCGAGACGGGCTGTATCCATGTGCCCATGGAAGCGGACAATGAAGCGCTGTGGGGATATTATTTCACGTACCGGAAGCCCGATTATATCTCGCTCATCGTGCCCGGGCGCGGCAGGGAAGACAATGTCCTTAAAATCATGTCTCTGATCGCACACCATTGCGCGAAGAACGGCGTCGTTTCCATCACGACGGACGATGACACGTCTGAACATTGGTGCCGGGAAACGACGGCACATGCGGCCCGCCTTTTCAAGCTGGATTTCACCTTATCCGTCAACGATCGGAGGCTCTCGAAGCCGGACTGGTCATGACGGTCCCTCCGGACCGCCAGACCCATTGACACGGTTCCGGTTCACGTTTGCCCTGATGCTGCATAGGACTGATTTATGTTTGATATCATATCAAAACACGACTATTTCGACTGGATCGATCACGGACACTGCGTGACAAAAAACACCTCGATAAAAAAGGTTCAGGACGCCTTTGTCCTGTCCGTTCTTTCACAGGAAAAAGGTAAAAAAATTGCTGAAATTGGAGGAGGGCAGTCCAGAATCCTTGAATTGCTTTCCGAGAACAACGAATGCTGGAATATCGATCCGCTCGAAGGCTCAGGCCATGGCCCGAGAGACGTTGACTGCGGACCCAATATTAAATTGATCAGAGCCAATATGGGTGATTTCAGCCGGGAGATACCCACGGATTTTTTTGATTACGTGTTTTCAATTTCCGTGGTCGAGCATGTCCCGCTGGATGTCGTGAATGATTTTTTCAGCGATGCAACACGGATATTGAAAAAAGGCGGTCTGAGCATCCACGCCATTGACCTTTATGTGGGCGACCATGTGAACGTCAGGACAAATCCCCAGGTTGACCTGTATCGGTCCCTTGACCTGAGACAGGGCTTGGGGCTGGCGTTTCTGGAACCGCCTGTCGTGGATGCCCAGGCGGTGTTCTGTACGCATTACGCGTCAAATTCGGATGACGCGATCTATTCATGGAATAAAATCTATCCGGGGTCGATCAATCGAATCAGAACCAGTTGCCAGAGTGTCAGTATCAAGGCCATTTGGCGGAGAACGGCATGACGGATCTTTCCGAATCTGTGAGCGTGGAGGGGGAGCATGTATCGTTTTGCGACGTGCGATGACTTGATCGGGCTGAAATGCAAATATCCGCATTTGATTTTTGACGGTTCAAACGGCTGGGGTCTCAAACAGATGGGCTATCTGTTTGTCTATGATCTTGTGTCGACCATGAAAGGCGCACGGGTGCTGGAACTTGGGGCCGGGTTATCTCCAATTTTTGATCGTGAGATTGGAGACCGCATGGAGTATCACATGGCCGACCGGCCGGGTTTTTATGACGGTAAGACATTCGAAGCGTCTCTGAAAGCACGCACGAATACAACCTTCCATCCTGTCTTTGTGGGCGAGTTCTCGATGGGCCTGGACGAGGCATCGTTTGATGCCGTCTTCAGTATCTCCGCGCTCGAACACGTTCCGCCCGATCAGATCGAATCGGTTTGCCGTGATATGTACCGGATCGTGAAGCCCGGAGGAAAGATCATTCACACGATTGACATTTTCGGTATCGAGAACAAAACCCGAATCGGAGAAGCATATTATGAGGCGTTGGTCGATGCCGGGTTTCATTTCGAAGAAAAGCCGAATCTTTCCTGGCAGTGGGACCGGGAACAGGTGTATTTGGTCGAACCCCTCGATATCGTTTATACCTATTATATGGGCATGAAAGAGAACCCCTGGACCCATCCCCGCAAGGTTCCGGGGCACAGCCTGACCATCACGGTCATTGCTCAAAAGCCTGAGGCACACGAAAGCCAGACACATTGTCACACCGTTAGCTCTGTGGATACGGCTCCTACAACCTGTGAGATCGAAAACAACACCCATCTGGCGGAGCGACGGTGCCCTGTTTGTGATTGTGAATATGTCTGTCATCTGAGGGATGTCCCGACAAAACGCACAAAGAAAATCATTCCGCTTTATTACTGCCTCCGGTGCCGTTCCATGGCGAATCCGTCGGGTTTTATCGAAGAGCCTTGGTTTCTGAAGGCTGCGCTGGAATGGCATAAGAGTGTGCACGAGCGTAATGTGGGGTATTCGAACTCTCTTTTTGACAATCTCTGCAGGGAGATACCCCGTCTTTCCAGCGTACTCGAGATTGGGTGTGGTACGGGGACCCTGCTGAAGGTGGCTGCCGGGCGGGGCATGTCTCCCGTGAAGGGGTTTGATCTGAACCATCTGGCCACCGGGTTCGGATGTGATGAATATGATCTGGATCTCAGAGCGGAGCCGTTTTCAGCCGAATCGTTGCCTGATAGGTTCGATCTGGTGGCGTGTATTTCGGTGCTGGAGCATCTTGAACATCCGCGTGAATTATTCGGAGAGATAAGCCGGTACTGCATCAAACACGGTTCAGCGGCGTATATATCGGTGCCGTTTTTCGAAGAGGACAGCTGGCATTTCCTGAAAAATCCCGATCCGTCCCTGCCGGGGACCCTGTTTGCAGACAACGATTGCCATGTCACCCATTTTACCCGGGATGGATTCAAACGCATGTGCCGGGATTTTGGAGCCACACGGCAAACGGAAGTCTGGGGCGGTGCCTGGCGGGGCTTTCTGATCGAGTATACCGATCAAGCGGACGGGTGATCACCGTTGGCTGACTGTTTTGCATTGGAACATCATGACATGAAACGAGAGATATACAGGGTATGGAGGGAGTGATGAATCAGACACATTGGGGCATGAAAGCCAGAGCGGATGAGATTGAACAGGACTTGAAGCGGACCTATCCCGACAGATTTACCGTGTTCAAGAAAGATGTGATCGATTATGCGTTCAGGCATCTGAATATCAGGAAAGTCGCTGAACTGGGATGCGTCTGGGGCGTCGACGGCGCATACGGTCAGTATATTCATGACAAGTATAGCCCGGATGAGGTCATCATGGTGGATGCCATCTGGAATGAGAACGCTCTGTCGCTGTCGGGTCAGCGGGAAAATATCACCGTCATCGACGGTCTTTTTTCGGATGCCGCCATGCCTGAACGGGTCGGCCGGGTGGATGCCGTCATTTTTTTTGATATTCTTTTGCATATGGTATCGCCGAACTGGGATGAGGTGCTGCGGATGTATTCAAACTACACGGACGCGTTTCTGATCGTCAATCCGCAGTTCTTTGACAGCCCGATTACGGTGAGGCTCCTGGATTTGAGCGTCGAGGACTATTTCAGCCATGTGCCGCATCCGAAGGACCATCCGACCTACAAGCGGGTGTTTGAAGATCCCTATCAGAACGACCACAGGCAGAACAGGCCGCTGCGGGACTGCTTCTATATCTGGCAGTGGGGCATCACGAACCATGACCTGATCGATAAGATGCATCAGCTCGGCTTCGACCTTCTTTTTCTTCAGGGCGACACATTGCAGTACGGCAAATCGAAAAAGTTCGTGAACTACGGGTTTATTTTCAAACGCAGGGCATGTTAGGGCCCTTAATCAAAGACTGTCAACGTGCAGGGACGAGGCCGCGTTTTGGATATTCTGCTTAGCATCGCCATTCCGACATACAACAGGGTCAACGAACTCAGATACGGCCTTTTGCGGTTTGTTTCACAGATGACCGATGAATCCCGTCACCTGGTTGAGATCCATGTGGCCGATGATTGCTCCACGGATGAAACCCCCGGGATGATGGCGGACATGGTGCGGGATTATCCGTTTATCCATTATGAACGATACCCGTCAAATATCGGGCTTGAAAAGAATCTCATTCAATGCACCAGGCGCTGCCGGGGGAAATACCTGTGGATTTTCGGTGACGATGATTTTCTTGAATGCCCCGATGCGTTGCCTGAGGTGCTCTTACATCTGAAACGCGGGGACTATCCGTTTTATATTCTGAACAGGACACGGCGGTCATTCGATCTTTCTAAGCTTTTAACCTCAAACTGGATGAACCTTTCCGAATCGAACGACGTCAGCCGGCAGAGCCTGCGGGCGTTTTGCTCCGAGTGGGGCATCATCAGCATCATCGGCTTTATTTCGGTGAATATCTTCCTCAGGGAGCCCTTTGTGACGGTTGACGCGTCCAGGTATTTCGGCATTATGTATCCCCAGCTTGGTATGATGATGGAGGCATTCTCAGATTCTCCCTGCCTTCTGATTTCACGGCCCCTGATCTGCCACAGGACCCAGACCCTCGAAGAAAAACGTAAAGCCCTGGGTCATAAAGAGACGGAAAAACAGTTCATGTCCGATTATCAAATGCGGGATGCGATTTATTTCAGCTTCAGGCTGATCCGCTTTCTGAATCATTTGATCGAGTGCCGTGCCGTCAGCCATGATGAGCTGGACCGGATGCACGAATTCGTTTTTGCGAACATCGCCTTGAAATCCTTCATCATACGGAATATCGAGCTGGCCGTTCGCCTGGGGGTGGGCCGGGAGGACCGGGACTGGGACAGCGCCTTTTCCTTTTTCCATCATCTGAATCTGGACCCGTCGGACGTGCTGACGTTAAAAAAATCCCATGACATGGACGTGGGGCTTAGAGAAAAAGAAGGTGTACATGAAAACGGTTAACACGATATCGGTTATCACCCCGAGTTACAATCAGGGCGCTTTTCTTGGGACTTGCCTTGATTCCGTGGCAAAGCAGACCGTTCTGCCGGTCGAGCACCTGGTGTTTGACCCGGGATCTGTGGACGGCAGCCGTCAGATCGCGGCATCCTTCGGGCATGTCACGTTGATCGCCGAAGATGACGACGGTCAAAGCGATGCCGTGAACAAAGGGTTTGAGCGGGCGTCCGGGGATATTGTCGCCTGGATCAACTCCGACGATTATTACTGTGACGACCATGTGTTTGAGACGGTCCTCCGCCGTTTCAATGACGGGGACTGCCCCGATATCGTTTACGGGAAGGGGATTTATGTCAATGAACGGGGAGAAAAATTACGGGACGTGTATGTCAACAGGAACCCCGAATCCCTGCCGTGGCGACTCCAGCAGGAATGCGGAATCTTTCAACCCGCCCTTTTCATGCGCAGGTCTGTCATCGAACGCGTCGGGTTTTTGACAAAGAGCCTTCATTACTGCATGGATTACGAGTACTGGATCAGATGCGTGAAGGCGGGGGTTCGGTTTGTCTATCTTGACGAGGACCTGGCCTGCTTCCGGTTCTATGATTCCAACAAGACCTTAGGCTCCCGCGGCAAAAGCTATCGTGAAGTCTGCGACATGCTTCTGGGGCATTTCGGATATGTCCATAACAGGTGGCTCAGGCTTTTTGCAGAGTACAATGTCCAGAACATGGACGGCGTACTGGCGACGCGATACAACACGCCCATCGAAAACCCGGAAACAATCGAGCGCGAATACATAAGACTGCTCCGGGCGTACAACGGGGGGTATGACTGTCACAGGACAATATCGGACAACAGGCATAAGGACGCCGTTTCCGAAACCTTCAACGAAATGACGGAAAAGGGCCTCGCCTTCACGGTTCCGGCCGATCCGGTTGATATCGATACGGAGTATGTGCCCGGCAAGGCCTTAAGAACCGTCGGAGAAAGACGGTGGGCCTTCGATCTGGCCTGGAGGAAACGTCAGTTCGAGCGAACCCATGATTTTTTGAGAAAACGGATCGCCGAGCGTAAAAACGATGTCTGCGTTATCGTTGGCAATGGTCCGAGCCTGGCTAAAACGGATCTTTCGCTTCTAAAGGGGCAGGATGTCATTATAAGCAACAACGCGTTTCTGTCCGATGAACTGATTGCAAATGCACGTTATTACACCGTCGTCAACTACCTTGTTGCGGAGCAGTCGCGTCAGCATATCAACCGGCTGGACCATCTTGACAAAATTATTCCCTACTGGCTCTCCTACTGCATCAATGACGGCCCGACCACCTGGTTTCTCGAAGCCATCGGGTATCCGGAATTCAGTACGAATATCTTTGAAAATGCATCCTGGCGCCACACGGTCAGTTTTTTCAATCTCCATATCGCATACGGACTGGGCTACCGGCGTGTCGTTTTGATCGGTTTTGACCATAACTATGTTGAGCAGAAAGGAGCCAGTGAAGGCGAGGTGATCCTGAGTCACGACGATGATTCCAATCATTTCAGCAAGGATTATTTCAAGGGAAAGAAATGGCAGGCCGCCAATGTCGATGAAATGGAAAAAATGTATCTGCTGGCAAAAAAAGCGTATGAGGACGATGGGCGGACCATCGTAAACGCCACGGTGGGCGGGAATCTGTCGATTTTTGAACGTCGGGATCTGAAGGATGCATTGGCATACTGAAAAAAAAACGGCCCGGGCCGATGCCGTGACGGACTGCCTGACCTTGCTGCCGCTTTCCCTTGTTGATCGCTTTCCTCAGGCCGCGTCCTTTATCAGGGGCGTGATGAAAAAAAGAAGAATGGGCATTGGGTGGCACTATCTTCTTGATCTTATCTGGATCGTCGAGAGGGTTCGGCATCTTCCTGAAAACGCGACGATTCTCGATGCCGGCGCCGGTGGCGGATTGCTTCAATACGTGCTGGTCGACATGGGGTATCGTGTCCTTTCGGTGGATTTTGCGCCAAGGCCCTCGCCCCGAGATGTCAACTGCATCAAAATAGCACACCAGATCGGGTATCAACATTCCTATCTCGACCATCTTGCCGAAACGTACAAACATGCCCGAAAAGAGAGTGAAAACGATAAACCCCTTCGCGTGGAATCCTGCCGTCAATTTGTCGGCATACTGGAAAACAAGGACGTGGACCTTGTTTTATACCAATCGGATATATCGGACATGCGGTTGTGCCCGGACAACGCGGTCGATGCCGTTGTCTCGCTTTCGGTGTTTGAGCATATGAATCACACGGAGGTCCTGGCTGCCGTCACGGAATGCCTGCGTGTGCTGAAACCCGGCAGGCCGTTTCTTGCGACAACCAGTGCGGCCAACGAAGACGACTGGTATCATGACGCCTCCATGGGATGGTGTTTTTCTGAAAAAAGCCTGAGGGACCTGTTTGGCCTCGCCGATGATGTCCCGTCAAACGCTGATCAGTATGATCAAATCATGGCTGACATCAAACGTCCGGGGAATGTTTTGAATCGGGAACTTGCCGATTTTTACTACCGATCGGGAAACAACGGCATGCCCTGGGGGATTTGGAACCCCGAATACATTCCCGTCGGGATATGCAAAATCAAGAACAATCCAAAGGATTCGGCGGGCCGTTCATATGAACGATAGCATGTGTGTATTCATCGACCTGTCTTCGGGGAGCTTCAAACGGATCGGCCTGTTTCTCGAAACGCTCGCCCTCATCGATGAAGGTTTTCCCTGTCACTATGTCTTTGATCCGGGGGAAAGGCGTCTCAGCCAGTCGATCCTCGAGCTTCTGGTCTCCCTGAGCGCCAAAAAGGAGGTTGGTTATTGCGACACCTCTTATGATGCGCCCTTTCCCTATGAAATCATCGAAGGCGGGTCAACAGGACGTGCCTGCGATATGAAGGATGCCATCGGCATCGGTCTCAAGTATACATGGTTCAAACGCAACAAGTCGCTCTTCCGCGCGATCGACGGTTTCGACAGGGTTTTGTTTCTCACGCCCGACGCCGTCATTCTCAGGCCGTCATGGCTCAAGGAACTGGTTTGCGCCGCCCAAGATGATCCAAACCCCGTGACCGGTTATTCGGAATATGTGCAGATCGGACGAGAGCGGATCCCATGCGCCTGGTCAACGGTGGGCGTATACAAGACGGACAAACTGAAATCTCTGCCGCTTACGCAGCTGTTTGAAACACGCATGCCAAACCCCTGGTTCCCCCTGCTCCGACAAAACGCCGAAACGAAAGGGCACTGTCTTTCTCAGCCCTGCATGAGCGCGTTTGACATGCCCCTCAACCATGTTCTTTATGCCGTGTATCACACGATCCATGACGGAAGCGATGACCCCCGCACATGGCACGGCGGCCAAAAGGCAGGGCAGGGTGGGGCGCCTTTCATCGCCGGCCAGGGGCGGGTTCCCGCGGATTGTCTGGAAAACGCGGATCAGCCGGCCCTTGTGGTTGAAGACAAAACAGATGACCTTGCCCGGTATCATCTGCGCCGGCAGTATGAAAAAACCATCCCCTCCGATTGCGATGCCGGTGACGGCAAAGCCTTTCGGCTTCCCTTGGGCGGCCCGTCCGGGTGCGTGCTTCATGACCCCAACGAAAAATGGGAGATTGAGGATCTGCAGGGCCTCTTCAAAGGAAATCGCTGTTTCATCATGGGCAACGGGCCGTCTCTCAACAGGACGGATCTGACGAAGCTCAAGGACGAATATACGATCGGCCTGAACCGCATCTACCTCAATTATGAACGCATGGGGTTCCAGCCCACATTTCTGTGCGCAACCAATCCGACCCTCATCGGGCAGTTTCATCGTGATTTTGACCGATGCGGATCGATCAAGTTTTTACGGTATCAGACACGTCGAATGATCCAAAACAGATGGAATGTTTTTTTTATGGATCATACCAATGACAGCCCGTTTTCATACAATATCGGGAGTTTTGTATGGAACGAAGGGTGTACGGTCACGTACTGCGCCCTGCAGGTGGCCTATTATCTGGGGTTTGATACGGTTGTTCTGGTCGGGGTGGACCATTATTTCCCGGATGCGGGAAAACCCCATCAGCTGGTGACTGCGGCCCGAGACGACGTCAATCATTTTCATCCGGATTATTTTGGCCCTGGGGTGAAATGGCATTATCCGGATCTTGCGGGTTCTGAAAAATCCTACCTGATCGCCAAAGAGGTCTATGAAAACGACGGACGACGGATACTCGACGCCACCGTTGGCGGAAAACTCGGTGTTTTTGAAAAATGCGATTATGACGCCATCGGCCGGCATCACAATACCGCCTGCCGATCAGGACGAAACGAAGAATGAAGCCATTGGTCTCCATCGTCATCCCCACATTCAATCAGGCCGACTATTTACCGGCCTGCGTTGATCACTGCCTCTGCCAGACCTATGAACACCTTGAAATCATCATTGTGGACGGAGGTTCCACGGACGGGACGAAACACTACCTGTCGCGGCTCGAAGAGGAGATACGGACCGCCGCAAGCGAGCCGCTTGTGCGGATGAGTGAGGACGGCGGGATTGTAAGGGAACGGCAGTTGCGGTTTCCTCAGAACCGGATCGTTAAAATAATCACCTTCGATAATGATATCGGGGCAACCCCCACCTATAATAAAGGTCTGAAACGGGTGACCGGAGACTGTTGCACCTATGTTGTCGGTGACGACATTCCCCATCCCCACATGATTGAACGGCTGGTCCATGCCATGGTGACGACAAAGGCCGATTTCGTCTATTCCGACATGAACGTGGTCGACGACAGGCAAAGGATCATTCGTCAGATACGGCTTCCGGATTATGACTTCAAAACCTGTTTCGCCGACTGGTATCACCTGGGTGTCAGCCATTTGTACAAAACAAAGCTGCATCATCTGGCTGGGTACATGGATGAGGCCTATCAGTCGGCCAACGACTACGACCACTACCTGCGTTTTGCCATGAACGGGGCCGTCTTCCATCATGTCCCGGAAATCCTTTATTCCGTCAGGTACCATGGGGACAATCGGAAGACGGGGCAGCACACGGATGGAAATCATCAGCGGCTGATCGATGAATCCAGGGCCTGTGCACGGCGGGCCAGGGCTTTTTTTTCTTCAACAACCACGATGGATTGATGCATGAAACCGATGACGGCGTTATTGCCCATGAAGAAGAACTCCGAGAGAGTTCCCAACAAAAATGTCCGGCCCTTTGCCGGCAAACCCCTGTTCTTTTGTGTGGCGGAGGTGCTGCAATCCTCTGCGCTTATTGAAAAAATCATCGTGAATACGGACGGCGACGACATCGCCGACCTTGCGGCCCGTCATTTTTCGAAAGTCGTCATTCACAAACGGCCCGAGGCCATCTGTGGGGATATGGTTTCGATGAATGACATCATTGCCCACGATTTGACCCTGATTGACGGAGACCATGTCATTCAGACCCACAGCACCAACCCATTGCTGACCAAAGCGACGCTTGAGGCGGCCATCGCCCGGTATTTCGCATCCATCGGCCAGCATGACTCCCTGTTTTCGGTCAACAGGCTCCAGACGCGACTGTACTGGGAGTCGACAGACCCCATCAACCACGATCCCGGGCAATTGCTTCGGACACAGGATTTGACGCCGGTCTTCGAGGAAAATTCAAATATGTATATTTTTTCACGGCAGTCGTTTTCAGCCGCCGGCGGCAAACGGATCGGCGTGAATCCCCTGATGTTTCCCATGGATAAAATGGAATCGATCGACATTGACGAGGAAGACGATTTTTCCCTGGCGGAAATCCTCTACAGGCAACGGGTGGAAAACCATGACATTCAAAGATAAAATAAAGGGCGGGCAGTTGGTGCTCGGCTCATGGATCAATACGGCAAGTCCCGTTGCCGCTGAACTGATGGCGCGGTCGGGATTCGATTTTTTAACGGTGGATGCGGAGCATTCACCGGTCGATCTGCCCCAGGCGCATGCCCTGTTCCAGGCGATACGTTCGGGAAATCCCGATTGTGCCCCCCTGGTTCGACTGGCCGGGAATGTTTACGCTGAGACCAAACGTTACCTGGACGCCGGAGCCGAAGGGGTCATCGCACCGTTTATCAATACGCCCGAACAGGCGATGGAACTCGTCCAGGCCGTCAAATTTCCGCCCGAAGGCCGGCGGGGTGTGGGATTCTGCCGCGCCAACGACTATGGCCTGTGTTTGAACGACTCCGTGGAAAGAGCCAATTTTCAAACCTTTGTTTGTGTTCAGATCGAACATGTGGACGCGCTCGATCGGATTGACGACATCCTTTCGGTTCCCGGGGTCGATGCCGCCATGATCGGTCCCTATGATCTTTCGGCCTCCATGGGAATCACCGGACAATTCGATCATCCCGATATGAAGGCCGCCACGGGGAAAATCGTGAACGCCTGCCTTACGCACACGGTCATCCCCGGTATTCACGTGGTGCAGCCGGACGCGGGAGAAGCGGCCATGCGCTTTGCGGAGGGCTATCGATTCATCGCATACAGCCTGGACATCACCATGCTTTTGAAATCATGTATAGACGGTGTCACATCCATCCGGAAGGTGACGGGAGATAAATCATCATGAAAACCATCCTTGTAACCACGTCATCGTTTGGCAAAGAACAGCTCGCTCCCATCGGGACGCTTGAATCAGGCGCGTACAGAATCGTCGAAAATCCTTTCGGGAGAAAGCTTTCGGAGGATGAGGTGTCAGGCCTCATCGGGCAATATGCTCCGGTCGGCATGATTGCCGGCGTCGAACCGTTGAATCGCCGGGTGCTTGAAAAGGCCGCAGGGCTGAAGATCATTTCCCGATGCGGAATCGGGCTCGATTCGGTGGATCTTGACGCCGCCCGGGAGCTCGGCATCGCGGTGACAAACACGCCGGACGCACCGACGGTGCCCGTGGCCGAACTGACGATCGGCCTCATGCTGTCACTTCTTCGAAAGATCCATCTCTCGGACAGGGGAATCAGGAACCGCCGGTGGGAACGGCCCATGGGAGGTCTGCTCCAGGGCAAAACCGTCGGCATTGTCGGGTGCGGACGAATCGGAACATACGTGGGGGCATTGCTTACGGGATTCGGCTGCCGGATGCTGGGAAGTGATCCGGGCCTTGACCGGCATGACGGCCTGACGCTGGTGTCTCTCGATGCGCTCCTTAAAGAGTCCGACATCGTCTCCCTGCATCTGCCGTATTCGCCATCGGTTCATCATATTATGAATCGGGAACGCCTCCTTTCCATGAAACAAGGGGCCCTTTTGGTGAACGCGTCCCGGGGCGGCCTGGTCGATGAGGAGGCGCTCTTTTTCTGCCTTAAGCAGGAACACCTTGCCGGAGCGGCCATCGATTGCTTTGAACATGAACCGTACCAGGGGCCGCTGGCTGACCGTGACGATGTGGTTTTGACCGGCCATATCGGATCATACGCAAAGGAGGGCCGGGAGATCATGGAGCGGCAGGCCGTCGAAAACCTCGTGAAGGGATTGATGACGCTTAAGACCTCCGTGAATGACCGCTCGAATCACGAGGGATGCACGTCATGAAGATTCTTGTTACCGGCGGCTCCGGATTTCTTGGAAGCCATGTGGCCGATGCCTTGAGTGATGCGGGCCATGAGGTCACCATTTTTGATCGCTTTGAATCGCCGTATCTAAAAAGCGGGCAGCGCATGGTGGTCGGGGATGTGCTTGATCAGGCGGTTTTAAACCAAACCGTTCCGGGCCACGATGTCGTCTATCACTTTGCGGGCATCGCCGATGTGGATGAATGCGCCAGACGTCCTGTGGACACGGCCCGGTATAACGTCCTCGGAACCGTGTATCTTCTTGACGCATGCCGCGAGGCCAAGGTCAAACGATTCGTTTTTGCAAGCTCGGCCTATGTCTTCAGTAACGCGGGGTTTTGCTATCGAAGCAGCAAGCAGGCCTGTGAATCCTTTATCGAGGATTATCATAAGCTGTTCGGACTCAACTATACCTGCCTTCGGTACGGATCACTTTACGGAGAAAGGGCCGACGAGCGAAACAGCATTTACCGCCTGATCCGTCAGGCCATCGTCGAGGGAAAGATCACCTATCACGGTCAGGGCGATGAGGTCCGGGAGTTCATCCATGTCCGTGATGCCGCCCAAAGCAGCGTGAAGATCCTTGAGGCGGACTATGAGAACAAGCACATCATTCTGACCGGCAACGAGAAGCTTCTTTATTCTCAGCTTCTTGAAATGATAAAGGAAATTGTCGGGAACACGATCGATATCGACATTGTCCCTTCCACACGCAACGCCCATTACAAGATCACCCCGTACAATTTCAGCCCCAAACTCGGGCTCAAGCTTGTCAACAATCCCCATATCGATATGGGTCAGGGCCTGTTGTTGTGCATGGCGGAACTTCATGAAAAAATTCATGGCGGATCTTACAAGGACATGGAAACCTATGGCCGTGAACGCTGATTCCCATGGCGGAACGTGGGTTTTTTTATCGTATCCCCTGAAAGAGGCCACGCCGGTGTACGGCGGGGGAGAAGGGCTCACGATCGATCCTGCCCGCCGGATGGACGAAGGCGATACCTGCAATGCCGAGCGCTGGCGTCTCCCCAACCATTTCGGAACCCATCTGGATTTCCCCCGGCACTTTGCACGGCGGGGCCGAACCGCTGATGATTACGACGCGGGGTGGTTCGTTTTCAACCGCGTCGGGTTGATCGATCTGGGACCGGTCGAGGAGAGGACGCTGATTTCATGGGAACATGTGGGCCGCCATGTGATCCCTGCCGATATCGAGGCGCTGATTGTCAAGACGGGCTTTTCATCCCGGAGAAACGCGACGGAATACCGGCAGGCCAATCCGGGTTTTGATGCGGGGCTGGCCGATTCCCTTCGCGAACGGTTTCCGTCGCTCAGGCTTCTCGGGTTCGATGTCATCTCCCTGTCATCGTTTGCCTTCCGTGAGGCGGGGCGCGTGGCCCACCGACGGTTCCTTGACCATCCCCGGCCCATCCTGCCCCTGGAGGACATGGCCCTTGAGGGCATATCCGCGAATGTTCATATCAGACAGATGATCGTAGCTCCGCTGAGGGTGTCAGGAACCGATGCCGCCCCCTGCACGGTCATGGCCGAGGTGAGTGATGACCTTTAAGTGGCAAGCCTTTTTTTTCGATTTCGACGGGGTGGTTCTTGATTCCGTCAACATCAAGACAGAAGCCTTTGCACAGATGTTCAGGCCTTACGGGCCGGACGTCGAGCGGGCCGTGGTTCAATACCACCTGGACAACGGCGGTGTTTCACGCTTTCGAAAATTTGAATACTATTATCGGCAGTTGCTCCATGAGGACATCAGCCCTGACCGCCTGGACGAACTGGGGGCCGAGTTCAGCCGGATTGCCTTGAATAACGTTCTCAAAGCGCCTTTTATCGACGGGGCGATAGAGACGCTGTCCGAAATCAGGCGCCAGGGGCTGCCGGCCTTTGTCGTGTCCGGAACGCCCGAAGATGAGGTCCGGCACATTGTACGCGAGAGAAATCTTGAGGACTATTTCATCGAAGTCCATGGGTCACCGCGCAAAAAACATGAAATTGTCCAGGACATTGCCGTGCGTTTCGGCTTTGACCTCAAACGGTGTCTGTTTGTTGGGGATGCTCTTACCGATTATGAGGCGTCACGGATCTGCGGCACCGATTTTTTGGGTGTTGTCAAGAACGGTGATCCCGTTCCGTTTCCCGGGTCGGTTGCCGTGTCTTCCGGCGTTCATCTGGACTGAAACGGTGTATCGTTCCGACCTTCCCATAAAGGCCGTGAGATGAACCGGGGTCCCTTGCATGCCAGGCGAAACGATCAGTGGATAAACAGCGACGCTCTCCGCATGATCGATCCGGGAACCCGGGTGGTGCTCTTTGGCGCGGGGCAGGGGAGTGTGGATTTTATCGACGCAAACGCCGCCCTTTCCGACCCCTTGCCCATCAGGGCCGTGCTCGACAATGACCCCACCATGTGGGGGAAAAAGCTCCTGGGCATCGATATTCTTTCGCCTGACGAGCTGCCGGTGTTCCGGGACTGCCTTGTTGTCATCACGACCATATCCGGCAAAGAGGCCGTTGCCGGACAGTTGACGGCCATGGGATTGACGGAGGGTGAGCAATTTGTCGCGATCGGACGTTATCCGGTCCCATCGATCGCACATCTGACAACCTTCCTCGATTACAATGAACGTTACATCGGAGCCCGGCCCGGCGACACCATTCTGCATGTGGGGCCGGGGGGATTTCTTGGATTTGAATGCTGCCTGCATGCACTGGGATTTAACGTCGCGTCCATGGACGCCCTGCCGTTTGGCATGCATTATCCCGATGTGACCGGGCAGTTGGATCAGTACCGCGAGGTGCTTTCCGACCTGCTTGCGCTTCCCCTCAACGGGTTCGACAAAGGTCTTGTCAAGGCAAGGTACCTGTCGCTTTTTCATGAAAGGGACGGGGCTTATCATCTTGATCGTCGTGCGCTTCCCTATCGTTTCCCCTGCCGGTTCAGCGCCATCCCGTTTCCGGACAGCGGGCTCGATGTCATTGTGTCTTTTGGGGTTCTCGAGCATGTCCGGAATCCCGACGCCGTGGCGGCTGAAATAAAACGAGTGCTCAAACCCGGCGGGTTTTGCTTCCACCGGATCATCACGCGGGATCATCGCTCCTTCAGCCGCGTTAGCGGGTATCATCCGTTCAGCTACCTCTGTCACACTGCCCATGATTGGGACGCGATCAATAAACACAAGTTCTATCAGAACAGGCTGCTTCCCCATGAATGGCTTGCTCTGTTCGAAAGACAGCTGGACGTGGCGGTCATGAAGCCGTTGACCCAATCCAATCTCGATGACGCCACCTATGCCGAGATCAGTGCCTTTCGCCCCGATCTCGAACGTCGGCATCTCGAATGTGTTGATTGTGATCTGATTGCACAAAAGGAATCGGCGTGACATAAAACCGACGTCAGGCCGATCAGAATGGAAAAGGCAATACAAAGAAGCCGGTATGCGGCGGAGGGGTACCCTTCGCAGGTCATATCGGCTTTTTTTGTTTGCATGAGTCAGGCATGGATCATGCAAGTGGTGTTGGCAGCGTGGGAGCTTGATTTCTTCTTATACAAATTGAATGGCTTATGGAGCCGGATCCGGATGAATGCGTTTTCCTTTCGGTCGACAAAATTCAGAACAGAGCATGTCGGAAAAATGACGGACATGGCCGAGCAACCCGCAGACATGGATCACGACCGCACCATGTCCTCGGATCCCTTTTGCCTGTTTCAGAATCCCGATTCCTTTCATGAGTCCATGTTCGACCGGCGGAGCAGGCATTTCGACAGGGGGGGCAACACCCACTGGTCCGTGGCCTGGTCGGATCTGATGATGACGATGTTTATTCTGTTTGCCGTGATGTACATCTACCAGATGGCGAACAGGCAGTGGGATTACGGCAAAGGGCCGGGCACGACGACGTTTTCGGACGAGGGGTCCGGGGTGGTGATGGATGAGAGTGTCAGTTCGGCCATCACCGAATCGTTCCCGGAACTTTATGACCTGACCCGGAAAAATATTCCCGATGTGGCCCAGGTGGAGCTGATCGCGGATCGGGCCGTTCGGATCACCCTGACCGACGATCTTTTGTTCGAAACGGGCAGGGCCGACCTGAAGGATCGTGCCAGGGTGCTTCTGGCGGATGTGGCGTCGGTGCTCCGTCAGACCACCCATGTGATCAACGTGGTGGGGCATACCGACAACGTTCCCATCAGGACGCCTCAGTTTCCCACCAACTGGGAGCTGTCCGTGATAAGGGCCTGTGTGGTGGCCCGGTATCTGAGTGAAAATCTGGGGATAGAAAGTGCACGGTTTTTCGTGTCCGGCCATGCCTATCATCAGCCTGTTCAACCCAATACGACAGCGAAAAACCGTGCGGCGAACCGCCGTGTCGAGATCATTCTGACCAAGGATCGGCCGGAGTGAGTGTTTTTATTCCAAACGCCTTGAAGGGGGACCGGATGGATAGGGACGAGATGAGTGAGGGCACCGCGATCAGGAAAACCCTGAAGCAGGTCGGGCGGCCGTTTTTGTGGGTGGCCTTGCAGAAGAATGTCATCGGAGTGTTGATCTGCGCCTCGATTTTTATCGCGGGGTTTCTGATCAATGGCAATATATCCATGTATTTCAATGTTTCCGCGCTTCTGATCGTGTTCGGGGGGACCCTGGGGGCCACGCTGATCTGTTTCAGGTTCAAGCGTCTTGCCATTGTCTGGAAGGTTCTGGTCAGTTCCTACCGGACGCCGGTGAAAAGTCCCGACGAGGTGGTGGGGATTCTGGTGGATCTGTCGGTGAAAAGCAAGCTTCAGGGGCTGTTGTCACTGCAGGATGACGAAGAGGAAACCACGGTGATGTTCCTGCGTCAGGCCCTGGGGTTTCTGGTCGACGGCTACCCTTTGCGGGAAATCCGGGAAAGTCTGTCGGCGGAGATGTATTTTTTCAGGCAGCGGCGGGAGGAAAGCGAACGGGTGCTGACCACCATGGCGGATATCTGCCCGTCCTTTGGCCTGGTGGGATCGGTGGTGGGGCTGATCGGCATGCTGACCGGCATCGGCGATACCACGGTGATTCTGGCCACCGTGCCCGTGGCGCTGATTTCGACCCTTTACGGCATTGTCCTGTCCAATTTTTTCTTTCTTCCCTTTGCGGCCAATATCCGGGAGCGCACCGATCAGGAACTGCTGCTCCAGAAAATCATCATGGAGGGCACCATCGCCATCGGCGGCGATTACCATCCGTCGATTCTCGAACGCAAGCTGAAATCCTTTCTTACCCCGTCGGCCCGTGAGGGAAAGCTGGTTTCCCTGGCCCGGATCCGGGAAATTCTCGCCCGGAACAACCTGGTGACCGAAGAGGACGTCAAGGTCAGGGGCGCCGGAGAAACGGTGGACACAAACGGAGCCTCACCCGAAACGTCCGGCGCGTCCTGACGGGAGCCGTATCCCGTATCCCTTTAACGCAGACGCTTTCAGCCGTCGGTCTGGTTTTTTAAAGACGTCCGGGATAATAAACAGGCGCCCAATCATTTGACGCGGGCGCGTTTATCGGATATGAAAATCCTGTTTTAAAGCGCCGGAACGACGCCCGTGCCGTTCCCCGTTGGTCCTCCGCAGGGATCTGACTTATTTCAGGAGTTTATATTTGAAAATCGTGATTGTGGGAGCCGGTGAGGTGGGGTTTCATATTGCCAGCCGTCTGTCCCATGAAAACAAGGATGTGGTGGTTATCGACAGGGATGAGGCCGCTTTGCGCCGCGTCTCGGAAAACCTCGATGTTCAGGTGATCCGGGGGTCGGGCAGCAGCCCGTCGACCCTCAATGAGGCAGGCATCAAGGCCGCGAGCATCATGCTGGCCGTGACCGACAGCGACGAAGCGAACCTGGTGGCCTGTCTGGTGGCCAACATCGTGTCGCCGACCACCAAAAAACTGGCCCGCATCCGACATGCCGATTACGACAGCTACCACGACCATTTCCGTGAATTCGCCCCCCATATCGATACCATCATCAATCCGGAAATCGAGGTGGTCAAGACCATCGAACGCCTGATCGAGGTTCCCGGGGCCCTGGATGTGGCTGAATTTGCCGATGGACGGCTTCAGTTGATCGGCATGCGCATCGAAAAGGGCAACATGTTGAACGGCCTCAAGCTGATGGACTTCGGCTCACGGTTCGGAGAAAAGGCATCCCTGGTGGCCGGTGTGGTCCGAAACGAGCAGATGATCGTTCCCCGGGGCAGCGACCGGATGATGGCCGGGGATATCGTTTATTTCATCAGTGAGAAGAACAAACTTTCGGGGCTTCTGTCTCTGTTCGGCAAGGAACCCCGGGCCCTGAAACGGGCTCTGATCGTGGGGGGAGGGCGGATCGGCATCCGTCTGGCCCATCTTCTTGAGTCCCGGTCCGTTCATACCAAGATCATCGAACGGGACCAGGCCAAATGCCGTTATCTGGCCGACAAGATGAACAAGACCGTGGTGCTCCACGGGGACGGGTCGGACCAGAGTCTTCTGCTTGAAGAGAACATTCAGGACATCGATGTGGTGGTGACGCTGACCAACGACGAGGAAACAAATATCCTGGTGTCTCTGCTGGCCAAGCGCCTGGGCGCGGGAAACACCATCACCAAGATCGGGAAGTTCGGGTATTTTCCGCTGATGGGCACCATCGGGCTCGAACAGGTGGTCAGTCCCCGGCTTTCGGCCATCGACAGTATCTTGCAGCATATCCGCAAGGGCAAGGTCCTGTCGGCCATATCCCTGCACGGTGAGCAGGCCGAGGTGATCGAGGCTCTGGCCCTGCCCACGTCGGAAATCGTGGGCAAACCCCTGATGAAAGTCTCGTTTCCCAAAGGCTCCCTTTTGATCGGTATTGTGAGGCAGGATGCCGTCATCATTCCGTCGGGGAAAACCGTCATCGAACCCGATGACCGGGTGATCATCTTTGCTTTAAGGGAGGTGGTGCCGAAGATTGAGAAGCTTTTGACCGTCAAGCTGGAGTTCTTTTAATGCGATTGAGTCATCTGGCCAATATCATCGGCATTCTGATCACCGCGATCGGTCTGGCCATGATCGTTCCCCTTCTTTCGTCCTTTTATTATTTCGATCACAATTACAAGGCCTTTCTCATCGCCATCGGGATCACCGTGGGTCTGGGCCTTTCGCTTCACGGGATGTTTCGGAACCATCGCTTCGATTTCATCAGCCACCGGGAAGGGATGGCCGTGGTGGCCATCGGCTGGGCCGCCGTGGGACTGGCCGGCGCGCTTCCCTTTTATCTGAGCGGTTATTTCGGTAGTTTCACCGACGCCTTTTTCGAATCGGTGTCGGGGTTCACCACCACCGGGTCGTCGATCCTGACGGATATCGAGGCCATGCCCAAATCCATCCTTCTCTGGCGCAGCATGATTCAGTGGCTGGGGGGCATGGGGATCATCGTTTTGTCCCTGGCCATCCTTCCTTTTCTGGGCGTGGGGGGCATGCAGCTATACAAGGCCGAGGTGCCCAGTCCCGTTCCGGACAAGCTGAAACCCCGACTGACCGAAACGGCCATGATTTTGTGGAAAGTCTACATCCTGATTACGCTGGTTCTGTTCGTTTTGCTCTGGGCGGGGGGCATGACGATGTTCGACGCCGTCTGCCATACGTTCACCACCATGCCCACCGGCGGTTTTTCCACCTGGAACACCTCGGTGGCCCATTATGACAGCGTGTATTTCGATATGGTCATCGTGGTGTTCATGATTCTTGCAGGAATCAATTTTTCCCTGCACTACCAGTTCCTCAAAGGCAAGACCCTGGCGTTCTGGCAGGATGGCGAATGCCGCTTCTTCCTGGGCATGGTTCTTGTGTTTACCGCCCTTGTCACGGTGGATACCTGGGTGACCGTTTATCCCCGTATCGGAGACGCCTTTCGATACAGCGCCTTTCAGGTGGCGTCCATCGTTACCACCACGGGCTTTGCAACGGCCGATTATGAACTCTGGCCGGGGCTCAGTCAGGTAATTCTTTTCGCCTGCATGTTTATCGGCGCCTCGGCCGGGTCCACCGGCGGCGGTATGAAATGTATCCGTCTGATGCTTTGCATCAAATACTGCTACCGTGAGCTGTTCGCCCTGATTCATCCCCGGTCGGTCTCCCAGGTGAAGCTGGCGGGGAAGACCGTCTCAGATGAGGTGATGAACAGTGTCATGGGCTTTCTGGCCATATACATTGCCCTGTTCGCGGTCTGCTCGGCGCTGCTGGCCGGTATGGGCGTGGATTTTGTCACGGCGCTGACGGCCGTGGCCTCGTGCATCGGCAATATCGGTCCCGGCTTCGGGATGGTCGGGCCTGCAGAGAACTTCGCACTGATTCCGACCGCCGGAAAATGGCTGCTTATCTGGTGCATGCTGCTGGGCCGTCTGGAGATCTATACGGTGGTCATTCTGCTGGTTCCCGAGTTCTGGAGAAAATAGGACGACCGGTCGTTTTTAGTAGTAGTACTTTGGTTTAATTGATGATTCAAGATAGGGTCAAATAAATAATGCGTGCGGGTCAAAAAAATATATTTTTTATCGTTGACAAGGGGCGCGGGGATCATGTAAAAGCTTCTTGTTTTTGAGCACGCGGGTCATTAACTCAGTTGGTAGAGTATCTCCCTTTTAAGGAGAGAGTCGTTGGTTCGAGTCCAACATGACCCACCACATACGACGTAGAAAATATTTACGTCCCCATCGTCTAGCCCGGTCCAGGACACCGCCCTTTCACGGCGGCGACAGGGGTTCGAATCCCCTTGGGGACGCCAATTTTAAAAGGCCCGATCACATCATTGTGATCGGGCCTTTTCAGTTTGAGCGGTAAAACCCGGCGTTATGCCATTGGTCTGAGGTCTGAGGTCTGAGATCTGAGATCGGAGGTCTGAGATCCGAGGTCCGATCTCCGATATCCGACATCTGATATCTGATCTCCGATCCCCGATCCCGAGTTTGCCCCGGCGCCCCGACGGGGGGAACTCTCCTGGGCGCCGGAGTATCAGGCGGACTCCGCCGTCGTCTCCACCATGGCCCGGGTCAGGGTGCCCAGATCGTCATCATTGATGATATAGGGCGGCATCACATAGACCAGGCGGCCAAAGGGGCGAACCCAGACCCCTTTTTCCACGAAACGATGCTGAATGGTTTTCATGTCCACCGGCTCTTTCATTTCAATGACGCCGATGGCTCCCAGGCAGCGGACCTCCCGGACCGTTTTAAGATCCCGGGCCGGAGCAAGCCCGGCGTTCAGGCCCCGTTCAATACGGTCGACCTGTGCTTTCCAGTCCGATTCCAGAAGAAGGCGGATGCTTGCCACGGCCGCGCTGCATGCCAGAGGGTTGCCCATGAAGGTCGGACCGTGCATGAAAGCGCCGGGAACCCCGCTTGAAATGCCCTCGCTGACCGTGGGGGTGGTCAGGGTTGCGGCAAGGGTCATGTAGCCCCCGGTGAGCGCTTTGCCCACGCAGAGGATGTCCGGGCTGACGTTGGGGTACTCACAGGCAAACAAACGGCCGGATCGGCCGAAACCGGTGGCGATCTCATCGAAGATCAACAGGACGTCGAACCGGTCGCACAGAGCCCGCAGCCGTTTCAGATACTCCGGTGAATAGAACCGCATGCCTCCGGCTCCCTGGACCACGGGTTCGATGATCACGGCGGCAATCCGCGCGTGGTGCTCCTCGAGCAGACGGCTCAGGCTGTGGATGTCGCTTTCGTCCCAGGGCTCGTCGAACCCGCATCGGGGTGCGTCGGCAAACAGCTGCCTGGAAAGAAAGCCGGTGAACAGGCTGTGCATGCCCGTGTCCGGGTCACAGACGCTCATGGCTCCGAAGGTGTCTCCGTGATAGCCGTTTTTGACGGTCAGAAACTGTTTCTTTTCGGGTTTGCCCACGGCGTGCCAGTATTGAACGGCCATCTTGAGGGCCACCTCCACGGACACCGATCCCGAATCGGCCAGAAAGACTTTCTCAAGGGGGGCAGGGGTGAGGTCCACCAGAAGTTTGGCCAGGGTGACGGCCGGGGCGTGGGTGAGGCCGCCGAACATCACATGGGCCATGGTGTCAAGCTGATTGCGGATAGCCTCGTTGAGAACCGGGTGGTTGTAGCCGTGAATGGCCGCCCACCAGGACGACATGCCGTCGATCAGTTCGGTGCCGTCTGAAAGGGTCAGTCGGACGCCCCTTGCGGATGCCACCTCGTAGACGGGCAGGGGGTTTTTCATGGATGTGTAAGGGTGCCAGACATGGTCCCTGTCAAAAGATGGAATGGAAAACGGTGTCATGGCTGCTCCAAAGGGGTTTCAGAAATTCATGGTTACCGCCCGCCCTGATTCGTCATCAATACAATTCGTACTTCACCAGCCGTCCGTCCAGGCCGCCGTTTTTGAGTGGGAGTTTGAAGCCGGCCTTGAGGCCGACTTTTTTGATGTATTCCCGCTGTCCGAAATAGATGTAGGCGTTGGAGCCCTGGCAGTTGCATTTGAGAAAATCCCCGAGCCGTTTGTACAGGGGGCCGAGATCCTTGCCTCTGTCAAGGCGGATGCCGTAGGGCGGATTGCAGACGATCAGCGAATTGGACAGGTTGCCGATATCTTCAAAGGGCGTCTGGCTGATCTGGATATACTTGCCTCCGGGCAGCTTGTTGATGTTTGTTTTGGCGGCGGTGACGGCCGCCTTGGCCATGTCGCTTCCCGCGATGACGTCGTCGGGTATTTTTCTCACCTGTTTGCGTCCCTGGCGCTGGATGTCCCACCACAGGGGCTGGTCGAAATCGGGCAGGCGGGTGAATCCGAAATTGGTTTTCAGGTATCCGGCCGGAATGTTGCAGGCATACATCAGCGCCTCGCACAAAAAGGTGCCGGAGCCGCACATGGGGTCGTAGAAGGGCTGCTCTCCGTCCCAGTCGCTCATCTGGATGATGGCCGCCGCCAGGGTTTCCTGCATGGGCGCTTCCACGGTCTTGATGCGGTAACCCCGTCGGTGCAGGCTGCCGCCGGAAGTGTCCACGCTGATCACGGCCTGATTTTCCCGGATGTGCAGGTTGAACCAGACATCCGGATTGCGGGTGTCCACGTTGGGCCGCCCGCCGGTCTTGTCTCTAAACTGGTCGACGATGGCGTCTTTGAGTTTCAGGGCCGCGAAGTGAGAGTTGTTGATCTCGCTGTCCGAGACGTTGGCGAACACGGCGAAGGACCCGGTTTCGGGGATGAAGTCCGACCAGGCGATGGACCGGGCGGTGGTGTACAGGCTGTTCGGATCCTTGCAGGGAAAGGACACCAGCGGGGCCAGAACCCGCGTGAGGAGCCGGGATTTGTAGTTGATGCGGTAAAGGGCGGCTTTGTCGGCCTTGAACCTGAGGCCCCGGTGTTCCCGGATGATCTGGCCGGCGCCCAGCCAGGACAGTTCCTTGATTCCCAGCTCTTCAAGCCCGTCGGCGATCTGGGCGTAATATTCATGGGTGGACTGATACTGATACATGGTGTCCTTTTTCTACCATTTGGCGTAGTGGTCTTCGGTAAAGCCGGGCAGGTCGCAGACGTCAAGCGTCTCCCCGGCATCCGTGGTGAAGGTTCCCTGAAAGCGTCCCATCATCTGGGTGAACCGGGAGGCCAGCACAAAGGCGTTGGTTTTTTCTTCCCGTTTGTTTTCAGGGTGAAACGTGAGATCGACTTTTTTGTCGGAAGACCGGATGGTCCAGGGGGCCGCCAGGTCATCGGGGTTGAAGATGAAATTCACGGTATCGACCTTGGTCATGATCCCGTCCAGCCAGAAGGCGTTTTCCGTGAATCCGGTTTCGTTGACCCCGGCGGCCAGGTTGAGGCCGAAACGCCGTCCGTCGGGGAGCACCGCGGCGCTCGCCGCCCAGTTCCAAAAGGTCTTCCGTCGCATGAATCCGGCGGACCAGTCCAGAAGGGCCATGGTGCCGGGGGCGGACAGGTCAAAACGTTCTCCCCGGCATTCGAGGGTTCCGGAAAGGGGGATGGGGGTGGTCTTTTCCGTGTAGACCCAGCCCCGGTATCCGGCCCGGGTGCAGATCCGAAGGGGGGCGGTCCGTGAGAGATTCAGTTCGGCGTTAAGGGACAGATCCTTCCCGATGGCCTTGATCCGGCTGCCGTTGATCTCGATCTGCAGGCCCGAAAAGGAAAATTTTGCAGACGGCCGCGAGGGGTTGAGGCCCACCGAAGCGCAGAACGACGGCGCCAGGGCCTTGGATTCGATGATCTCTCCGGTTTTACGGTGGTACACGTAAAAAAAGCCGTTGCCGACATAGCGGATATCCACCACGGCCAGTCCGGCGATAAACTCAGGTCCCATGATGCCGATGAAGTTGAACTGGTTGAATCCAAGGGTCTTGAACATTCCCCGGACCGTCCGGCCCATGGGGGTTTCAAGATGGTAATCCCTGTAATTCACCGAATGCACGGGCTGATCGATGATCCCAAACTCAATTCTGCCGTCAGGTCTGACAAGATGATTCATGACTTTTCCCCCTGTTTTGTGAACGTCATGCCCCCGGTTGTAATGAAATTACGCCCGGAACTCAATGGCAAAATGCAACAGCCCCCACCGCCGCCCCGCAGAATCATTCACCACGGAGGCACGGAGAGCACGGAGAAAAACACGGACAAATTATCCACAGATTACACAGATTGACACAGATTGTTTCAAAACTTCTCCGCCGCCCCGCAAAAATAATTCATCAATTCAACCGGGGAATACACCTGTACGGGCACGGCGCGCCGTGCCCCATCAAATTGCCCCTCATCCCCATAAAAATCATAATTCACCACGGAGACACGGAGAACACGGAGAAAAAACACAATGCCGTAACGATGATCTATCGTGCACCTGCACCCGCATATCATTGATGAACTCGTAAAAAATCATCAAAGGACGGCAAAGAAAAACGTTCGAGTTCAAGGCGTCGCGAATCCCGAGGAATGAGGCGTACTTAGGGTACGCCGCAGTGACGAGGGATGAAGCGCAACGCAGAAATCGGATGTTTTACGAAGTCGTCATCATTGATCAGGTAACCCTTTTATGATAGAGCACCTGGCATGAACGAGACCATAAACGACATATTTTGTTCCCATGACAAACTGTTCAAGGAAATCTGGAGTGACCTTGAAAACGCCCGATCCTTTCTGGCAAACTATCTTCCTGAGGAGTATCTGGCGGTCTTTGACCTGAAAACCCTTGAAATCTGCAAGGGCAGCTTTGTCGAGAAAAACCTCAAGGAATATCATTCCGACCTTCTCTATAAGGTCGCAACCGATCATGGGCATGCATTCATCTACTTTTTGTTTGAGCACAAAAGCTATCCTGACGGCTTGATTCATCTTCAATTATTGAAATACATGACAGGAATCTGGGAACTGTCGGTCAAGCAGAACAGGAAAAAACGATTCGATGCCATTGTCCCTCTGGTGATGTACCATGGAAAAAAACAATGGACCACACCCGAACGTTTTACCGAACTGTTCTCCGACGCTTACGGCCCGTTTGGCTGCCATATCCCCGATTTCAAATACATTTTGTTCGACCTTCCACAGTACAGCGATGAACAGATCCGGGGAACCATCATCGAACGTCTGGTGATGCTGGTTTTCAAACACATCTTCGATAACGATTTTGATCAAAAGCTTCCCGGTATTTTCAAACTGTTAGAAGACCTGGTTCAAAAAGAAACGGGTTTGCAATACGTGGAAAGTTTG
This sequence comes from Desulfatiferula olefinivorans, assembly GCF_054657895.1. Lineage (NCBI taxonomy): Bacteria > Pseudomonadati > Thermodesulfobacteriota > Desulfobacteria > Desulfobacterales > Desulfobacteraceae > Desulfatiferula > Desulfatiferula olefinivorans. Next base: position 178,008 of record NZ_BAAHXV010000002.1, on the reverse strand, counting down.
TTAAGATATCTCCTGTCCAACATGGAAAACATGACCGGCGAAAAATTGAAAGCCATTGTCGCCCAGTCACTCTCTGAAAAAGAAGGCGGTGTGATCATGAAGTTTGCCGACAGCGCATTGGGGAAAATATACAACAAGGGTATGCATCACGGTATCAGCCAAGGCATCAACCAAGGAATCAGCCAAGGAATCAGCCAGGGCATCCAGCAGTCCATCCACATGGTCGTTCAGGCCCGGAAAGACATGGCCATAACCATCATTGATCTAAAATTTGGCCACTCGCCGGAATCCGAGCGTTTCAAACGCTATATCGACAGCATAGACGATGCCGATCATCTTGCCCTTATCAACGAAAAACTGAAATCAGCCACGACCCTTGCCGACCTGTCAGGTTTCATCGGGCATTGATAACCGGTATCAACACCCTCCGCAGAAACAATTCACCAAGGAGACACGGAGAGCACGGAGAAAACCACGGACGGATTCATCCACAGATGACGCAGATTACCCCAATCCCCCCACCACCGCCCCGCCAAAACGACCGCCCATCGTAGGGTGCGCCGTGCCCCAACACATTGCCGTCCATCCCACCGCGCGTCATACCCATGGGCATGACCTGTTTTTTCGCTGTGTCTTTGTGCCTCTGTGAGAGACAACAACCGTTTGACCCGAAGGGGAAAACGGTTTCTTCCGGTTTTATCACGGAGACACGGAAAAACTTACCCGTCTGACTCAAGGATATTTACCAATTCAACCGGGGAATACACCGGGCGATCAGACCCGGTGAAGCCTTTGGGATCACGGGTGACAAGGGCCTGGGCTCCGGCTTGGCTTGCCGCCTGATCGATAACGGCGTCCTCGAAATCCGTAAACGGAGAGATGAGGGCCTTTTCGATGACGGAACGGGTGACCGGTGCGATGTCAAACAGGGTCATGAGTGTGGCGATATGTGCCATGGCCTTTTTTCTGTCAAGGACCTTGGCGGATAGGTAATAAAGGGTGGTGATCGTGGTGGCGCAAAGCATTCCCTTTACATCACCCCGTTCCACAAACGAAAGAAGGCGGCAGGCGGATTCGGAAAACGGCTCCCTGTCAAGCAGGACATCGAGGATGACGTTGGTATCAAAAAGAATGATCATAGGTATTTATCTTCAAGATAGGTTTTGTAATCCTCCTCGCCCAGACCCTTGTCTTTCAGGGCTCCCCTCAATGATTTCACCCGTGGGGTGATGGTTCCGCCAGAAGATCGAGACGTTTTGTCGAGGGTATAGAAATAATCCGCCACCATCTGTGACACGGATTTCCCGAGGGATTGTGCATGCTGTTTAGCCGACTGGATTAATTGCTCGTCAAGCCGCAGAGTGAGTTTTGTGTTCATGGTGAGCCTCGTATATGACGTATAAAGATGAAAAAATTATACGGCAATCGATATGGTTGCGTCAAGAGAGCTTTTCGAAAGGGCAGGGCGGCACCACCGAGGCACGGAGAACACGGAGAAAAACACGGACAAATTATCCACAGATTTCGCAGATGAGCACAGATTGACCAAAACCCCACCACCGCCCCGTAAAAACGACCGCCTGTCGTAGGTTGGGTTGAGGAACCAAACCCAACAAATTGCCCGTCAACCTTATAAAATTCAACACCCTATCTCATGGAAAAACCTGTTCTGAATGTGGCCGATTTCGATTTCGATAACGATTTCGATTTCGATTGGCAATGCGATCGCTCAATCCACCGCGCGTCAGGCCCATGGGCATGACCTGTTTTTCTCTGTGCCTTTGTGCCTCTGTGAGAGACAACAACCGTTTGCCCCGAAGGGGAAAACGGTTTCCTGGGTTTTCTCACGGAGACACGGAGCCACAGAGAAAAAAACATGGATAAATTATCCACAGATGACACGGATGAGCACAGATTGCCCAAAACCCCAACACCGCCCCGCAAAAATAATTCACCAATTCAACCGGGTAATACGCCAGTACGGGCACGGCGTGCCGTGTCCCAACAAATTGCCCGTTATCCCCATAAAATGCAACACCCTCCGCAGAAAAACAATTCACCACGGAGAGCGCGGAGAAAACCACAGACACATTATCCACGGATTACCCTTGATGAACTCGTAAAAAGTCATCAAAGGACGGCAAAGAAAAGCGTTCGAGTTCAAGGCGCCGCGAATCCCGAGGAATGAAGCGCAACGCAGACACGAAGTGAAGCTTTAGCGCTAAATCGGACTTTTTTTCGAAGCCGTCACCCTTATCTCGGTCATTCCGTCTGCTGTTTGCCTTTCAAGGCGGAAACGCCAACGGCCACAGCAAAAAACAGACAAAAAATCCCGGCGGCCAATAGGCCGTAGACATTGGCTTTCATACCGGTCACAAGCAGCGATTCACCGGGTTTTTCGGGATCGTAATACACCGTCACCGCACCGCCCACGGGGTAGTCGCGGAGGATTTTTTCGGCCCGGCTTTTGGTTTTCTCGTAGGTGTCCGATGCGGTGATCCGGCTGCCTGTATACCGGGTCTGATTGACCGAATAGGTGTACCGCACCGACGGCATGTATTGAAACCCCTTATCCGCCTTGCGGGATTCGGCCCTGGCCGAGGTGATCGTTCCCGTGGTCGACGGCCAGGCCAGGCTTTTCTTTGCGGTCTGATACCGAAACAGGCCAAATCCCCCGAACACAATCCCGAACCCCACCAGGGCCAGGACCAGGATGACGGCGTTACTTGCGGTGTTTTTCGTTGTTTGAGTGTCGGTGTTCATACCTTTATCCTCCCTGTCGTGATGGAACGGTTTTAAGATGGAATCAAGGTTTTACAGGAACAAACGGGTCAGGCGATAATTCACATGGATCATTGAAATGCGTATCAGCCCGCGCCCCGATTGTAAAGCCCCCGCCCGCACGATCACCGGAAATTTCACCACGGAGACACGGAGAACACGGAGAAAAACACGGACGGATTATCCACAGATGACACAGATGAACACAGATTACCACCCCGCCAAAACGACCGCCCATCGTGGGCTGTGCCTGTCACCCCCATGAAATGCAACCCCCTCCGCAAAAGAACAATTCACCACGGAGACACGGAGCACACGGAGAAAGCCACGGACGAATTACACAAATGACGCAGGGCGTCACAATTCAAGGCTTTCCCGTGTCCGGGCCGCTGTAAAACAACGGCAGGTTCCGGTCCCCCGTGATGTCATCCGGCGTGATGATGATGTTTCCGTGAAAGAGAGTGTCATGAAGCCAGACCCACTCATTGTCGTCAAGATGGAAGCCCAGAAGCCGGCAAAAAACAGGGATAAGGTTGGGTCTTTTTTGGGTGAACCTGTAATGAAACACCCTGACCTCGTCGTCTTTCTTCATTCCGATGATATTCAGGAAGGTGCCCCTGGGCGTTTTTACCGTCAAAAGAGAAACAGTATCCTTTTCAAGCAGCCGTGTTGCAGCCTCAAACACGGCCCTGTTTTTAAAACGAAGGGGCCTGACGTCATTAAAGCTGAACTCTGTTACATCAACCTTTTCGTAGCCGATCAAATCATTCATTCGGTTTATCCTTTGTCTATCGTCGTTCGGCCCGGTGTCCCTATAAATTCATCCATTCGCAAAATGATTCACCACGGAGACACGGAGCACACGGAGAAAAACACGGACGAATTTATCCACAGATTTCGCAGATGAACACAGATTATTCCAAAACCCCACCACCGCCCCGCAAAAATAATTCATCAATTCAACCGGGGAATACACCTGTACGGGCACGGCGCGCGGTACCCCAACAAATTGCCCATCATCCCCATAAAAAACATCACCATTCGCAAAAAAAAACGAATGCCATAATGCGGTGTTCTGGAAGTCGGTCAGGAAGCGGTTCCGGGGCAACGCCCGGGGGCACTGCATTCCGTTTCAATCCTTGTTGTTCTGGATGTCGGTCAGGAAGGCTCATACCGGATATGCAGGTTTAGACCCGTTATGTGTTTCAATCCTTGTTGTTCTGGATGTCGGTCAGGAAGTTATCAAGCTGTTGCCCTTCGATTTGAGTTTCAAGGTTTCAATCCTTGTTGTTCTGGATGTCGGTCAGGAAGTCTTTGGCCTGATAGTCAACGGAGAGCATAAAAGCGTTTCAATCCTTGTTGTTCTGGATGTCGGTCAGGAAGTGATAAGGATTTTCCGAATAGGGCCGAAATTGCTAGTTTCAATCCTTGTTGTTCTGGATGTCGGTCAGGAAGCACATCGCCGTCAAGTGTTACGATGGCCCCGGACGGTTTCAATCCTTGTTGTTCTGGATGTCGGTCAGGAAGACCATCAGGCCGTGGTACCCATTCCGTGCCACGGGGTTTCAATCCTTGTTGTTCTGGATGTCGGTCAGGAAGCCAAGTAGGGATCATCAGGTCGGTTGTGCCTTGAGTGTTTCAATCCTTGTTGTTCTGGATGTCGGTCAGGAAGTTGATGGTCGAGGCCCCATATCTTTATAAAACAGATGTTTCAATCCTTGTTGTTCTGGATGTCGGTCAGGAAGCGGAAATCTTCGTTCCCGGCCTGATATTTTCCCGAGTTTCAATCCTTGTTGTTCTGGATGTCGGTCAGGAAGCAGGCAACCGCATGATTTCGTTTGGCCAGATTTCAAGTTTCAATCCTTGTTGTTCTGGATGTCGGTCAGGAAGCATGGGACTATCTTGCCAACAACAGCATGTACACCATGTTTCAATCCTTGTTGTTCTGGATGTCGGTCAGGAAGACTTTAGGAGAAGTCAAAGATCATATCCTTTCTTATGTTTCAATCCTTGTTGTTCTGGATGTCGGTCAGGAAGAGAATTTGAACCTCTTTTATCTTTGTAATTAAATGTTTCAATCCTTGTTGTTCTGGATGTCGGTCAGGAAGTCCGTTTGCGGGGCCTCTATTTCAATCAGGTTGTTATGTTTCAATCCTTGTTGTTCTGGATGTCGGTCAGGAAGATTGACAGAGTGAAAAAATCAGGGAGACTCACAACAGTTTCAATCCTTGTTGTTCTGGATGTCGGTCAGGAAGGATGATATGGCAGATGAACTCAAGTCGGAATTGATGTTTCAATCCTTGTTGTTCTGGATGTCGGTCAGGAAGCCGCGACTTTCTCGAACGTCGAACCAGTCCGATGCAGTTTCAATCCTTGTTGTTCTGGATGTCGGTCAGGAAGATCCGAACAGACCACAAAAGGCGATGGTGTTCATGGTTTCAATCCTTGTTGTTCTGGATGTCGGTCAGGAAGGCGATTTGTATTTGGTCGGCCATTGCCCGGATTGGATGTTTCAATCCTTGTTGTTCTGGATGTCGGTCAGGAAGAAGCCGTTTTACAAGCTTCGGAAGCAAGCCGGGATGTTTCAATCCTTGTTGTTCTGGATGTCGGTCAGGAAGTTGTCATTTGTCAACCATCACGTTTTTTGAATATCGTTTCAATCCTTGTTGTTCTGGATGTCGGTCAGGAAGAAATAGCCGGTGCTACGGGCGGAGGTGGACAGGTGAGTTTCAATCCTTGTTGTTCTGGATGTCGGTCAGGAAGCCTCTGTAGAGGGGCGGGTTATTTATCGTACCATGTTTCAATCCTTGTTGTTCTGGATGTCGGTCAGGAAGTTCCCTTGCGGTTGGTGTTTACCGTGCCGGATCAAGTTTCAATCCTTGTTGTTCTGGATGTCGGTCAGGAAGTTTCGCCGCAGGGACGGAACCCGTTTTCGCTGCCAGTTTCAATCCTTGTTGTTCTGGATGTCGGTCAGGAAGTGTGTTTGAGTTCGTCAACGCTGATCTTTTCTTCCGTTTCAATCCTTGTTGTTCTGGATGTCGGTCAGGAAGCATTTTGGCTGTCATGGCTCTACTGATGTCTTGACGTTTCAATCCTTGTTGTTCTGGATGTCGGTCAGGAAGTCCCTTGCGGTTGGTGTTTACCGTGTCGGATTAAGTTTCAATCCTTGTTGTTCTGGATGTCGGTCAGGAAGGGCATCGGCTGTGACTATCGGGGCTTGGGTAACAGTTTCAATCCTTGTTGTTCTGGATGTCGGTCAGGAAGTTGCGACAGGAGTAGAGCTTGCATATCTCCGTATGGTTTCAATCCTTGTTGTTCTGGATGTCGGTCAGGAAGCGTCCGAAAAGTCAGTGTTCCATTCGACGTTCAGAAGTTTCAATCCTTGTTGTTCTGGATGTCGGTCAGGAAGCCGGAATATCCGTGCGGCGAATATATTTTCAAGCTGTTTCAATCCTTGTTGTTCTGGATGTCGGTCAGGAAGCCCATTTTTTAGATATTCATTTTAAATTCAATGTATTTAACCATATTTTCAAAGATCAAAATTGAACGGTTGATATGATATGAATTCATGGAATTACCCGATTTCAGGTTAGCAGATAATCGTAATGGCTTATTATCATGGATAATATTTCAAATTTGTTGAAATATTCTATAAATTCAAGCTAATCAGACGCTATGATTTTCTGACATTGCTACCAAAACAGGATAAAAATGTCCATGGTTCAATCATGTCCACCACAAATATTCCTGTAACAGCAATCCGGACATCTTTTTTTAACACCGGTTGCCTTTGGATATCTGCAATAGTTGATTACGTCGCTGATTTCGGAAAGAGTCAGTTCCAGCTCTTTATAATCCTGTGATGTCAACTGAACTTCGATCAATTTATTTTTACTTCTCGTATAGACAATGAACCCCCGATTCACTGGTATATCATAATTTTCCCGGATCAATCGTCCGTAAAACGCCAATTGCAGTTTGTAAGTTTTGAACACTTTGTCTTTGTACTCGGCGTATTTGTAATCCAGTGGAGCCGCCGTGCCGTCATCCAAAAAAAGAATTTCGTCCACCACACCGCGAATGCACTTGCAGGTTAAGTAAACATCAATTCTTTTATCGATGGTGCCGACTTTTTTTCGCAGATAGTCGGGGTTCATGGCCCTGACTTTTTCATGAACGGTTCGGCCTTTTTCAACTTTAAATCGTTTGCCTTGGTTTTCTGGGATATATAGAACATGTTCAAAATACGTGTAGCGGGGGCAATAGAGATATTCCAGAAAATGGGTTGCCGTTAATGAAAATCCGTCTGTCATGATTTCCGCCATCGCTTCCCCTAAAAAACCAGCGTCCCGGTCGTATCCCGTTTCCAGCCGGTGGCTTCTTCATAACATGCCGGAAGCGATTCATGAGAGGCGTACACCACAAACGTCCCGTCAAACGCCTGATCCGGAACATATTTGGCCGGGAGGGACAGGACATAATCATAAAAATCCTTTCTGATTTTCAGAAATGCCTCCTTCCGTTTGATGGGATCACCCATTGCCCTGATTGAAAGGAATTCCCCCCAGACATTGCGGGCCTTGTCATCCCATTCAATGAACACATCTTTCTGGTCATAGTTGGCCGGGTCAATGAAATGAAAGGAATCATAGACACCCTGGAATTGGAGGTTGTCCATGCATTCATGGACTTTATTTGATCCGTCATTGTTTTGTTTGGATTGAATTTCCGAGTAATACCGATCCATGTTTTGCAGGAATTCGGTTTCGGAAATATCCGGTTTTTTTGAAATGATGGTTTTGGTTTCCAGCATGGACAGGGCGTTTTTCCCGTAGACGTATTTCTCAAACGGCGTATTCCTGTTGTTCTCATCCAGGATCTGGAAAATACAGACGCGGCCTTTCCGCTCTGATGCAAAATGGCGGTTGCACCTCCCGCACACCTGGTTGATCGATTCCAGTGGCCCCGAATCCCGCCAGACGTTTTCAACATCAATATCCACACCTGCTTCGATCATTTGGGTTGATACGATGATTTTTCTTTTTTTACTGTCTTTAATGTCCCGGATACGTTGCAGGCGGTGGGCCGGGATAATGTTGGTGGCAAGGAAAACATAATCCGCATCCTTGTCGGCCCCGGATAGCGCATTGTATAACACCATGGCAGAGTTGACCGTGTTCATGACGAACAGGAAGGATTCCCCGCTTGATTGCACTTCCTTCCTGCACCGTTCCGTGTATTCGGATAAGGTGAGGGGCGTTTCGTGAAAGGTCAGGGTCACCCGGTCCAGTTGGGAGAAATACCTTTGTTTGTCGGGGACCAGTTCGGCAATTTCATGGTCATCGTATATTTTGGGCTGGGTTGCCGTGATCAGGATAAACCGGGTATGGAAAAGCCTGGCCATACACTCCATGGCGTTTCTCGCAAGGTTCCAGTAGGTGTACGGAAGGGACTGAACCTCGTCAAGAAGCACAATGGCATTGGCGAACATCCTGAATTTCTGGATCATCTTGTTTTTGTTCGTGAAAAGAGTGTGAAAAACCTGGAACATGGTGGTCACGATGACTTCGGATGTCCAGCTTTCAATCAGGAACTTGGATTCGCCGGTCTCAAATTCGCCTTCACCCGCTGTGTAGCACATATCCGCCAGGTGGTGATGTTTCAACAGAACCGATGAATCGGGATCAGCCAGAACCTCCTTGAAAACGTCATGGTTCTGATCGATGATACTTGTAAACGGCAAGGCATAAATAATTCGGGGTTTCCGTCCGTCTTTCTCCATTCGCGTTCTGAGCCTGAGGGCTACAGACAGGGACGTGAAGGTTTTTCCTGTGCCTGTGGGGACGTTCAATGAAAAAACATGGTTTGACACGATATCCGTATTCATGGCGGACCGGTCCGCGTCATCAAACATCTCGGACCGGATACGGTTCATCCTGCCTTCAGGTTTTCCGAACTCACGGGTGATGTAATCCCTGACTATCGTGTCCGGAATGGACCTGCGCGTAAAGTCCACGGAGCCGCTGAAAATCGCCTCTTCCTTGTCCGAATGAAGAAGAAGCGAAAAAAGATACTGGAATATAAAGTAGTAGGCGGTGTTTTTTTGCAATTTGTAAAGCGTCCGGTTTTCGGTTCTGACAACGAATTTTGTACAGTAATCCTGCCATGATGCCGGGAAATCATCCACTGAAAGTTTAAACCCGGTCGTCTTGGCCGCATGTGCGAGGAAGCCATCCATAGCCTCCTTGGAACACGCCTGATACTGGTGATCCAGATGCGCGGGATCAGTGCCGTCTAACTCATTGTCCGATCCTTTTAAACCGAAAGCGTTTCCGGGGTTCCCGTGATGCCGTTTGATACAGAGAAACACAAACAAGGGCATGATGCGCCACAAATCGCTTTCTTGCGAGTGGGCTTCAGAATACCGGGATACCAAGAAATGGGCGATCACGGCGGAAAGGAGAGCATGGCTGGTCAGGGGGTCGCTTTTCATGGACCGTTTCTTGTCTTCATCCTTCTCCGCCAGATAGTCCTGAAAAAAAGGGGTGGCCTTGCCGATGTCATGAAAAAACCCCATGATCCAGACCAGGTGTTTCCAATGGTCAAGGTGAAAAAAGTATCCAAGGTCAGGCTGGTCCTCAATGAATTTGGAAACACAGGCATCAGCCACCCTCTCCATATGATCGATCAGCTTCTTTCCGGGGTGGGAAGACAGGTCAGAAGAACACAATGCGCTCACCTTTTCCCGTATCATAGGATTGACGGACCTTGCAGGTAATGGCCCTGGCGCGGCGCTCGAACAGGACATCCTCCCGTCTCACCACCGTGCGGTCCGGGGCCATGACCACCGGATAATTGACCTTGAACAGTTCCAGACTGGTATCAAAATCCACGGACGGCTCATCGAGCAGGCAGGAGACGGGAACCACGGAACGAATCTCCTGAAAGCCGGGCTCATGGCACTCTGTGAGTGTGCATTCTCCGTCATAGGAAAAGTCACCAAGAAGTTCGCTCAGTCCAAGGGAAAGGGAATACACCGTGTGGTGGTTGACGAGTTTTTCTTTCAGTTGGTCGTAGAGGTCCGTATCCGAATGATAAAAGTAAATTCTGAACTCGGGATCTTTCAGGTATTCGGTTCGGATTTGCGTCCGGTTTTTGATCCTCCAGAAATGCTGTTTCGTATCAACAAGGTTCACGGTCCATCGGACTTTTTTGACCGGCTTGCTAAGACACACGGCGATCTTCCATGAATCCTCCGGAAAACGGCCCAGGTAATCGTCCTTGTCAAGGCCGATCATAGCGGACACGATGCCGATAACCGTGGGCGGCGGCGGGAACTCGAAAGTCAGGGGGGACGTGGTCGTGTAGTATTTTTTGAAATGACCGTAATCCCCCCTTAACGTAAAGGAGAGTGCTTTGATCATCACAGGACCTCGGCGGATTCGTCTATAAAATTCAGCTTCTTTAATTCTTCACTGTCAAGCGTTACGGGTTGATCGTTAAGAATGTAGGTCATCTTGCGGTCACTCACATAACCCACACGCTCGATTTTATCGTGGTGCGCTTTGACGGCTTCCACAAGTTCGGTCAGGTCAACAGCGTAATCTTCGGGCTTTCTGATTTTGGAATCAATGCATTCCGCCTTAAGCCTGATGCGGTTGTCCAGTTCCCCGATGAAAAAATCGGGTTCCTTGTAGGTGATAGACAAGAGCAACCGGGGCATCTGACCGAACTTCGACCGGGAAATCAGCCCCTTGGTGCCGTTCCACATAGCTTTTTTTAGATCGACCACATCCTCGGTGGTCAGTTTGGTGTGTTTCGCTGCATTTTCATTGATAATCCCGTAAAATCCGATCAACGAATAAGGCAGGACGTATTCTTCACGGAATGTTTTTTTTGTTGAATCTTTATTTGAAGCAAAGGCTCCGGTTCCCTTCACATGCATGATTTTGACCCCGTGAACCGATTTTCCCATCTTGAATTGCACTGGCCCTGTGTAAGTCAGCGAACTGGAAACGCTCTTTGTTTTATCTTTGCCGTCCTTGACCTTCAGTTCCAGCGGAATCGTCGCGCCAAAAAGGCGGACATCGATGCATTCACTCAGAATATTGCGGGCAATAATTTGTTTCTGTTCCTCGGCTTTCTTGTCACTCAAATCCTCCTGGTCCTTGAGATAGTCCAAAGCTCTTAACTTGGCGTCCTGAATATGTCCTTCCTGATCGTAGACCTTTTCTTGGACAAAGATGTCCTTTCCGTTTTCGTGCAGATAATCCCGGATTGTGCGTTTCAGTCGCACATCGGTCACGATGTTTCGGCCGGTTTCTTCATCGATTCTTGGTTTGTTTTCATCATTGGGGTCACCGTTGGGATTCGCGTTTTCAATGTCGTAAAGAAAGAGCAGTTCAGAGCGTTTGTTTATTTCAGCCATTGTCAATCCTCCATTTAGGGGTTCGTCACGGTTTTGGTTTTCGGGCCGTTTTTCTCATAATAATTAAAATAATCCGACAGGTTCATGCCAAGAACGAAGATATAGTTCAGTTCATCCAAGGGAATCGTCCATGCGTGGTGATCCCCCGCTGAAACCATGTATTTGGAAATCAACGTTTCCAGAGGGGTGTAATAATTCTTCTGATACTGTTCGAGTTTCTCGATGATCATGGGCAATAGCCCGATCAGATCACGGCTGTCCATTTTGAGCCCTTTTAATCGTGAACGGAACGGTGTTGAATTCCGGTCACTTGCTTGAATGTTCAATAAAAATCGGGTCAACACCCCAAGCAGAAAGACGCCTTTATGGGCGTCCGTCCTGAAGAAATCCTGAAATGATTCAAAAAACAGAGTCACCTGGTCATCAAATTCGTCCTTGGATTTGATTTCGAATGATTGAAAAAATATCTGATCCATGGGCCTCACCTTTTTGCGGTTGACGGTTAATATGCCGAGTTCGTTTAAATAAATCAGCAGTATCCACCCGAAAAGGGTGGAATACCAATCGTTCTCTTCAGTGATAAATGCGTTTCTCACGGTCTTCATGATGTGGGTCAGAACATAAGAATATTCAATGGGGGCGCCTTTAAACACGTTATCCACGATCTGAAGAAATGATTTGTTGTGGTTCCCGTTCAGCTTGTCATTGGGAAAGAACTGCCTGATCACACCGAAATGGAATCGAAAAATCCGCTTGCCCTCTTTGGACAACTTCTGAAAAAACACGATCTGGTCCACGCGGTCTTTGACATCATACAAACAGCCTATCCGGGAGGGTAAAACATCTTCGATATTGGCAAGAATCCGGAACACTTCTTTTTGGGGCTTGTCGTAAAAAACAAGGTTGAAACTGATCTTGTTTTCTTCTTCTTTCACCAGATCAATGATGTCTTCCTCCTGACCGGTGATCGTTTGCCGGTCCGCGTCATTGATTTTTATGTCCCTTTTACGGTTCCGGATTCGCTCAAGAAGATAGGAGTCCGAAACCGGATGAATGAATTTGGGAATCATGTAGTACCGAAGACCGTAAAGATTATAATCAAGGTCCGACTCCATGACCTTGACCCCCATTTCGATATTCAGGGCGCAATCAAGGCAGACCGGATAGTTTTTCCAGCTTTGATCCTGCCTGAATCCTCCCGAAACCATGCCCGGTTTATCCACATTGTAAAACTTCAGGGTTGTAAAATATCCGAAAACCTCGTCCTTGACCTTCCGGCAAACGGCGCATGTGGATTGTTTGGCATAAGAGTATTTTTTAAACGTTTTCGAATATTTGTATTCTTTGGCGCACTCTTCGGTGATAAACCGTGAAAAAAACGGATAATCACCAGGGAATTTTTCCTGCCCGTTTTCGATAAACAGAACGGAAAGCACAGCCCCTTTACTTTCAATCTGTTGCTGCTTTGTTTTCAGGTCTTCACGGATATCAGCCTCACGCTTTTGGATCAGATCACGGATTGCCGTGAGAAATACCTGGGCCTCTTTATCAAGAAAATCCGCATCACAAGCCCCTTCGAACCATCCTTTGATTCTCTGGTCAAAAGTTTTCCCGATATCGGCGGATACCTGACCCGTGGGTGTTTTGTTGCTGCCCCTTGCCGATCCTCGTTTATAAAGAAGCTTGGCTTTAAGCTTTTCCCCGTTTTGCCGGTAATCGATGTCCTTATAGGCCCAGGTATCCCCCGTTCGTTCGAATACAACAAGAAACAGGTGCTCGTTTTTTCCCTGATCGAAAGAATCCTCCAGCCAGATGTCAAACATGGAAAGGGATGGGTCCTGCGCCAAGGCATGCTTGCCCAGATCAGCAATGGCTTCTATCATATGATCCTCCTGACAACCCCGAACCCCCTGGACACCGATTTCCCCAAGCCCAGATGATCCGGAATCATGAAATTGGTTTTGATCACGCCACGGAATCCCAAAAGCGTTTTCCCTTTCAATTGGACGGGGCCGGACTTGACCGTCAGATCTGTATGGATAGTTTGTTCGGGGGCAAGTCGGTATTCGAGGGACTTACTCATGGAAAGAAGATTGCCGGTTAGAATCCGTTTGAGTAACGTTTTTCGTTCGCCGTCATCTTTGGCGTCTTCATAGGACAAATAGTTTTTTTGATTTAACCCAATCCAGGGGCTTTGAAACTCATAAACAAAAGCCTCGTTCGAATAACCAAAAGGCACGTCTTCGATCTTGAGGTCTTTTTCGAATACCGGAATGATTGTTCCATCAATAGATATGGCATCCAGATTCATAAACAGATCATGAAATACTGCCACGGCTTTTTCCGTGATGCACACAATAGAGGGGGCTCGGTCGATTACCTTGAACTGAACAAGGGGGTACCGGTAGATAACTTTACCCGTTTCATTATCATGATTGTGGATGAGGTCATGATTTTTAAAGAGATTTCCGACATATCCCCGCAACTTGTGAATTTGTTGAGGCTTCAGATTAACGTTACTAAGTTTCAAAATGGCCTTTTTCATTGATCAATCCCGATTAGGTTTTTCAAGACGCCATAACGGTTTGACAAATACGGTCAAGCCGATTGGTTAATTTAGTCGTTTGCAATGTTTTTCTCCTTTGTTGTTCCATTCAAGAACTGATTAAAAAAATTGGGAAAGGATTTCATCGTTCACCAGTCTCCGGTCAAAGCCTTGTCCAAGCACCTTGACCTGTTTGAAATCATCTTGGCAAAAAGGGAACAAATAAACCTTGTCTTTTTTTGGATCAATCAAGTCGTCGAACATTACATGAAGTTCATCGAAACGGGTCGCTTCAAGTCGGCCGAGAAATACGCTTTTTTGTACACGGATCAGGCCAGCTCTTTTGCACTCCTTGGCGACTTTGGTACGTGATTTGTCGTTGGCGATATCGTAAATGATCCAGACTAAAACATCCATGATTAAAATTCCTTGATATTAAGCCATTCTGGGCGTTTTCCCCCTTCATCGGCAAGTAGGATGTTCGTTAAATTATGTGCTTCTTGGTGAATGATATTTTTGCGCTTAATATTTCTGCCTCTGTAACGGATTTTCTCGTCCATATGCGAATTTAGTGTTTCGATAACCAAAGGTTTTCCTTTTTCGTTCAGGGCGACGCTGTGGTCGAATCGATCAAAATGTGTTTCCTTTATTTTTTTTCCGGTGAACAGATAAACGGCTGTTTGTTCGGCATAAATTCTAAAAGGCTCTATCAAATCAAATACTAACGATTTCTTGTTGTAGTTGTCGGTGTGCAGGAATCCGATATATGGGTCAAGTCCACCGATAATACAGGCTTTTTCGACTCGACTGTATAGCATCCCCAACCCATAGTTTAATATTGCATTGAACGGGTCTTTGGCGGGGCGCCTCGAGCGGCCGTTGAATTGATATTCCGTTGGCATGATTGATGAGATACATTGGAAATAAACTTTGCCGGCACTCCCTTCGTACCCCATTATCGAATTTCTTATGCTATTTAAGTTTTCTTCTGAGAACACCAGTTTATCAAAAATACCAGTAAGGGTCTGAACGGGGCCGGTAAAAACATCGTGCTTTCCTGGACGAGCCAAGGCTAATTTTTTCAGAAAACGGATCTGGTTACTTACTTTTTCCCGGACAAGATCAATCACAAGGTTGATCCCAACTTCAGATAATTCAGCTTCAAGCTGTTTGCGTCGTATAAGGGCGGTACTACCCATTTTGGAAAACCAGACTCTTCCCTTTGGATCGCCCTTTGAATCTAGAAAAATGATATCGATATTATTGTCCAGGGCCAGGTTTATAGCTTGTGTCGAAATCATGGCCTTGTTGGTAGTTACAATGGATTCAATTTTTTCAGGCGAGACATCGAACGACTTATCTTTATTCGAAAATCGAAAACACCCGTCTTTCTGATTGATCATGGAGCCAGGTGAATTGACGAATATTTGCATGATTAATCCTATTTACATCGTCTGAAATGGTTCACAAGATACTTGTTGTCATCAACCACGAAAAACTTTACCACCCAACCATGACATTTTCGGTCATACTTCATCATTTATTTTCACCCCCCCATCATTTTTTTTATGTCGTCTTCGATTTCCTTTTTCAGGTCGTCGGGTTTCAGGATGTGGGCGTCGGGGCCGTGGGAGAGGATCCAGCGTTTGATGTCGCGGCGGCCGGAGGTGGTCAGGGTCAGGGTGACGGAGCCGTCGGGGTCGTCGGTCAGGGTCTGGGTTTCGGCCCAGCGGCGTTCTTTGATGTAGCGGGCCACGGCGTGTGAGAAGCGGATGGTGACGGTGATCGGGTCGCCGTGGGTGATGCCGAAGGCGGAGTTCAGCCGGGCGTCGGGGTCGAAGGTGTCGGGGTAGGGCACGGCGGTGGACAGCCGGGTGATGCGGCGGATGCGCTCGACCGCATAGCTGCGGACGGTCTTGTCCGTGTTTTTGACGGCAAACAGGTACAGGCCGCCGTTGTGTTCGAACAGATGCAGGGGGCCGATGGTTTCCTCTTCGATTTCGTCTTTGTAGAACACGTGGTAGGTGATCCGGCAGGCCGTGCCGCCGATGATCGACTCGATCAGGTCTTTGATGACGGGGTTTTTGTCGGCATAGGCTTTGGTGCCGACGGTTTTGCATATGAAAATCCGTTTCAGGGCAGACAGTTCGGCCCGGGTGTCTTCGGGGATGACGTGGATGAGTTTGGCAAGGGCCGTCGTCAGGTGGCGATCCACCTCGGTGCCTTTGAACACCACCGCTTCACCGGCCAGCATGCACAGGCAGATGATCTCGGGATAGGTCAGCGCGATGTTGGGCAGGGTCAGGTTGGGAAGACGGGCGACATAGGACTCGTCAATGAACCAGCGTTTTTCCCGTTCAAGGGGGATTTTGTCGTCGTAGAGGGGAATGCCCATGCGTTGCAGGGCGGTCAGTCTGCGGGATACGGTGCGAACACAGACGCCGAGCTCGTCGGAAAATTCCTTGACCGTCACGCCCTGGGGCCGTGACAGGAGGTCGAGCATTTTGATCACCTGGATCAGGTTCTTTCCTCTCATGAAGCCTCCCCGGTGCAGGCAGCGGCAGGCCGTTCGGATGTATTCCGAAGCGGACACGCCATGCCTTTCCATGCACAAGGCATGGATATTTATAATCATACATCGAACCCGGCCATCCGAAGTCGGGACGAGCCGTTTTCAATGTGATGCGCACCGAATTGACATACAAAAGAGAAATTCCGCCCCCCCAGGCTTTTTTCTCTTACCTTAAGGTCTGTATATGACGGCGGGGAGGGTGTCAACAAAAAATCATCAGGATGAAGAAGGGGTTCATTCACGGGTTTCGGTTTTTGAACGTGTCGTGTGCCCTGTGAATGAACGCTTGATTCGTTGGTTATGGTGTCTTTGCTTTTCTCCGTGCTCTCCGTGTCTCCGTGGTGAATTGATTTTTGCGGAGGGTGTTGAATTTTATAAGGATGACGGGCAATTTGTTGGGTTTCGTTCCTCAACCCAACCTACGCCGGGCGGACGTTTTTGCGGGGCGGCGGAGGGGACTTGGGGTAATCTGCGTCATCTGTGTAATCTGTGGATAATCCGTCCGTGTTTTTCTCTGTGCTCTCCGTGTCTCCGTGGTGAATTATTTTTGGGGGGGTGTAGTGATACCGGTTATCAATGCCCGATGAAACCTGACAGTTCGGCAAGGGTTGTGGCTGATTTTAGTTTTTCGTTGATGAGGGCAAGATGATCGGCATCGTCCAGGCCGTCAATATAACGTTTGAAACGTTCAGATTCCGGCGAGTTGCCGAATTTTAAATCAATGACGGTTACGGCCATGTCTTTCCGTGCCTGGACGACCATATGGATGGTCTGCTGAATTCCCAGATTCATTCCCTTATTATATATTTTCCCCAATGCACTATCGGCGAACTTCATGATCACACCGCCTTCTTTTTCAGAGAGTGACTGGGCGACAATGGATTTCAATTTGTCGCCGGTCATGTTTTCCATGTTAGACAGAAGATATCTTAACAAACTTTCCACGTATTGCAAGCCCGTTTCTTTTTGAACCAGATCTTCTAACAGTTTGAAAATACCCGGAAGTTTTGATCAAAGTCGGAATCAAAGATGTGTTTGAAAACCAGGATCATCAGACGTTCGATGATGGTGCCACGAATCTGTTCATCGCTGTATTTTGGCAGATCAAACAGAATGTATTTGAAATCGGGAATATGGCAGACAAGCGGCCCGGATGTGCCGGAGAATAATTCGGCAAAACGTTTGGGTGTGGTCCATTGTTTTTTTCCATGGAACATCACCAGAGGGACAATGGCATCAAATCGTTTTTTCCTGTTCTGTTTGATCGACAGTTCCCAGATTCCGATCATGTACTTCAATAATTGAAGATGGATCAAACCGTCGGGATAGCTTTTATGCTCAAACAGAAAGTAGATGAATGCGTGTCCTTGATGGGTTTTGACTTTATAGAGAAGGTCGGAATGATATTCCTTGAGATTTTTTTCGACAAAGCTGCCTTTGCAGATTTCAAGGGTTTTCAGGTCAAAAACCGTCAGATACGCGGGAGGAAGATAATTTTCCAGAAAGGATCTGGCGTTTTCAAGATCGCTCCAGATTTCCTTGAACAGCTTGTCATGGGAACAAAATATGTCGTTGAAGACCTCGTTCATGCCAGGTGCTCTATCATGATTGAGTTCCCTTATCAATGATTAAACGGCTGTTTTTTGACAAGTGTAAGTGCGATGGCCCATCATTCCGGAATTGTGGTTTGTGCTTACATTCCCTCTGTGGCTCCGTGTCTTCGTGAGAAAACCCAGGAAACCGTTTTCTCCTTCGGGCAAACGGTTGTTGTTTCTCACAGAGGCACAAAGGGACAGAGGAAAAACAGGGCATACCCATGGGCATGACGCGCGGTGGGTTGAGCGGTTGCAGGGGCGATCGAAATCGGTATCGAAATCGAGCACAGGCAAAACAGATTTTCCCGGAGGCAGTGTGTTGAATTTTATGGGGATGAGTGGCATTTGGTGGGCACAGCCCACCCTACGCCGGGCGGTCGTTTTGGCGGGGCGGCGGAGGGGACTTGGGGTAATCTGCGTCATCTGCGTAATCTGTGGATAATCCGTCCGTGTTTTTCTCTGTGTTCTCCGTGCCTCCGTGGTGAACTATTTTGGCGGGGCGGTGTTGGGGGTTTGGATAATGCGTCCGTGGTTTTTCTCCGCGCTCTCCGTGTCTCTGTGGTGAATGTCATAAAAAAAACGGGCGGGTGTGGTGGCCCGCCCGTCCAGGATCAGGACATGACCCGGGATTTTTTCCGGAGGCCCAGGAATCCGAGAAGGCCGGTTCCCAGAAGAAAGAGGGTGGCCGGTTCGGGGACCGGGGCGGTCTGGGCGTAGACGGCATCGGCGATCAGGCTGTGGGCGTAGGTCGTGGGATGAATCTCGTCCCAGAAAAGATAGGTGCCCTGGGCGTCGTCGGCCGTTGACAGCATGTCGGTGCTGTTGTCGAACACGCCGTTTGCAATGAAATCGTTCATCATGCCGAAGACATCGATGGTGATCAGGTTGAGGCCGCTGTTGGCGAACATGTCCAGGGCCTGGGCCAGGGCGACGTTGAAGCCCATGGCCAGTTGGGTGCCGGGAACCGATGTTTCGGGCGCACCGTTCAACAGGGGCGTTGCGCCGAGATTCGGCATGTTCATCACCACGATGTTCCGGGCACCGGCCTGGGCCAGGGCGCCCACCGATCCGGCGATGTTGCTGACCGCACGCAGGACGGTTCCGCCAACCCCAAGCTCATCGATGTTCAGAAGATCGTTGCCCCCGGCCCAGACGGTGTACAGGGTGTCGGCACCGCTCACGGTGTAGTTGCTCAGGTAGTGGTTGATCTGCCATCCGAGGCCGAACATCGTCGGATCCTGGGGCGGGGCAGCCGGATGACCATAAGTCCGTGCCCCGCCGTAGGCCATATCGAGCAGGTCGCTTCCCATCAGATCCGCTAAATAATCCACCCAGACCTCGCCGTCACTGTAGACGCCGAAGCCGTGCCCGTCGGCATTGCCGTTGTCGGACAGGCTGTCGCCGAACGCGACGACGTAACTGAATGAAAACGCGGTCGAGACGCTTAAAAGTAAAGCGGACAACACAACAAACACCACGGACATGATTCTGTGTTTCATAGGGCGCTCCTTATATATAGGTGTGAAAGGAATGGTTTCACAAACCGAAGGGAAAGGTCAGAAAATGAGGGGAGGGGAGGTGGCTGTGAAACAATGTTTATACCATAGAACCATGTCTCGAATGTCATGTCAAGTGTTGTTCCACAGGCCTCCGTTTTTTTAAGAATGGTAAAAAACACGGTAAGTTATATGAGAAAAACGGGGTGTTACCATCACGGTAATTAAAGGTATTCCATCAGGGGGCAGACGGACACTCAAACCGTGCCCATGTTTGGAATGTGTGAATTGTTTCTCCGCGTTCTCCGTGTCTCCGTGGTGAAATATTTTTGCGGGGGATGTTAAATTTCATAAGGATGATGGGTTGAGCGAAATAGCCTTATAAAGGGAATCCGAAATGCGATCCGTCTGGGAGTTCAATATCAATACGGAGCTTGCTTCCAGTTGCTTCCACATATCGTTTAAGTGTCGAAAGCTTAGGATCACGTCCAGGTTTTTCCAGACTCGCGACGGTGGGTTGTTTGATTCCCAGTGCTTTGGCCATGTCATTCTGTGTTTTCTGAGTTCGCTCCCTGAGTTCGGCCAGCCTTATATCGAAAAGCATATTCTCTGCTTTTTTACCGGCCCTTTCAACAACTTTAGGGTCTTCATTTTTTATGAGTTCTTCAAGTGTTCGTGCCATTGCCGTACCCCTTTTATTTTTTGTCTTTAAGCCTTTTCAAATGATTCGTAAACTCATTGTCGGCAATCGGAACCATTTTTGAGTAAAACCTTTTTTCGTCTCCGGCTTTTGATCCCGCACACAGCACAATCCCTTTTCTGTCCGGGTCAAATGCGAAAAAAGCACGTATGGGATCGCCTTTGCTTTGGACTCTCAGTTCTTTCTTGTTGGCATATTTTGACTGTTTTACACTATCAGCATACGGTCTCGGTAAAGTTGGACCTTTAGCTTTTAGCAGCATTAGCGATGCCAAAACGTTTTCACGATCTTTCTTGTCGAGGTCATCATACCATTCGTCAAATGTGTCAGTCGTCACTATATCCCACATATTAACCTTAACTCATACCATTATAGGTCAAATACTATATAGCTTTTGACCTATAGTCAAGTTGAAATCCAATGCAATGTAAAGTGGATAAGCCGTCCGTGTTTATCTTCGCGCTCTCCGTGTCTCCGTGGTGAATTTTAACGAATGCCCGTCATCCCCGCTCGATCCAGGTGACGGGGGGCGTGTCCCGTTCCACGATGCCGTCGATCTTTCCTTTGGGATAGCCGATGGCGATGCTGGTCACCGCTTCGAAGGGTTTTTTGATGCCGAGCTTTTTACGGAATCCGGCCATGATCGGGTAGGACAGGGGAACCATGGGCAGGGAGACCACACAGGTGCCGAGTTTCAGGGCATGGGCCGCGAGCACCAGGGTCTGGGTCAGGATGCCCGCGTCCAGGTCCGGGTTGCTGATGCCGCGGGTGTTTTTCAGAATGAGGATCAGGGCCGGGGCGCGGAAAAACAGGCGGTCCTCGTTCCGGTCGGCCTTTTCCATGGCCGTGATGGGCCTGGGATCGAATTTGTTGACCATCAGTAAGCTGCCCGCCGTGAACAGCAGGGTTTTCCACCAGGGCGGTTTGCCGGAGTCGTTCAGGTAGAGGTTCTTGAGCCGTCTGAGCACGGCCATGGATCGGGTTTCGAGTTCCCGGATCACGGCGGGGTCGGTGATCACCACCAGGTGATAGGGCTGGCCGTTGCCCGCCGAGGGGGCGAACCGCCCGGCTTCGAGAATGCGGCGGAGAAGATCTTTCGGTACGGGCGTGTCCTTGAAGATGCGGTTGGACCGCCGTGTGTAGATCATCCGTTCGATGTCGGTCAGCTCCGGCGCGATGTCGGCAAAGTCCGGCGCGTCATCGGCGCCGAAGGGGTTGGGTGCGGACATGGTTCCGGTCAGACGGTTCCGGTATCTCCCCTCGTTGACGGCAAAGGACCCGCTGACCCTTACGGCTCCGGTGGGGCAGACGGCGATGCAGCTGCGGCAGTTGATGCAGGCCTGGGCGAAACCGCCGAAGCCGATGGGGACGGGCACCTCCCCCCGGGTCCAGGAAAAGCCGCCGCAGGGGCAGGTTTCTACGCAGCGGCCGCAGCGGGAACAGGTCACCGGATCGATGCTGCGGACCGGGAAGGTCATCTCGGGCATATAGGCTTTCGTGTACTTTTCGAGCATGGGTTTCTCCTTATAATCTGATGACGTTGTCGGCCTCCGGGTCAAAGGCGTCCTGAAGCACCCGGGACAGGGCTTTTTCCGAAACGGTTTTGGGAATCTCGTCGACGATCTGCAAATAGGTGGGGACGCTGTTCTTTTCGAGCGTTTCGCGGCAGCGAAGGCGGATGGCCTCGATATCCGGCGCATTGCCGTCAAAGGGCGCAATGGCCGCCACGATATCCGATTCCCCCGGCGCCCCCGAGGCGGCGGCAATGCCGTACACGCAGACCTCCGACACCGTTTTGTCTTCGCCGATCACTTTTTCGATCAGGTCGGGCTGGATGAAATCGCCCTGGCGTCGGAGGCCGCCGCCCACACGGAAGTCGAAAAAAAAGTAGCCGTCGTTGTCCCGGTGGCAGATGTCTCCGGTGCGTAGCCATCCGCCCCGGGTCTTGTCTGTGGAAGCCTTGTCCTTTCCGAAATAGCGGACCCGGGTTTTTCCGAAGGTCATTTTGCAGATCAGCTCGCCCTTTTCGCCCGGGGGCACCGGCCGGTCCTTTTCATCGACGATCTTCATCCGGTACATCAGGGGGTTGGGTTTGCCGAAGGAGCCGACGGGGCCCTTGCCCGGACGTTTGTAGGCCAGGCCGCCTTCGACGGCGGCATACCACTCGAAAATGTTCACGTTGAACCTTCTTTCGAAATCCGCCCAGATCGCCCGGGGGGTTCCGGCGCTGATCACGGTCCGGACCGGATTGTCACAATCATCGGGTCTGGGAGGTTCGTTGAAGATCCCGGCCATCATGCCGCCCAGAAGGGAGAAGGTCGTGCAGCCGTAGGTCCGGCAGATGTCCCAGATCCGGCTTTTGGAGAATTTCTCCCCGATCACCGCGTGCCGGTTCCGAAGCGACAGCACGGGAAAGACCGTGACCGACTGGGCGTTGCCGTGGGTCAGCGACAGGCCGGTGAAGGGAACCTCGTCGTTTTTGTATTTCCAGACCATGCGGGCCAGGATGCCGTAGGCCCGGAGACGGTCGCCGCTGAGCACCACGCCTTTGGGGTCGCCGGTGGTGCCCGAGGTGTGGATGATCTGGACGGGCTGCTTCGGATCGAAGGGCCGGATGCCGTCGGGGGGATCGGGGCATTCGGTGGCAAGGATGTGGTTGAGGCTGGGCACATCGGAGCGGATGGGAATTCCATGGTGGTTTTTGTAAAGAACCCCAAGAATTTTGGCGCTTTGAATGTCCGGTTCGACGGCCGTGAGGCTATCCAGGAACTCGTCGGCCACAAGGATGCCCTTTGATCGGGTGTTGTTGATCTGGAACACGAGCTTCTCGCCCTTTGACCGGGGGTCCACGGGAACGGTGACCGCACCGATGGACATGGCGGCGAACATCGCATAGAGGAATTCGGGGTGGTTGCGCATCAGAACGACGACCCGGTCCCCCCGGCCGATGCCCGCCCGGAGCATGGCTCGGCTGAGCCGGTTGGTCTGGGTGAACAGATCGCCCATGGTCACGGTTTCATCGGACCCGTCTGCGTTGACGAAGATGAATTTTTTTTCGTCCGGGTCGACGGTTTTGTATCGGAAACATTGAAAAACAGGCAGGTGAACCTTCAGTCCGGCCATAAAACCCAGTCTCCTTTTATTTAAGTATTACATGAAGTTTTCCAGAAAACGGATTTTTTTCAGCGGGGCCATACCCAAAAGGGCCTGAAGCTGCTTGGCGTCCCGGAACCGTTTTTCCTGTCCGAAATCCTTCATGTATCCCACACCGCCCATGGCCTGGACCCCGTCGGTTGCAAGGTCGCAGGCCAGACTCTGGACATGGAGGGCGGCGGCCCGTGAACTCAGGGGCCAGTCTTTTTCCTCACCGTCCACGGCGGCCGAGGCGCGAGAGACGATGAGGTCGGCGACTTTGACCTGGACGGCCATGGTGCCCAGGATCATCTGCATTTCGGACCAGTCGATGATCTTCCGGCCCCCCTGTTCCCGTTTTTTCGCGTAGTCCGTCGCCTCCTTGAACGACCCTTTCATGATCCCCAGGCTCATGGCGGCGGCGGCCGTGTGCATGCGGTCGGCCATGGCGGTGAACAGGGCGTCGCCCTGGTTTTCATCGCCGACCAGCCGGGCCGGGGCCCCGTCGAACGTCACATCCACCGCGGGACAGGCCCGCAGGCCAAGGCTCAGGACCGGCTCACTCTTTTTGACGGAGGCCTGGGAAGAATCGACCAGGAACCAGGAGTAGGCCCGATGATCGTCGGTCCGGGCCGGGATCAGGGCCTTTCCGGCCAGGCCTCCCAAAACCAGGTAATCCAGCGTTCCCGTGAGTTGAAAATCGCCGGAGCGTTTTACGGCCCGGGGAAGATTGTCCTGATCCAGGGGATTGATGAACACGGGCAGGGCCGTGAGCGCGTCGAAGGTTGTTTTTGCAGAGGCGACGGATTCAAGGGCCGGTGTGTCCTTGGCGGCCGTCATCAGCGACAGGGCGGCCGAGTGGGTGAAGACGATGGCCCCCAGACTGCTGTCTTCGGTGCAGAGGTTTTCAAGCAGCACGCAAAGGGCCGTCATGCCGTGGCCCAGTCCGCCGATGTCTTCCGGCAGGATCGCGTGGAAAAAATCAAGGCCGAAGGCCTGGTCGACGGCCGGTATGAAGAGCGGTCCGAAGGGGAAGGTATCGTTGGTTTCGCGCTGGGGAAACAGCACCTTGCGCGAAAAATCATGGGCCGCTTTTTCCAGAAGGGACATCTCTTTGCTGTTGACGGCAAGCATGGTCATCTCCTTGATCGTGTGGTTTTCGGGTGATCAGGCGTCCGCCCGACGTTCTTCAAAGACCCTGACCGTTGACGCATCGTCCGCAATCAGGCATTTGAACAGGTTCAGCCGGTTGAGCTGGTTGGTGCCTTCGTAGATCTGCAGCAGCTTGGCGTCCCGAAGGCATTTTTCAGCCCGCATGTCGTGCCGAAGCCCGGCGTGTCCCATCAGTTCCAGGGCCATGTGGCAGTTTTTGATGCCGGCGTCGGTGCCGGCGAATTTGGCCAGGGAGGCCAGGCCTGAGGTCACGGCGATTTCCCGGTCGCTCTGCATGTCGAAATTGAATTTCCGGACCAACCGGAGGAGCCGGGGGTTGTCCAGAAGGGGCTGAATGATTTTATCGAAGATGATTTTCGGCGTGAGTTTCGTCAGATAGAACAGGTGTTTCTGCTGGATCATCTTGAACATGCCGTGCATGGCCGTGGCGTAGTTGGCTTCATTGTAGGCCAGGCGGCCGAGGACGACGTTTTTGTACATTTCAGAGAGCATGGACTGGACCCATTCGCGGTCGATCAGGCGTTCGCCTCCCACGGAGGCTGAGGCGGCGTAGTCACGGGCCGCATTGAAGGCGCCCCGGGCCGCGCCGATGCCGAAGGCCCCCACGGCGGCCCGGGATGCGGAGAAATAGTAATCGATGATCTGCATGTTCGTTTCTCTGGGCGTCCGTTTCAGAGAGCGGGCCTGATCGGTGTTGATCATGATCTGGGAATCGGGAATGAAACAGTTGTCGAACCGGAGTTCACTGGCCGGGCAGCCTTTCTGACCCATTTTTTTCTCCATGCGCCCGAAGCTGAAGCCCGGCGTGCCGGTTTCAACGGCCAGCATCACCGTGCCGGCCGAGGGTTTGTCAAGGTTTTCGTAGGCGATCAGCATGTGCCAGTGGGACAGGTGTCCGTTTGAAATGAACACCTTGGTGCCGCTCACCACATAACCGCCCTCGACCTTTTTTGCATGGCAGGTGACCCGGCCTTTGTCCATCAGATCGGTTTCCTCCACATCGGTTCCGGCTCCGGGTTCGGTGAGGGCCAGGGAGATCAGGCAGGGCTTGCCCGTTTTCTCGCCTTCTATCGTATCCCGGCACAGGCGGTTGATCAGGCCCGTGTTCCAGGACGAGACCGCCACGCCGAATCCCAGGTAATGCACGCCGATCAGGTTGGCCATGGCCAGGCATTCGGAGGCGATTTCTTCGAGAAAGGGGGCGATGGACAGAAGGTTGTACCCCTTGCCGCCGAACAGTTTGGGAAACCACAGGGTGTAAAGTCCCCACTCATTGGCCGTGCGCACGAACTCCCAGGGAAGGTGAGCGGGGTCTTCCTGCATGCGCCTGTCCAAAGGAAGGGCCGCCGGGCGCACCACCTCCGCGTTGAACTTGCGGGCCAGGGCCACGACTTTCCGGGTTTCACGGACCATGGCGGCGGGCTGCCGGGCGATGGCCTTCAGACTCAGGAAGGTATCGTCGAATCGCGGGGACAGATCCGAATAGAAACGTGTTTCAGAACGTGAGAGCATACGGGCCTCCTTGGCTATATGGAAAAACCGGTTCGTTTGATTTTTTTGTGGCCTCCGGCGGCCATTCCGGGGGACCAGATTTTAAAAATCTGGACAAATGGGTAGGAAGGTGTGTCCCAAGGTGCGTCTTTCCCCCATCTGTTTGTCAAACTTTTCAAAAGTTTGGCCCCCGGCAGGGCCGCCGGGGGCAATCAGAAATCCTTCTGTAACAACGTGATCACCATGGCCGCTTCTTCGATGCCGATGTTGCCGCCGCCGTTTTCGGCCAGGGCGATGCGGGGGTTGTCGACCTGGCGTCCTTTGGCTTCGCCCCTCAGCTGCCAGACCAGTTCCACCAGCTGGGCCGCGCCGGTGGCCCCCACGGGATGGCCCTTGGATTCCAGACCGCCGGAGGGATTGACGGGGAGCCTTCCGGTGAGGGCCGAATGGCCCCGCTCTGCGAAAAGACCGCCGTCGCCTTTGGCACAGAAACCCAGGCCTTCGGTCTGGATAACTTCGCCGAAAGCCGAGGCGTCGTGAACTTCGGCCACGTCCACATCCTCGGGGCCCACCCCGGCTTTTTCATAGGCGATATGGGCCAGGCGCTCGGTCAGGTCCGGGTCGTCGAAGCCACGGTCCATGCCGCCGCCCACCACCGTGGCCAGAACTTTGACCGGTTTGGCCAGGCCCTTTCGCCGGATGACGTCGCCGGAGGCGAGCAACAAAGCCGCCGCCCCGTCGCCCACCGGTGAACACATCGGTTGGGTCAGGGGGTAGGCCACGGGCGGGGCGGCCAGCACCTCTTCGACGGTGTAGGGCCGGCGGTACTGGGCATAGGGGTTCCCGGCGCTGTTGGTGTGGTTTTTGGCGCTGACCACGGCCAGCTGGCGCTGGGTCAGGCCGTATTTGTCCATGTGCATGCGGGTGGCGGCGGCGTAGAGGTCCATGAAGGCGCTGCCGCCCTTGCCCTTGGATTTGCCGGGGTCGGGGGATTCTCCCCGGGCTTCCGCTTCTTTTCGTTTGCGTTCGGCATCGGCTTTCATGGCCTTGACGAACATCTCGATCACTTCCACATCCGCCGACGAGGAAAAGAGTTTCAGCCGTTTTTCCCGGTCCTCCATGTACATTTTCTCCATGCCCAGGACCAGGGCCGTGTCGTACATGCCGGACGCCACGTTCATCCAGGCCACCTGAAAGGCCGTGGCCGACGAGCAGCAGGCGTTTTCCACATTGATCACCGGAATGTTCCCGATACCCATGGCCCGGAGCACCACCTGGCCCCTTATGGATTCCTGGCCGGTGACCAGTCCCTGGTAGGCGTTGCCCACCG
The DNA here is from genome assembly GCF_054657895.1 of Desulfatiferula olefinivorans. Taxonomy (NCBI): domain Bacteria; kingdom Pseudomonadati; phylum Thermodesulfobacteriota; class Desulfobacteria; order Desulfobacterales; family Desulfobacteraceae; genus Desulfatiferula; species Desulfatiferula olefinivorans. The sequence goes on along the minus strand of NZ_BAAHXV010000002.1, from coordinate 150,765 downwards.
CGGCCATGGCGATGTCCTTTTTGTCCATGCCCCCATGGGCCAGAGCGTTTTTGACCGCTTCGTCGGCCAGGCTTTTCATGTTTCGATCCGGGTATTTTCCGAATCGGGTCATCCCGGCGCCGATGATGAATACATCTCGCATGAGATAAATCTCCTTCAAAGAAAATGGTTCACGTCAGGGCGTCTGCCCCATGTACGGTTTCAGATACGAGGTGATGGCTTCGGTGAAAGCCTGCTCGGCCCAGGTGACCGTATGGTGCTCCGGGTCCAGGAACCAGCGCAGGTAGATGCCGTGAAAAATGGCGGAAATGGTCCGGGCGGTCTTATCCGTATCATGGTCGGTAAACAGGCCCTGATTGACGCCCTCGTCAAGGGCCTGTTTTTTGACGGCCACCCATTCGTTGATCCAGGTGCTGAACAACAGGCGGTAATCCTCGTTGTGGGCGGCCAGGGACATGAAATCGAAAATGATGCGATGGGCGCTTTGAACGTCTTCGGTCTCACGGATAAAAAGGGGCAGACCGAAACCCAGAATTTTGTCCATGGGCCCCGGGCTTTTTTCGATGCCGTCCTTGAACAGGGTCAGAATCTGTCCGTAATAGGATTTGAAGGCTTCTTTGAACAAATCGTCCTTGGAGGCGAAATAATGGGCGAGGCCCCCTTTGGACAGGTTGGCCTCCCTGGCGATATCGGCCATGGTCACCTGGGCGTAACCGGATCGTCCGATGATGGTGATGGCGGCCGAAAGAATCTGGGCACGCCGAATGGCTTCCAGTTCCGGAATGGGGGGCATGGGCCTCTCCCTTCACATTTGGGGTAAGCATGTGGTCCATTCCGATTCCCAAAAAAGGTCCGGAATGAATGACAACGGTGTTTTTTTAATATCTGGTGTGACGAAACGACATAAGACGTGAAACGTGATGGCCGGTGCAAACCGACCGGCCGGATTGTAAACCGACCGTTTAAAATGTCACTATCAGGTTTGATTTGTTCCGTCAACAGGGAAATGGATATTATCCTTCCTGGGTATCCCCTAATATTGACAATAATAAAAGAAGGTTGAGCTGTTTGCCGATTGATGGTAAAAGCGATTAAACTTAATGTGACAAACGTATAATTCTGATGGGCACGCTGCGCTTTGCCCATCCTACGTACGACACAAAGGTAGGATGGGCAAAGCAACGCGTGCCCATCATCTGATATAACGAAATTTATCGTTACGTTAACGACATTGGCTTTTAAAAACGCGGATGACGCCATGGTGAAACAGCATTACAGAATCCTTCTGGTCGACGACGAGCCCCTGATTCTTCAGAATACGGCTCGGCTTCTCGAACAGGAGGGCTATGTCGTGGATCGGGCGGAGAGCGGGGAACGGGCCATCGAACGCCTACAGGCAAGCGAGTTCGATCTGGTGCTGACCGACCTCCGGATGCTGAAAATCGACGGTCTGGACGTTCTGGTCGCCGCCAAGGCCATGCATCCGGACATCATGGTGATCATCATCACCGGTCACGCCGATATGAAAAGCGCCATGAACGCCGTCAAATTAGGCGCCGATGATTTCATGCTCAAGCCCGCCGAAAGCGAAGAGATCTATTTCCGGGTCAAACGCTGCCTGGAAAACAAGGAACTTCGGAAAAAAGTCAGCCAGAGAACCTTGGAACTCGAACAGCTGAACAACCGGCTCTCCCGGGATATCGCCGAACGGGAGCAGACCGAACGCCGGCTTCAGGCCATCAATCAGGAACTTAACGAGTCTCTGACCAAATTGAAATACGCCCAGGACAAGCTGATCCAGCAGGAAAAGCTCGCTTCTCTGGGCGGCCTGGTGTCCGGCGTGGTTCATGAGATCAACACCCCCATCGGCATCGGCATCACGGCGTCGACCTTCATCATGGATCAGGTCAAAAAGCTGGAAGCCCGGCTGGCTGCGGGAACGCTGGACCAGGAAAGGCTCTCGAAATTCCTGAAAACGGTGTATGACGGGTCGACCATGATCAGCAAGAACCTGGGCCGGGCCGGGGATCTGGTCGGCAATTTCAAGCAGGTTTCCGTGGATCAGGCCAGTGAAAAGCCCAGGAAGATCATCGTGGACGAGTATATCCGTGAAGTGCTGTCAAGCCTCAGCGTGGAATACAAACAGGCGGGAAGGCGGATCGAGGTGAACTGTCCGCCGGATCTGATCTTTGACAGCCGCCCCGGCGCCCTGGCCCAGATCATCACCAATTTCGTGATGAATGCCAACACCCATGCGTTCGAGTCCATGGAGCAGGGCACCATCGTGTTCGATGTCAAAACCGAGGGGGAGGTTCTTGTGCTCAGCTGCACGGATAACGGCAAGGGCATGGACGAGGACACCGTCCGGCAGATTTTCGATCCGTTTTTCACCACCCGGCGCGAGCAGGGCGGCAGCGGCCTTGGCCTTTTTGTGGTCTACAATCTGGTCACCCAGGCCCTCAACGGCAGCATCGACTGTGAAAGCAAACCGGGCTCAGGCACCACCTTCATTATCCGCGTGCCCCTCTGCAGTTAGTCGTGATCATTCGGAAAAACGCTTCCGATAAAACATCCCGACATATCCCCCAAACCCGAGCCGCCCTCCAGGCTGCTTTTCCCTTCGTCCGGGCTCCGGACGATCACGGCGTCCTCCTTGAACAGATCGAAGGTCGAATTGTCGTCAAGCAGTACCGAAACACCCACGTTGTAGGTGCCGATGCCGGTGTAGTGATGGGTGATGACCTCATCGGGGTCGGTGGTGATCTTGATGGTGCCGGCACCGACGGAGCCGTAGTTGAGGGTGCTTCGGTAATCGAAGTACCAGGTGGCCTTGTAGATGCTGTTTTGGATCAGAGGGTCCGCCGTGATGGTGAAGACGGCCAGAAGATCGCCCACCCCGGTGGAGGGGGTGACGGCAAAATCCAGCGGGTTTTCAGACAGGACCCGGACGGTGACCGAGGACTGCTCGACACCCGCGTCGGTTCCCCCGTAGAGGCTGACCGTATCGGGCGAACCGACGGACGCCACATACCAGGGTTTGTCCTTATAGGGGGCATCGGTGAAGAGAATCAGGTGATGCCGGAGCAAAAGATCCGTGATCTGTGAGGTGAGGGTCACGCCGGATTCGATGACGGCGGTGACACGGGTGTCGTCCCACACCAGATGGGGCAGGCATCCGGGGCCGCCGTCTTCGATGTTGACCGAATAACCGTTGAGGGCCGATCCCGGTGTTGCCGCCGCGAACAGGCTCTGGGTGTAGGTCAGGACATCCGGCCGCTGTTCCTGCCGGACCGTAAGGGTGCCGACGGGGGGCAGGGCGGGGCGGATGATGGAAAGGTCCGTGGTGTAGACCCCCGGCTGTTCGTACGTGTGGACGGCCGTGTAATAGTCGTCGATGGCGGTGTCCGTGTTGACATAGAGGTTGCTGTCGTCCCGGCCCCCGGCAAAGACCGCCACGTTGCTGTAGATCTCGCGCCCTCTTACCCAGACGGCGTCGGGATTGTCGGCCGCGGCCGCGGCCACCCATTCGTGGGTTTCAAGGGCCCGGGCGATCTCCCGGTGGGTGGAAAAACCCGAGTCGATCCACACGGTGACGGTGGGGGCCCGGCCCCCTGTGAGGGCGGCGGCGGCCACCTCTTCCCCGAAGGTTTCGAACCAGAGGGCAGCGGGATCATCGGGAACGGCGGTATCGATCAGGTCAAGGGATTCGAGCAGGGCCGCCACCTCTGCGCAGGTGGTGACGCCGGCCACGGCCTTGACGATGATTTCGGTCTTGTGATGGTAGACCGCAGGCACGGCCAGGGTGGCCGTTTCCTGGACGTGGATGTTGGTTCCGTTGGCCGCGCTGCCGGGAACGGCGGTGACAAGGAGCCTGCCCCCCACATCGGCCTGGGCCGCAGCGGCCTGGGCGGTTTCAAGATAGACGGATTGGGTATCGTTGTCGTTTTGCACCCTGATGCGGTGTCCGTTGATGGTGCTGTCCGAAACAGCCGTCACCAGAATGGCGTAATCCAGATCCGCCGTGGGAGCCACGGGCGTTGAGGTCACATCGTTGAAATCCCATTCCCAGCGGTTGACCTCACCGGGGGAAATGTCCGTGAATTCGATTTCGCCGGGGGCAATGGAGATCATGGGGTAGGCACTGACCCCGTTGGTCCTGATGCCTTCGGTATAATAGTACACGCTGCCGTCTTCGCCGCAGGCGTAGGCGTGATTGAAATCGGCCGCCCAGACGCTGTTGAGGCTGGTGGTGGTGCCGCTGACCGTGGCGTACCACTGGTTGCCCGAGTTGCCGTCAAAGTAAATGGCCGTTCCCGTATTGCCCACCGCATGAACCATGGACGAGGCGGTATCACCCCAGACCCCCCACAGCGCGGGAATCTGCCCCTGCTTGAGGGCGGGCATTCCCATGGCCGTCCAGCTTCCGTTGGCGTACCGGTAGATGATGCCCCGTGAGTTGGAGTTGTTGAATCCCGCGGCAAACACCTGGTTTGCGTCTTTTGCCCAGACCCGGAGAAAATAAAGGCTGCTGGACTCGGTGGCCACCAGGTTCCAGTCCCCGCCGGACAGGTTCTTGTGCAGAATCAGACCCCGAAGGCCCACGGCATACACGTCATCGGGGCCGGCCATGGCGATTTCGTTGATTTCCGGAATCCGGTCGGTGTAGGTGGTGCCCGAAAGATCCCCGTTGCCCACCTCGCCGGTCCACTGACCGCTGAGGGCGTCAAGGCTCAGAACAACGCCGGTGTTGACATCGACGGTGGTTTCTCCCACACTCTGCCGAATGACCTTCCATCCGGAGAAAAACATGCTGTCCGGAGCGGTGCCGCAGATACCGACGATCACCTGGGGGACGTATTTATCGTCCAGCGTGCCGTCAAGGGGGATGTCGGTCCAGGATGTCCCGTCAAAGCGCATCACAAAAGGTTCGGCTTCGTAAAAGGTCGTGGCCCAGGGCGCACCGGTGCTCAGATAAACGGTTTTCACCGTCATGCCGGTGATAAAAACGTTGTCCGCCGAGGTTCCGCCCATGCCGTAGGGTAGGCGGGTCAGGGGGTAGGTTTCCGGAGCGGTCAGGGTCGTGTTGATGCTGTAGTTCCCGAACACCGTGTCGGTGATTTCCTCAAACTCCGCCTGTTCCTTATGATAGATGTGCCCCGTGAACCCGATCACATAGACGTTGTCGTTTGAGGTTCCCCAGACGGTATCCAGAGATTCGCGGTTGCCGGGAATGCTGATTTTTTCCCAGGCAGCCTGGGCGCAGGGGGAAAAGGAAAGGATGACGACCAGGAAAAGCAGGGCGGCCGGACGGCAGGCCGAAAAACCGTGTTTCATGAAAAACCTCTTGATGTAAGCATGTTTTGTTCTTTAAATCATGAACCGACCGTAAAAACAATAAAAAATTACAACCCGTTAAAAAACGTCCTGTCGGGGTTTGCGGGCATGGAAGGTGGTGACCGGTCCCTTTGCCAAACGGGTTTCAAGAACGGTCAGGGGGGCCGATGCCAGGGTCAGGGCCACGTAACCGGGCATCCGGGAGGAGGAACGTTCGGCGGCGGTTTTTTTCCGGCGCAGGACGTTTTGAAGCGACAGGGACCAGGCCGGAGGATCGCCGGTGTCGATGAGGGTCGCCGATGTGAAGGCGCTTCGCTCGAAGGTTGTGCGAAGGGTGTCTTTCGTGAAAAGAATCAGGTGATAGGGCAGGTGCAAAAGAGCCCAGTACCTGCCGAACAGTGTGAAGCTGGGGCAGTCCAGGTTTTCCGTTTCACCGATCAACAGGCCGCCGGGCTTGAGAATCCGATAAATACCGTCAAGAAGCCCCACGGGGTCGGGCACATGCTCGATCACATGGTTGATGCGGACCACATCGAGGCTGGTGTCCGGATAATCCGACGGGTCGAAGGTGCCGGCCGAAACGGTGAGGCCGAAGAGGCTTCGGGCCTTTTCAGCTGCTGAGGCCGAGGGTTCGACGCCCCGCACATCAAGCCCTAAGCGGTCCCTGAGCACGGCAAGTTTTTCACCGGCCCCGCAGCCGATGTCCAGAAGCGTCATGCCCTGTCGAACCCCCAGCCGTTTGAGCAGACGGACGGTCCGCTGCATGTAGATGCCCATGAGAAACCCCCGGAACCCTTCCGGCTGGGGATTATAATGAATGTATTCATCGGGGTAAAAGGAAAGGGCCTCGATGACGGACGGCATGGGGGACTGCTGAACCAGGCCGCAGGCAGGGCACTGCATCAGTCGTCCGGTCCAGGGCAGGCCGTATTCCACTTCCCTTAAATTCGACAGAAACGACAGGCTTACCGGGCTGCCGCAGACCGCGCAGGGCGGGTATTCCCCCGTGAAAAAGGTCTGGTGGTCGACGGGGAGGCGGTCAAAGGAGCCCTTGACCCAGCGATCGATATAATCGGGATTTTCCGCCGGGGGGCAGTGGTCGGGGAATCCGTGGAACAGGGGATGCCGCCGGCCTCTGTCCAGAATGATCGACAGGGGTTCCTTGCCGATGTTGCCGAAGGAAATCTGGAAAAAGGTGCAGGGCTGGACATCGCCGTAGGCGTTGATGTGCAGGCGCTCGGAAAAGGCCGGGCATCCGTAGTTCATCAGGTTGTTTTCAAGGTCGATGTAAAGATAGGGGTTGTCCCGTGAAATGGCCCTCAGCCTGCGGCTGTCGTCGGGTCTTAGCAGCATGCGCCGGTTGTCGGCCCACCTTCCCTGGGGCACGGCGAAATTCAGGCCGATTTTCACCGTGTGGGTGTTTGAAAACCGGATGATGTCCCGGATTTCATGGCCGGCCAGGGAGTCGTGGGAGGCCAGCCAGGTAAAAAACACGTCCATGCCGTGGCGCCGGACCATGTGAAGCTGTTTTTTCTTGACGGCGAGAACCTCGGACCAGTTGCCGGTTTCGTGAAAGGTGTCGAAGCTGATCTGCACGTTGTCCACACCCATGGCCTTGAGTTCCCGGCACACGGCATCGGAAAGAAGGACGCCGTTGGTCTGGACCTGATAGAGCATGGAGCGTTTGCCGACCCGTTCGATGATGCGGGCCAGCCGTTTCCGGAACAGAAGGATTTCACCCCCGGTGAAGGTCACGTAGAATCCCCCGGCCTTTTTCAGCTGACCGATGGCGTCGATGATCCGTTCATCGTCCAGTTCCGGCCGGTTTGGGTCATGCTGGGACGCCACGTTGCAATGGGGGCAGGACAGGTTGCAGGTGTAGCTGACGGCGATGTCCATGCCCCGGACCACGGGTCGGCCCAGGATTTTTTTAATGAAAAAAATGAAGGCTCTGAGCAGCATCAACGGTTTGTCCGCCGCAGCATGGATCACAAACGACAGATTGTTCCGGAATTTGGGTGACGGGACGGGCGATGGAAAACCATATTTACCAAATGGGAAAAACATGGAAAAATCTATATACAGAGTGCTTTTTTTATGTCAAGCAGATTCGGGTTGATCACGAAAGGGAGTTTTTTTGGCTTTTCTTGTTTTTGTTCAGAAGGATGTCTTTGCCAAACCCGGCGTCATGGCCCTGTCGGCCGCGGCGAAACGGGCCGGGCACCGGTGCGGGCTGGTGGTGGCGGATCTGGAGGCTGATCCGGCCGGGGCCGTGCTTGGCCGTAATCCGGATGTGATCGCCTTTTCCGTCACCACCGGGGAAGTGCCGTTTATGACCTCTTTAATCGAAACCCTCCGGCCCCGGTTTTCGGGAAAGATCATCGCCGGGGGCGTGCATCCGACCTTTTATCCGGAGATTCTTGAGTCCTGCGGCCTGGATGCCGTCTGTGTCGGGGAAGGGGACAGGGCCCTGTGTGCCTATCTGGACGCCCTTTCCCGGGGCGGGGATGGCCGGGAGGTTTTGAATTTCCATGTGAAAACTCAAAAAGGGCTCATCCGGCAGCCCCTGCGCCCCCTGATCGGCGACCTGGACCGTTTGCCCGATGCGGACCGGCGCCTCTACCCGGATGCCTATTCTCTTTACCGCAAGAAGAACCATGATCTTCTCTACCACCGTGTGGTCATGACCGGCCGGGGCTGTCCGGGGGCCTGCGCCTTCTGTTTTAACCCGCAGTACAACGCCTTGTATCAGGGAAAAGGAACGGTTGTCCGGCGGCGGTCCGCGGCGCGGATCATCGCCGAGGTGAAGGCTCTCACCGCCTGTGGCAAAACCCTTTTTGTTACCTTTGACGACGACAGTTTCACCCTGGCCCCCCGATCATGGCTCGATAATTTCTGCCGGGCTTACGGCCGGGAGATCGGCCTGCCGTTCAAAATCAATTCCGTGGCTGGGGCGCTGTCGGAAAAACGGGTCCGGATGCTGAAACAGGCCGGGTGCCATGCAGTGAAAATCGGTCTTGAAAGCGGAAACGAAACGCTTCGGACCGGTCTTCTGAGCAAAAAGGTCTCCAATCAAAGCCTGATCCGCGCCGCCGATCGTCTCAGGCAACACGGCATCCTTCTTCAGACCTTCAACATGGTGGGCCTTCCCGGTGAGACCCTGGATCAGGCCCTTGAAACCTATGCGCTGAACCGCCGTCTCCGGCCTGCTTTTCTCTGGTGCAGCCTGCTCAATCCCTATCCGGGCACGGCGATTCACCGGCACTGCCTGGACACCGGCCGCCTTAAATCCCAAAGCCACAACTCCTGTGAGCCCTATTCCTATTTCAACCAAAGTCCCCTTGACCCGGCCCCCGAGCTGGTCCGGCTCCAGAAGCGGATGTTCGCCTTCCTTTTGCTCCGGCTGCCGACCCGTCTGGTCCGGCACCTGATCCGGATTCCCGCAGGGCCCCTTGACCGCTTTGTGTTCGGCCTGACCATGGTGGTGGGGCTTGCGCAGATCAATCGGCTTTCCCTTGCCCGGACCCTTGGGTTTGCCTGGCGCTATCTGTCGAGGTACGGCGATGAGGAATGATTCGAAAAAAAATATCCTTTTGATGTACCCACCGGGCCGGGCCTTCCAGCGCGGTGAGGACCGCTGCCAGGGGAACATCGAGGATTCCGCCGCCACCAGCATCAGGGCCTGCAACGACCTGGGCTATGTGGCTGCCGGGCTTTCCCATCTGCCGTACCGGGTGATGATCCGGGATTATCCGGCCGAAAAAGGGCGCCTCGCTCACCTGCTCAAAGACCTTGATGCTTTTCGTCCCGACCTGGTGTTCATCAGCATCACCCATGCCACGATTTTTGACGATCTGGACACGGTGGCTCTGATTCGGACAAAGCGGCCCACGTGCACCGTGATTCTCAAAGGCGCGTTGTTTTTCGATGCCGATCCGGATCTGCTCGCCCGGCTGGACCTGTCCCATGTCGATTACCTGATCGGCGGAGAATGTGAATTCGTGGCCGCCCGGCTGATCCGCCGGCATGTCCGGGGCCTGCCCTGCGACGACCTGTCCGGCATTTTGTACAAACAGGCCGGCCGGTGGGTGAAAACCGATATGTCGCGCTTTGAAGAAAACCTCGACATGCTCCGTTTCCCGGCCCGGCATCTGATGCCCAACACCCGTTACAAAAGGCCCGATACCGGCGAGCCCCAGGCCACCATCTCCGTGGCCCGGGGCTGTCCTTCAGGCTGCATCTACTGCCTGACCCCCGTCATTTCCGGGAAAAAGCTTCGGAAGCGCAGTCCGGACAATGTCCTTGCCGAAATGCGGGAGTGTTTTCACCGTTACGGCATCCGTCAGTTTTTTCTGAAATCGGATACCTTCACCCTGGACGCCGTCTGGGTGAAGGCGCTTTGCGATAAACTTATCCGCTCCGAACTCCACGGGCACATCGGCTGGGTGGCCAATTCCAGGACCCGGCCCCTTGACCTTGAAACCCTTGTCGCCATGAAACAGGCCGGATGCCGGCTGGTGGCCTTCGGCTTTGAATCGGGCAGCGACACGTCCCTCAAGCGCATGGGCAAGGGAGCCACAACGGCCGACAGCCGTCGGGCCGTTCGGCTTGCCCGTGAGGCGGGGCTCCTGATTTTCGGATTCTACATGGCAGGCTTCCCCTGGGAAGACAGGCGTCATCTTGAAGCGACCCGCCGCCTGATTTTCGACCTCGACGCCGACTTCATCGAAATCCACATTCCCATACCCTATGCAAGAACCACCCTGGCCCGTCTGTGCGCCCGTGACGGTCTGAAACCCTTCGATACCCTGGGCCGCGACTATTTCGCACGCCCCGCAACCGGCACCCGCCGGCTGACCCGGGCCCAGTTAAAGCGGTTCCGCAAACGTGTTCTGTTTACCTATTACGCCCGTCCCGCCTACATCGCCGCACGCGTGAGGGACACCCTGGATAATCCCGTGTGTCTGTGGAACTACGGCCGATACGCCCTGCGCCTGCTGGTGAATCTGATCCGGTGATCGACGCACAGGGCCATCTCATGTCTGCGCCCGGTTGATTGCGTTTTTACCTGAAGGGGCCATCGCCTGGACCTGCACGTGGCGTGACACAGTCTGAGGCCGTGCCTATACCCCTGTCATGGTCTTGTTTTCTCTGTGTCCTGGTGTCTTCGTGAGCTTCGTGGTCAAACCATTCAACCAGCCGGTCGCTGCGCTCCCTGAAGAACACAAAGAGTACGAAGGAAACAGGTTTGTCACAGCCCGGCACCGACATCGTAAACGTGATCGTGCGCGTGACCGTAAACGTGAACGGCTGTTTTAATGAACAGGCATGCGATGGCCTTGGATCGACGCATCCGGCCTATTGACTTCCCGTTGAACTTGAGTCATAGAAATCCTGTGCGTCGGGACGTGCGCGTTCGCTGCCCGCATTATTCAATCGAAAAGGAGAGTTCAGATGAGACGGTTCGTTCTCGCCGGTATGGTGTGGCTTGTTGTATCCCTGTTTGCCCTGGCCGCCCAGGCCGAGGATTATATCGATCTGGGCATCGAACGGACGGATGTGTTCACCTCCGGAAGCGGCGGGTCGACGGACCTGACCACCATCAAGCCCATCTCCCTCGTCTGTACCGTCCGGAACCACAGCGCGATCGCCCTTGACGGGTTCACGCTTACCCCGAGTATCGACACGTATTATGAAGGGACGCTCCTTGGTCCCGCAACCGGAGCGTTTTATTTCCAGCCCAACTACATCAACAACGCCCCGTATACGTCGCTTTCCATCGATCTGAACGGCACCATTCAATTCAGGGCCGATATCACGCGGCCCAGGGCGGGTCATTACCGCTGCGTGGTCCGTTTCACCCTGGGGGGCGCCATCGCAGGTCAGGACGCCGACGGCGCCAACAATCAGACCGTGGTGGAGTTCGATGTGCGGGAAGAGACGCCGCCCAGTCCGGATCTTGCCGTCGTCAATGTCCGCCTGACCCGGACCACAGGCCGTTTTCAGGTCGCCTATGACGTGAAAAACGTGGGGACCGATCCCGCCTCAAGTGTGTTTGCCATGGAGGCCAGATTGTTTGTGGGTATGGGGCCGACCACGATCATGGTTCGGGAGGACACGATCCGTGCGGCCGGTCAGCCCATACTTCCGGGAGAATCCGTTTCCATGGGGCCCGTTGACGTACGCGATTCGCGAGATCCCAACGCGCCCCTGCCCGACGGGTCGTATCGCATCGCGATCTTTACGACCCAGGGGTGCAGTTACGATGCCGATATCTACAACAATAGCGTGGAAACCACCTACGACCTTTCGGGCGCGGGCAGTCCGGCTGAAACGTCCATCGATCTGGGTATCGAGCGGACAGATGTGTCCGCTTCAGGAAGCGGGGGATCGACGGACCTGACCACCATCAAAACCATCGCCCTGGTCTGTACCGTCCGGAACTACAGCACCATCGCCATAGACGGGTTCACGCTCACCCCCAGCATCGAGACCTATCATGAGGGCACCCTCCTTGGTCCCACAACCGGTGCCTTTTATTTTCAGCCCAACTACATCAACAACGCCCCGAATACGTCGCTTTCCATCGATCTGAACGGAACCGTTCAATTCAGGGCCAACATCACGCGGCCTAAAGCGGGCCATTACCGCTGCGTGGTCCGTTTCACCCTGGGGGGCGCCATCGCAGGTCAGGACGCCGACAGCGCCAACAATCAGGCCGTGGTAGAGTTTGACGTGCGCGAGGAAACTCCGCCCGCGCCGGACCTTGCCGTCGACCATGTCCGGATCATCAAATCCGGGGAACGTTTTCAGGTTGCCTATCAGGTAAAAAATAACGGAGTCGATCCCGCCGTCAGTGTGTTTGCCATGGCTGCGAAAATTTTTGTGGGCAAGGGACCGACCACGATCATGGTTCGTGAGGATACCATCCGCCAGGCTTCTTCGCCCATCGCTTTCGGTGAAGTCGTTTCGATGGGGCCCTTTGACGTTCGTGATTCCCGGAGTCCGGGTGCCCCGTTGACCGACGGCATATACAAAGTCGCGGTCTTTACGACCCAGGGATGCAATTATGATACGAATATTTATAACAATCGCGTTGAAATGGACTACAATTTCTGGCCGGGCGGCGGCGACTACGCCATCGACGGAGTACCGGCAAGCTGTCGGCCGGGGTCGACGCTCTCCGTCTCATACCGCTGCGCCTGGCTCAGGTCCGATCTTTCCCTGGGGCTTTTCAAGGGAGGCCTCGTCGGGTCTGATTCAGCGCTGAACGTCAAGGCCTTGTCCGGTCCCACGGGAACCCTGTCCTTCAAGGTGCCTGACCACCCGAGTCGATGTCTGTTTGCCATCGTGGATGGAACGGGCCAACCCCTTGCGTCGAGCACGGTGGTGCGGGTGGAATGGGACATGGCGGACTCGGAGGCATCTTCGGCAAAAATCAAACCTTCGAGGCCATGGGAAAAAGGCCCTGAGATCGTGCGGAACGAGGCCTTGAACCGGACCGGCATGTCGAGAGACGCAGACCGCTCCGTCTCGGTTCCGTCTGCCGTAAACCGCGCCGTGTCCGTGGGTCAGGCACGGACCATTCAGGGTTCAAAGGCCGCGTCCGTGAAAGAGCCGTCCAAAAAAGCGGCGATGCTGAAAAAGCGATCGGCCGCGATCGACACCCTTGACGAGGACCATGAAACCAACGATGCCCCCTGCGACGCTCAGCCGGTGTTCAGTGTCCTTGACGGCTATGACATGGAGGATTGTGTGACGCGCCATGGCGAGGCCGTGATCCGCGTCGATGGGTCCGTCGACTCCGATCGTAATATACGGCACCACGGTAAAATCACTCTGATCCGCTATTCCTGGCCCGGGGAAGCCGGACCGTCACCCGGCGAGCGTCAGGTCAGAGACATGGCAAAAGGTGAAGCCAAGACCATCGGCGCGACGCTTTTGGCCGATCGGCCGGGTTACACGGTGTTTTTATGGGAAGACGCCGGGCGCACAGTGTATGTCGTCCTTGAAACGGACCCCGACGGCCGGAGCCTTCGCATCATGGAAGTGGAACCGGACGGCGGGCCGTGACCGGTTCATGGTCGGATGCAGAGTTGACATGATGACTAAAGAAGTGTCACCCATGCGCCGATGATTAAAAAAAGTCAGTTCTGAATGTGAAAAGCCGGCGTCCAGCCGTCGCCTCCCATCATGCCGTGCCGCCTGTGGGGCATTATGACACCTGAATACCGAAAAAAAATCGTGTCGTACAGTGCCGTGGCCACCATGGTCATCGCCGCGCTGTTTACGTACAGCCTGGTGCATATCGGGTTTCGCGAAATCGCCATGGTCACCGTGTTCGTTGCCATCGGGGCCGTCGTTTCCTTTGGCGTCGCGAGGCTGGGTCATGTGGCCACGGCCTCTTATCTGATGGTGGGCATCGTTTTCGTTCTGCTCTGCATTGTCCGGCCGCTGCAGAGTTTCCTGGTCGACGAGCCCATGGACACCTTTCATATCCTTCTGATGCTTCCTGCCCTTTATATCCCCATGATCATCTATGCCGGTCTGATGATCGACATCGTTACGACCGTTGTCATCGGGGTTCTGGTCGCCGTCATCAGCACCTGGCAGCTTTCCTGCACGCTCGATGCGGTTGAAACCCGGTACTTAGGTATCCCCACCATCATTGCGGGTCTTGCCATGAGCATCGCCCTGGTGGTGATCTTCAAGAAAATCAGGGACGACAATGAAAAGGAACTGCTTGCTGCGGTCAAACGCGCCGATGCCGCCAATCGGGCGAAAGGCGATTTTCTGGCCAACATGAGCCATGAAATCAGAACGCCGCTGAACGGCATCATCGGAATGAACGCCCTGCTTTTGAATTCCCAGCTGAACGATGAACAGCGCGTTTATGCCGACGCCGTAAAGAGCAGTTCCGACTTCCTCCTGGCCATCATCAATGATATTCTCGATTTTTCGAAAATTGAGGCGGGCAGGCTGGAACTGGAACGGATCGCCTACGATATCAACGACCTTCTGGACAGCCTGTCGTCGGCCCTGGCCTTTACCGCCGCCGAAAAGGGTCTTGAGTTTATCTGCATGATGGATCCGGACAGTCCGACCGTTTTGACCGGTGACCCCATCCGGCTCAAACAGATTCTGTTGAATCTTGCGGGCAACGCTCTGAAATTCACTTCAAACGGTGAGGTGGCCGTCACCGGTCGTGTCGAAAATCCCGACGGCGACCTTCCGGTGCTTCATGTCGAGGTCCGGGATACGGGCATCGGCATTCCCGAAGACCGGCGTGACGCCCTGTTCGATCATTTCACCCAGGCCGATGTGTCCACCTCTCGCGAGTTCGGCGGTAGCGGACTGGGTCTCAGTATCTCGAAACGCCTGGTCGATCTGATGAACGGGACGATCCGTGTCGAAAGCAAAGCGGGTGAGGGAAGTCTTTTTTGCGTATCGATTCCCACGTCGGTGGGTGCCGACCAAGCCCGGACGCCTGTGTTTCGATCCGCAGAGGGGATCCGGTTCGGTCTGTGCATCCGTCACCCTGAACAGCGACGCCGGATCAGGCAGCAGCTTGAACACTGGGGCGGAATCTGTGAAGAGCTGAAAGACCCCGGCGATGTGTCATGGCCGTCCGTCGATGGGGGCGAGCCTGCCGGTCTTCCGGACGGAAGGCCCTCCGCCGTGCTGGTACTGGAGATGACGGTCGATGACCTGGCAAAAAACAGGCTCCCGGATCTGTCCGCTCCGGCCGTCGCCCTGGTGACCTCGCGCCGTGATTTCTTTCTGGACGATCTGCGTCGGCGGTTCGGCATTTACGCATTGATGATGAGGCCGGTTCGGCCGAAATCCCTGATCGAGGCTCTTGCCGCCATCCCGGGCATGAACGTACCGCAGGCCGTGAAGGAATCCCGGCGATTCGGCCAAGGCTTCACCGAAGGCCGCCTGCATCCCCTTGACGTTCTCCTGGTGGAGGACAACAGGGTCAACCGGGAATTGATGAAAGGCATGCTGAAACACGAGCGTATCGACATGGATGTGGCCCGGAACGGCCGGGAAGCCGTGGCGGCCTTTAGGGAAAAAACCTACGATCTGATCCTCATGGATTGTCAGATGCCGGAGATGGACGGCTTTGACGCCACCCGTATCATCCGCGCCGAGGAAGCTCTTCGGCGTCTTCCCCGCACACCCGTCATCGCCATGACGGCCAACGCCCTTACCGGTGACCGTGAGAGGTGTCTGCAAAGCGGTATGGACGACTTTCTGACCAAACCCGTCGACATCGAGGCGGTGTTTAAGGTGTTCAGACGATGGACGCAGACGGAGTCCGACGGCGTCTGAACGGATTCAACGGATTCTATGGTCCCTATTGCTTCGGCTCCCTGGTGTCGCTGTCCAGAGCGGCCCGGACGGCCGAGGCGATGGTGAGCCGTGAGACGGGTTTCATCAAAAGAGAGCGAATCCCCCGGGTCTTTATTTCCCGCTGGGTGATGTTTTTCGTGTAGCCGGTGCAGAGGATGATCGGCAGATCCTTCCGGATCGCCAGCATGGATTCGGCCAGCTCGATGCCCGAGAGCCGGGGCATGCTGCAATCGGAGATGATCAGATCGAAGGCCTCGGGGCGCTCTGTAAACGAGTGAAGGGCCTCCTCGCTGTCCGAAAACCCCTCGGTTTTGTATCCCAGAGATTCCAGCTTGCGCTGCATCACCAGCACCAGAGCGGGTTCGTCATCGACGATCATGATGGATTCGGTCCCCCGCGGAAGATCCGAACAATCGGCGTTTTTTCCCCCCAGGCTGATGGTTGTGACGGGCAGATAGACCACAAAGGTCGATCCTCGGCCGGGCTCACTCCAGACATGGATCCCGCCCCGGTAGGACTTGACCACGCCGTGGACCACCGAAAGGCCCATGCCGGTTCCCTGATCCGGCGCCTTGGTGGTGAAGAAGGGGTCGAAAATCTTTTCCAGGACCTCGGTCGGCATGCCGCATCCCGTGTCGATGACGGTCAGGGTCACATACTCTCCCGGTTCGGGCGAGTCGGCTCCCCAGGTGATGTTGCGGTCGATAACGGTTGTTTTCACCCTGACCGTAATGGTTCCCCTTTTGTCTCCGATGGCGTGATAGGCGTTGGTGCACAGGTTCATCACGATGCGGTGAAGCTGGCTTTCATCGGCCATCACCCATGCCTTGCTTTCGATTATCGGGATGATGGCGATTTCGGCGGGAATGGTGGCCCGGATCAGTTTCAGTGCCTCGCTGACAACCGGTCCCACGGGTACGGGCCGGACATCCTCTTCGGTCTGGCTGCTGAAGGTCAGAATCTGACGAACCAGCTCGCCGGCCCGGATGCCGCCGTTTAAAATCTCCGTGGCGTAACGATGCTCATCGGAGGTTTCGTCAAGGGAATCCAAAAGCACCTCCGAAAAACCGATGACCGCCGAAAGAATGTTGTTGAAGTCATGGGCGATGCCCCCGGCAAGGATGCCGATGGCTTCGAGTTTCTGCTTCCGGCTGAATTCCTTTTCCATCCTGATCCGGTTTTCCTCGGACCTGATCCGCTCCTGGATTTCTATGTTGAGACTGGCGTTTACGGCCTCGAGCTCCCGGGTCCGTTCCTGGACCCGCTCGTCCAGCTCGCGGTTGATATCGGCCAGCTCGTTTTTCGTCTGTTCGAGTTTCCAGGTGGAAAAAAAGCGGGTCCGGCTGTTGATTTCGATGGAATAGCCCGAGAGCATGCAGAAGATATTGGCCGATACGAAAAAAAAGTTGTTGTTGATCAGCATGATGGCGGGGGTTCGGGCAAACCAGATCGCTCCGATTTCATAGACGAGGAAAATCAGCCAGGAACAGGCCACCGCCCAGAGAAACCGCATCTGGATGAAGGTGTAGATGGTGATGAATACCAGAATGATGCCCGCATAATACGAATAGGTCGCCGGAGGATCGGCGAGAATCACCATGAGAACGATGCCGGCCCCGGCCATGAAGCTGACGAAGAAAAAACAGTGCTGGTTGTATCGGATGAAGCTCGGGCGGTAGGAAAACCAGAGCGCCCAGAGAAACAAGGGGCCCACCAGAATGAAGCGGATGGCCCAGAAGACCCATTTCTGCTGGGGAACCAGAATGGCGTCAAGCACGGCAAAGAGCAGGTAGAACACCAGGGCCAGAACGATGACGATTCGGATCCGGGTCAGGGATTCGTGATAGCGATGGTCGATGTAAAGCGGCTCGAGGTGTTTCCACTCCCCCTTGAAGGCAAGGGTCAGGAAATCGAAGGGGCTTTGGGTCGGATGAACATTCAACGCCTGACTCCTGGAAAGGGGAAAGGGACATGATACGGCCGGCGCATGATGCCCGGGCGCTTTAGAGGACATCAAAAATAAAACCACAACCACCGGCCGGATCGTTTCCAAAAAAACGGATTCAGCCCAAAAATTTCATAGATTCGGTGCGTTGTCAATATGGATGGTCTGAAAGTAACGAAAATCACCGCTAAGATTTATCACTGCCTGGTACTATCATCGTGCTCGTATTCGTGAGCGTCAGCTCAGCACGACGCGGACTGGATCAGTCCCTGGAACACGGTTTTCAGGTCTTTGTCGGTGATTTTTTCGAAGAGAAGGGCGTCGTAGTCGGGTTCGTCGGGCAGGGGGACATCGGGGCGTTCCGGGCATGCCTGCTGGTTGACCGTGTGGGTGATGGTGTTTTTCCGGCTTGGGTCGGGGGTGAAATTGCGGTTGTTTTCGATCCAGGCCGAGCAGTCGTCGTGGGTACCGACGAAGAGGAGGAAGAGGGCGTCGTTTTCCTTGACGCAGACCATGCGGTAGCCTTTGCCGATGTCGAATTTGATGCAGTTTTTGATGCGGACTTCGCCGTGGCGGGCGAATTTGCCGAGCCGTGACAGGGGAGTGTCTCCGTTTTCAATGATGCCGGCAATGATGTCATCGGCCTTTTTCGCGGCGGATACCGCCATTTTTTCCGACGTTCTCAGGGCGTCGAGCATTTTTTCGAATTTCGGATGGCTGTGGATGCAGCGGATCATGACGATTTTTCCTCCCCATGGTGTTGAGGGCCCGGCAGGCCCTCGTCTCCCACGTAAAGCCCAAGGGATAAGCGAAGGGGGTCCATCGGTGGGACGACGACCTGCCGGGTTATCATTGTTATGAACAGCAGCTTCCCGAACTACCGCAGGACGAACAGCCGCCGCCGAGTTTCAGGCTTGAGGTGACCTTGAATCCGGTTTCGATGTAATCGACCCCAATGGGCTGGGCGTCGGCCAGAAAGTCACGGTCCACCAGATAGTCCACCCCGTCGACGGTGAAAACGGTGTCGGTCGCTTTTTTTTCGTCAAGGGCCATGGCCAGTTCCGAGCCGCAGCAGGTGTTGTGCAGGAAAACCCGGATCGGCATCCGCTGCTTGCCGGTAAAATAAGCCCTGATCTGTTCCTGGGCTTTTGGGGTGACGTTGAACATAGAGCGTTTCCTTCCTTAAATTAATATTCCTTCGGCGTCAGATTGATCTGATCCAGGGTGAACACGGGTCCGTCCTTGCATACCAGCTCTCGGCCGATGTTGCAGCGCCCGCACATGCCGATGCCGCATTTCATCCGGTTTTCAAGGCTCATGATGATGTGATTATTCCGGTAACCGAGTTTTTCAAGGACCGGCAGCGTGAACTTGATCATGATGGGCGGCCCGCAGACGATGGCGTAGGTGTCGTCGGACGCCTGGGGCGCGACCTTTTCCGTGACGGCCGGGGTGAAGCCCACATGGTAGTTCCAGCCTGGGGCTTCGGTGTCCACGGTCAGATGCATGTTGATGTCGTCGCGTTTTTCCCATTCCACCAGTTCGTCTTTGTACAGCAGCATGCCGGGTGTTCTGGCGCCGTAGACCACGTCGATGTTTCCATAGGATGACCGGTTGGCCGGATCGAGCATCATCTTGATCGATGAGCGCAGGGTGGTGAAGGCAAACCCGCCGCCGATGATCAGGATGTTTTTTCCTTTGAGGGTGTCCCAGGGATACCAGTTGCCCAGGGGTCCCCGGATGCCCATGGTCTCACCGACCTTCATGTTGTGAAGATAGCTGGTGACCTTGCCGGTCTTGAACACGGTGAAGGTCACAAACCCTTTTTCCGTGGGGGACGAGGCAATACCAATGGGGATTTCACCCAGGCCGGGAATGGACAGTTCAGCGAACTGACCGGCCTTGTACGCAAATTTTTCTTCATCCGCCTTGTTTTGGAAAACAAACCGGAAGGTTTTGAGACTTTTGTCTTCGGTGGCGATCTGTATGTCATCGATACGCACCGGGTAGGGTATATAAGGATTGTTCACGGTTCCTCTCCTTCGATTGATATGAAAGTCGCCAGTTGTACCGGTCCAAACGGCTTTCATGCTTCGTTGCGGGCCGATTGCCTTAAGGACCGGCCCATGGCCGTTACTTGTTCATGGTCTCGCAGACGTCGCGGATGTCGATGTTTGCCGGGCACTGCTTGATGCACCGCCCGCAGCCCACACACATGATGCCCTGATTGTATTTGTCCTGGAAGTATTTGAGTTTGTGCATGAACCGTTGACGGGTCCGCTGCCAGGCGTGTTCCCGGGGGTTGTGACCCGAGCCGTGCAGGGTGAACAGAGAGGTCATGCAGGAATCCCAGTTTTTGATGCGCACGCCCTCGGTACCGTAGGTTTCGTCCTGGATGTCGAAGCACCAGCAGGTGGGACAGGCGTAGGTGCAGGTACCGCAGTTGATGCAGCCGAAGGCCGAGTCCTGCCAGTGGTCGGCGTCGAACAGCTCGAGCACGGTTTTTCCGGCGATATTGTCAAAGGAGACCCGGGAAGCGATCTGAGCTTCGGCCTTTTGTTTCATCTCCTCGATGAGGGATTCGGCATCGGCCCCCGCAGCGGTGGAAAATCCGGCTGCGTCGGCCCAGGCCTTTCCTTTGTCCGTCAGGATTTTCGCCAGAAAACCGTCGTCCACGCTGACCACCAGAACGTCGAGGCCGGCTTCGTCAAAGGGGCCGGTGCCGCAGGAGGTGGAAAAATCCGTGATCGAAGGGGTATTGATGGCCAGACCCACGAAGGTGCAGGCGTTGTAGGCATTGAGAAAGTAGGGGTCCTTGTATTCGTCGGTGTCGAAATTCAGCTTGAGAATCTCGACGGCTTTGGCGTCGAAGGGACGGATGCCGATGACCGCCCGTTTGGGATAGGCTTTGGCCGGTTCCTTCATGATGTTGCAGTCGGGGGCATCCGGGTTTGTCGTGTAAGTGAGCATCACTTCGGATTTTGGGAAAAGAAGTGCCTTGGGAGACAGTTTCGTTTCGGTATAATCCATGTCCGGAAGTTCACCGTTTTTCAGGTCTTTGAAGACATGGGTGTTTTTGTCCCTGACCGGGCCGGTCAGGAGATAGGATTCGCCGGATTTCAGCACGCCCCTGTCCCAGCTTGCCCTGTCGATATGTAAGATGTTCATCGTTTTGTACCTTTCGCTGTGATCGTTGTTGAGTTTTTTACCCAAGGCCCTTATCTGATGAATTCCTCCGGGTCCTTGAGGGTGAAGAAATCCAGGGCCGGCCGCTGGTCCAGCGACAACCCGGACTCCCATCCCCAGCGTTCATGACAGGATTTTTCCAGTTTCCCGGTCAGAAGACGGACCTTGATGTTCATGGGGCAGGCGGCCTCACAGGCGCCGCAGTCCGTGCATCGGCCCGCGCAGTGGAACGCCCGCAGGGTGTGATAGGTCCGGATGTCGACGGGGTCATCGCCTTTGCCGACCCACTGGGGACGGGACTCATCCACGAAACAGGTGGGGCAGTAGCATAAGGGGCAGGCGTTCCGGCAGGCGTAGCACCGGGTGCAGGGTGAAAGCAGGTCGTCGAAAAACGCCCATTTTTCTTCGGGGCTCATGGCTTCGATGGCCTCGATCTCAGCATCGTTCCTTGTCGTGTTCACCTCCGGGACCGGATCGGCCACGGGAATGTCGTTGAGAACGGGGTTGCGGTGAAGGCAGCGGGCGCAGTTGCTTTGAAGGGCCTCTTCTTTTGCCACGGTTTTTTCACCGCTTGCCGAGGTCACGGTGATCATTCCGTCTTTTTCCGTGAGGGCGGTGATTTCCCCTTCGGCCAGCTCACGAAGCCTTGCTTTATCGGTCAGGCCGGTGCAGGGCACACCGATGACGGTGACCTGCTCGCGGCTGATCCTGTTTTCGATGATATGGGTCACGATGTTTCTGGAATCACAGCCTTTGGCGACGATACCGACCCTGTCTTTCCGGTTGGTCAGATAGTTGGCCAGGTTCAGCCTGCACTGGGAGTCCCAGACGAGTTGTTCCGCATCGTTGGGCGTCTTTGCGAGAAAGGGCTCGTTGACACCCGGCAGGGTGCCCTGTTTGTAGCCGATCACCACATCGACTTTGCCGCTCTTGAGAAGATCGGCTGAAATCTTTCTGATGGTTTGTGTGTAATGGATCATGGTTATTTATGCCTCCGGCGGTCGCTTTTTGATAGAAGCACCGCAATAAACGTTTGGATTATGCCGCAGCGATTTCTTTGGGCGCGCCTTTGATAAAGAATCTGGCCGGGCCGAGTTTTCGGACCTCGTCGATCACCTCGTTGGCCACCTGGGCGAATTTGACGCCTTCGGCGGACGAGATCCATGAAAAGTTGACCCGCCCCGGCTCGACCCCCTGGAATTCAAGGAGCTCCTTGAGCAGGGTGAATTTGCGCCGGGCATAGTAGTTGCCCTCGATGTAATGGCAGTCCCCGGGATGACACCCGGAAATCCAGACCCCGTCAGCCCCTTTGCGCAGGGCGGCAAGAATCATCTTCGGAGAAATGCGGCCCGAGCATGGCACCCGGATCACCCGCATGTTGGGTGGATACTGAAAACGGCTGACGCCGGCCAGATCGGCCGCGCCGTAACTGCACCAGTTGCACAGAAAGGTTACAATCTTTGGTTCAAAAACAGTCATGAATGACCTCCTTGTATAAAGGACTTCATCTTTTGGCCTGATACGGCGTTCTCGGAATGGCTGGATCCTCGACGTAGCGCTGCTACGCCTCCGGTCCAACCATTCCTGCGGCCTTGTCTCAGACCAAAATTTGAAGTCTCCTACCTGATGAACAGGTCGGTTTTCGGGTGTTAGTTAAAAAATATATTTGTCAAACTTTTTAAAAGTTTGGCCGCCGGCAGGCCCGCCGGAGGCCATGTTTTTTCACGCGTTTTCGATCATGGCCAAAAGCTGGCTGTCTTCAAATCCTTTGAGGTGAAGGGCCCCCGAGCGGCAGGAGGCGACGCAGGAGCCGCAGCCTTTGCAGAGGACCGGGTTGATCTGGGCCTTGCCCTTGTCGCGGCCTTCCATGACAATGGACGGCGCGTTGTAGGGGCAGACCGTGACGCAGACCGCGCAGCCCGTACAGAAGGCCGGGTCCACCTTGGCGATGGTGCCGCTGGTGTTGATGGTCTTCTGGGACAGAAGGCGGGTTGCGCTCGATGAGGCGGCCTGGGCCTGGGCAATGGCCTCGTCCACGGGCTTGGGATAGTGGGCCAGCCCGCAAAGGAAGACGCCGTCCACGGCAAAGTCGCTGGGGGCCAGTTTGACGTGGGCTTCGGCAAAGAATCCTTCGGAGTTGATGGGCACCTTGAAGAACTGGGCCAGTTTTTCATCCCGGTAGGGCACCACCGCGGACGCCAGAGTCAGCATGTCCGCCGTGATCCGCACAGGGCGCTTGAGCACATGATCGGTCACCGTGACGAAAAGGCCCTGATCCCCGGCTTCGACCACAGGCTTGTCGTCCAGGCTGTAGCGAATGAAAATCACGCCTTTTTCACGGGCCTCTTTGTAGAGGGCTTCCCGTTCACCGTAAGTCCGGATATCCCGGTACAGCACGAAGATGTTCATGTCCGGATTGAGTTTTTTCAGGTGAAGGGCACTGACCATGGTGTGGGTGCAGCAGATCCGTGAGCAGTAGGGGCGATCGGGTTCCCGTGAGCCCACGCACTGGATGAACACGGCGGTTTTTAAGGTCTTCAGGGACGGATCGTCGGCGATGAATTTACGATCGAGTTCCAGGCCGGTCAGGACCCGGCTGTCTTTGCCGTACAGGTATTCATCGGGTTTCAGCTCATCGGCGCCGGTGGCGATGATGGCCACGCCGTGGCGCAGCGTTTCCGTTTTGTCGCCCACGGCAAGGACGGTGTCGAAGTTTCCGACGAAGCCGTCCACGGACGTGATCGTTGCGCCCTTGTACACGGTGATGCCCGCGTCTTCTTCAACGCCTTTGACCATGGCGGCGAGGCCTTCCTGGATGGATTCGCCTTTGGCGGTCGAATAAAGGTTCACCGCCTGGCCGCCCAGGTAATCGTTTCGCTCGATCAGGCTGACATGGTAGCCCTGGGATGAGAGGGACCGGGCCGCGCTCATGCCCGACAGGCCGCCGCCGATGACCACGGCGTTCTGATCGATTTCGAGCTTGGCCTCGGTAAGCGGTTCGAACAGGGCCACTTTGGCCACGGCCATGCGAACCATTTCGTTGGCCTTGACCGTGGCCTGTTCGGGATAGTCCTTGTGGACCCAGGAATCGTGGTTTCTGATGTTGACCATTTCAAACAGGTATTTGTTGAGCCCGGCATTCATCAGGGTTTCCTGGAACAGGGGATCGTGGGTCCTCGGGGTGCAGGCCGCCACGACGATGCGGTTCAAATTCAGTTCCTTGATTTTTTTGGTGATGTAATCCTGGGTGTCCTGGGAACAGGAATACATGTTGTCGGACACGTATTCCACGTAGGGGAGGTTCTTCGCGTAATCCCGGACGGCGATGACGTCAACCACCGAAGAAATGTTGATGCCGCAGTGGCAGACAAAAACACCCACCCTGGGGCGTTCGCCGGTGATGTTGATTTCCGGCGGCATGGTAAAGGATTTGGTCAGGGTGTTCCGACCGGCCGTGAGGGCCGCTCCGGCGGAAAGGGCTGCCGAACCGGCCTCGACCACGGACTGGGGAATGTCCTTGGGTCCCTGGAGGGCGCCGCAGACAAACACGCCGTCACGGGTTGTGCCGACGGGATTGAACGACGAGGTTTTGACAAAGCCGCCGGCGGTCAGCTCCACGCCGATTTTACCGGCCAGTTGCTTGACATCATCGGAAACTTCCATGCCCACGGACAGGACCACGATGTCGAAAATCTCGCGGACCACCTTGCCGGTCGCGTCATCCATGTAGTCGATGACCTGGCCGGGTTCCCCGGTGCCGTTCTTGTGGATGGAGTGGACGCGGCAGCGCACGAATTTGATGCCGTGTTTTTCTTTGGCCTCGTTGTAGCAGCTTTCGAAGCCTTTGCCGTGGGTCCGCATATCCATGTAGAAGATCGTGCATTCCAGGGACGGATCATGCTCCTTGGCGATGATGGCCTGTTTGATGGCGTACATGCAGCAGACCGACGAGCAGTGGCCGTTGTCGCAGGTGTTGATGTCCCGTGATCCCACACATTGGAGCCAGGCAATTTTCTTCGGTTCCTCGTGATCGGACATGCGGATGATGTGGCCCTGGTTGGGGCCCGAGGCGGACAGGAGCCGCTCGAATTCCAGAGAGGTCACCACATCGGGGTTGTTGTCGTAACTGTAGATGGCCTTGCCCGAGGGATCGTAGGCCTTGAAGCCCGGCGCCAGGATGATGGAACCCACATCGAGGATCAGGTTTTTGTCCGTGTCGTCGTAGTTGATGGCACCCGCCGGGCATTTTTTCTCACAGACCCCGCATTTGCCTTTGGTCAACTTCAGACATTTGTCCGCGTCGATGCAGTATTTCAGCGGTACGGCCTGGGGGTAAAGGGCATAGATGGCCTTGCGTTTGATGAGCTTTTCATTGTAAACGTCATCGACCTTGACCGGGCATTTTTCCGTACAGGCCCCGCAGGCAATACATTTGGTCATGTCCACGTACCGGGCCTTCTGGAAGACATCCACCTGGAAATTGCCTTTTTCTCCCCGGACATCCTTGATTTCGGACAGGGTCAGAAGCTCGATGTTCATGTGCCGTCCCACCTCCACCAGCTTGGGGCTCATGATGCACATGGAGCAGTCGTTGGTGGGGAAGGTCTTGTCCAGCTGGGCCATCACGCCGCCGATGGACGGTGATTTCTCGACCATGTAGACGTAGTATCCCGAATTGGCCAGGTCCAGGGCGGCCTGGATGCCGCCGATGCCGCCTCCGGCAATCAGGACCGAGCCGATTGTTTTTTTGTCAGACATCACGCTATCTCCTTGTTCGTGTTAAAAGCTTACAGGCCGAAATCCGCCAGATCCGGTCCCAGATAGGTTCTCTCGTTTTCACCCAGAATGCCTAAAGACAGACAGATGATGGTCCACAGGTGAATGGTGTGGTACTCGCCGCCGAAATGATGGCCGATATCCTCCACCTGGGCATGGCAGTTGTGGCAGGGGGTGATCACGTATTTTGCCCCGGTGGCCATGATCTGGTCGAACTTGACCTTGCCGTAGGCCTGGCGTTCGTCGGTATACCCGGCCTGGAGGGCCCCGCCGCCGCCGCCGCAGCAGAAGTTGTTCGATTTGTTGGGAACCATGTCCACGAAGTTTTCTTCACCGACCACCTGTTTGACAACGAACCGGAGGTCGTCTGCAAAACGGTCACCTAAGGATTTTCTGACCACGTTGCAGGGATCCTGGACCGTGAACTTGATGCCGGTGGTGTTCCAGTCCGAATTGACGGGGAGTTTGCCTTCCCGAATCCATTTGGCGTAATATTCGACAATGCTTCGAAATTCGAATTTGTGGGGAATGTTGAAACGCCGGATGCCCTGCCAGACCGCATAGAACGAGTGCCCGCACTCGGTGTTCAAAAAGACCTTGCAGCCCAGCTTGTCGATGTGCTCACACTGAGACCGGATGATTTCCTCCCAGGAAGGATCGTCGGCCAGGAACATGCAGTAGTTTTCACCGCCCCACATTTCGGAGTAGTAGGTCCAGTCGGCTCCGACGGTATGGAGGATTTTCCACAGGGGAAGCAGTTCATCAGGCTCGGTCACCGGCTCTCGGGAGTTCTGGTTGAGGGCAAAGAAAGCGCCTTCACGGTCAATGTCTGCGGTCAGCTCCTCGAAACCCTCCTGCCCGCGGCATTCTTCGGCCAAATCTTCCACGGTGAATTTGAAATCTTCAAAGGGTACGCCCATGGCACCGCCCCGGGAGCGGAGGTGGTGGTCACAGGAACCCAGAATCCCTTTGGGGCGCTCTTCGCGCGGCCATTCGGCCCGGAGTTCGTAAACCAGCTGGGGAATGTTGATGCTCATGGGGCAGACATCGTAGCATCGCCTGCACATGGTGCAGACCCAGAGCCAGGGGTGGTTCTCGAGCTGGTCATCCATGCCGAGGACGGCCATTCTCAGAAACTTTCGGGGATCCATGTCCATCTGCCCCGTTGCCGGGCAGCCGCTGGAACAGGTGCCGCAGGTCAGGCAGGCCGACAGATTGCCGTCGGGGACAATCGCAAGGGCCTTCTCCTTGATGCGGGATTTCCCTCCGGTTACGTTCAATGCTTCTGACATAGTGATATTCCTCCACTCATAAGAAATGATCATTCTCCCGGCTTTCCCGGGATCAACGATGATGGCGTCGTAAAAAAGCCCGATTTCTGCGTTGCGCTTCATCCCTCGTCACTGCGGCGTACCTAAGTACGCCTCATTCCTTAAGGATTCGCGACGCCTTGAACTCGAACTTTTTTACATAGCCATCCATTGATGACTTTTTACAAGTTCATCAATGATGACACGTCCGGCGAGCTTCCCGAGGGGAAATCCAGCCCGGCGACGTATTACCAGGGTGACGCGTTTTTTATGTGTCCAAGGGCGGGTTGTTTCACGTTTGAAACCAACCCCTGTGGCGGGGGAATGAGGGGTCTGGCGGATGGGACCGTTCGGTCCGGAACCGTGACATCATACCCGGAAGCCACCGTCGGCTCAGTTTTTCAACATCGTCGTATCCGCCCAACGGGCGAAAAGGGACGAAAGCCGTCAGTAGTGTCCGATATGATCAATCATCATGGTATCCAGCATCTGTCGTGAACGGTTCGTAATCATAAAGAAAACCTTATATATAGATTGTATGGATTTTTCAAATTGAAAATCTGCATACATTTTCCCCCGGTGCATTGATTATCCGGATTTCCGGGGGTTGACGGTTGTGGGCCAAATCCATAAATTGATTTGAAAAATGCGCGGATCGTGTTAGTCTCAGGAAAATTCCGTGTTAAATTTGATGGATGCAACTTTGATGATCTCGTAAAAAGTAAGTTTTTGGACGGCTTCGTAAAATGTTCGAGATCAAGGCTTGCGAATCCGCAAGGATGAGGCGTACTTAGGGTACGCCTCAGTGACGAGGGATGACGCGTAACGCAGATATCGGACGTTTTACGAAGCCGTCAACTTTGAACCGTATGCGACTGTGGATCCATGACAACGCCTTCTTACAGACCTTGCTTTGAACATTCGCCCCAGGCCCTTTCCTGCCATCGGATCATCCTTGATGAAAACGGGGTCCCCCGGGATTATGAAACCCTTGCCGTCAATGCCGCCTGCGAGCGGATGCT
This sequence comes from Desulfatiferula olefinivorans, assembly GCF_054657895.1. Classification (NCBI taxonomy): domain Bacteria; kingdom Pseudomonadati; phylum Thermodesulfobacteriota; class Desulfobacteria; order Desulfobacterales; family Desulfobacteraceae; genus Desulfatiferula; species Desulfatiferula olefinivorans. Next base: position 122,836 of record NZ_BAAHXV010000002.1, on the reverse strand, counting down.
TGGGTGCAAGGCGTCGGACCTTTGCGGGAAAACCCTTAGGGACCGTTATCCCGATCCGGGCCCGGACCGTGTCGACCCTATCCGGGTGTTCGGCCGTGTGGCTCTGAACGGCGGCACGGAACGGATTGATATCATTGATGATGACGGTCGAAAACGCCATGTGGATGTGACCTCGGACGGAGACGGTTATTTTTTTCTCAGTTATTCGCCGCAAGCGGAATCATCCGGACGGGACGACGCGGTGCCGGATCATGATCCGGATTTTCAAATGTTTTTTGATCTGTCGAACAACCTGCTCTGCCTGTTCGATTTTGAGGGCCGACTTCTCCGGTACAACCGGTCATGGAAAAATATCCTGGGTTACGGTCCCAAAGAGTTGATGGACAGAGGCTATCAGTCCGCCATTCATCCCGATGATCGCGACGCGGTGTTCGCCATGTTCAAAAGCCTGAAGGACATCGGACGGGTCAGCGATTTTTCCTGCCGGTTCAAAGATGAGGACGGGCGTTACAAAACCTTCGAATGGCGGGCTTACGTCCGGGGCAATACCATTTATGCCGTTGCCCAGGATATCACCCCCCGTCTGACGGCCAACGGCCTCTTGCAGGAAAGCGAGGAACGATTCAGGCAGATTTTCATCAACGCACCCGTGGGCCTGTTTCATTACAATCCGGACGGCGTGATTACCGAGTGCAACGACGGTTTCGTGAAAAGTATCGGGTCCTCCCGGGAAAAATTGGTGGGCCTGAACATGTTCAACCTTCCCGATGAGCGGGTGAAACAGGCGCTTCGGACCAGTCTCGACCGGCTCGAGACCGTTCATCTCGAAATTGAATACCAATCCTATACCGCCAGGAAAAAAACCCCGGTCCGATTGATTTTCGCCCCCATGGTGTCGGATCAGGGGGCGGTCCTTGGCGGGATGGGCATCGTGGAGGATATTACCGAACGTGTCCAGGCCCAAAAAGCCCTGCTCGAGAGCAGGGCCAGTTACCAGGCCCTGTTCGAGCAGGCGGCCGACGGTGTGCTGATCGGCATCGACGGAGGGACCATCACCGATGCCAACGAGAACATGACCCGCATCACGGGATACGCCAAGGACGAACTGATCGGCGCCAATATCACCAAGCTGTTTTCCCGGGACATGCTCAGGGAAAAACCTCTGGATTACCAGTCCCTTCACGATGGAAAAATCATTTTTGCCACACGGGAGATCACCTGCAGGGACGGCAGCCGTGTGATCGTGGAAATGAAAACGAAAAAACTGGCGGACGGACGCCTGTTCTCGTCCATGCGCGATGTAACGCCGCTGAAAAAGGCCGAAGAAGCCTTGCGGGCCAGCGAAGACCGATTGAACCGTCTGTTCGAGCTCAATCCCTATTCCATTTTGATTACCGATGATAAAGGCTGCCCCTTGCGGATCAATCGGGCCTTTCATGAGATGTTCGGATCAGGGCCCGTGCCTGGGATTCCCGTGTTCGAGCATCCCGTCATCGCCCGCATTGGCATTGCCGACGAGATGAAAAAGGCCCTGAGCGGTGAAACCATCCATATTCCCGACTACTGTCTTACCCTTCCGGCAAACGGGCCTGGAAAGCCTTTAAAAACATTATGGATGCGTATGGTGGTGTTTCCCCTGCTGAATTTTGAAGGCCGGGTGGAAATGCTGGTGATGATGCACGAGGATGTCACTGAGCAGTATGTGCTGCGCGAGAAACTGAGGCACGCCGAAAAAATGGAGGCCTTAGGCCTTCTTACCGGTGGGATCGCCCACGATTTCAGTAACATGCTTTCGGGTATCATCGGCGGAGCCGCCATGCTCGGCCAACACGGGCTTTCGGACGACGCAAGACGCTCGCTTAAGCTGATCACGGATTCGGCGGAGCGCATGGCGGATCTGACCGGTAAACTGTTGACCTTCGGACGCAAGGACAGCCAGGCTTACAGACCCATCGATATTCACGCCGTGATCGGGACCGCCATTGAAATCTTGAATTATTCCATTGACAAGACGATCAGCATTGTCTGTGATTTCCACGACGAACGGCTGCTGGTGAGCGGCAGCGAATCACAGCTCCAGAACGTCTTCATCAACCTGGGGATCAACGCCGGGCACGCCATGCCCCGGGGCGGTACCCTGACGTTCCGGACCCTGCCGGTCGACACCGAGGATCCCTACCTGAAAAATCTGGCCGGCATGCCCCGGGCCGACCGTTATGTGAAGATCGACGTGACGGATACGGGAACGGGTATCCCCATGGAATATCAGAACAAAATCTTCGAACCGTTTTTCACCACCAAAAATATCGACCAGGGCGCCGGTCTGGGCCTTGCCACGGTCTATGGGACGATCACGGAACACCACGGGCTGGTCGATTTCAGCAGTGAGCCGAATCGGGGCGCAACCTTCACCCTTTATCTCCCCCTGATGACGGAAGGGACAACCCAGGATCGGCAGACGGAACGCCCGCCGATCGAGAAGGGATCGGGCCGCGTTCTTCTGGTCGAGGACGAGGCCATCGTGCGTGAGGCCACCCAGGACATGCTCGAGGCGCTGGGATACACGGTGATCACCGCTGAAAACGGCCAGGAAGGCCTGGATGTGTTCATTGCCGAACAGAAGACCATCGATCTGGTCATCCTTGATATGATGATGCCGATAATGAACGGCAAGGACTGTTTCAGGAAAATCAAGGCCCTTTCTCCGTCGACCCGCGTGATCATCTATTCGGGGTATACCGATATGGATGACGTGAAAGAGCTGGAAAAAAACGGCCTGTGCGCCTTTTTGAAAAAACCCTTCAGCTTCGCCGATCTCAGCCGGGTGCTGAAATCCTGCGGAAGCTGAAGGGAGGGGGGGCTTAGGGCACAAGCAGGGCTTCGAGCCGCTCGGGGTTGTCGGTCATGATGCCGTCCACCCTGGCGGAGTCCTTGAAGCGGACCATGCCGCTTTCATCGTTGACGGTCCACACATAGGCTTTAAGGCCCAGGACCCAGGCCTTCTGAACCAGAAGATGGGTCACGATTTCTTTGGGCAGGGCCAGCACGTCGCCGGGCATCGCGTAATCCGGCTCATCCATGATCCAGCACGGCGTGGCAATAAATTCCAGCACCCCTTCGGTGGCGAAGATCCGGACCAGGTTCATGCCCCGGGAGCGGCCGAGATCCCCGATCAGATCGACGGTGTCCTGATTGAAGGCGCCGACGATCAATTGATCTTCCATGTCATAGGCCTCGATCAGATCGAGCACCTTTTCCACCACGAGGGTTCCGCTTTGCTTGATTTCCAGAACCATGGGGCGGCGGTTCAGTTCCGGGTCGGCGAACACCTCTTCAAGGGTGGGGATGGTGTACCCCATGCCCCGGCAGGGGTAGGTGGCCCCGTTGTCCGGCGTGAACCGGTATCCGGCGTCCAGGGCTTTGATTTCTGAAAGGGTTTTGTCCATGATTTTACCGGTGCCGTCGGTGCAGCGGTCCACCGTCTCGTCATGGGATACGACGATGACGCCGTCCGATGTCATGTGGACGTCTCCCTCGATGGATTCCGCGCCCACGGCGTAAGCATTACGGTAAGCCTCGAGGGTGTTTTCCGGCAGCAGTTCCCCGCCGCCCCGGTGGGCGATGTTCATGAAACCGTTATGGCGTTTGAGAAACACGTTGTCTTCGATGGCAGGGCCGTTTTTGACGGCATCGATCACTTGGGTCCAGGTGTCGGCCACGGTGTCGGGATCGATGGGTCCGAAGCCTTCGGTATCGAGCAGGTCCGGGGCCAGGGCGTAATTCACCTGGTAGGGCACGTAGAGAATGCCGTTAGCAATGGCGCCGTATCCGTCCTGGCGCACCGTGTCGCCCACCATGGCCAGGCAGTTGTCCGGACCATAGAGATCCGAGAGCAGGGCAAGAACTTCCCGCTTGAATACGTTGCTGTGTTCATAGGAAAAATCGTCTTTGGTAATAATCGGAATGGTCCGACGGCCGCTCTGTTCGAAATGCCGGTTCATCTGGGTTCGGCAGGCCGCTCTCAAATCGCCGGGCATGCCCGTGACAATCACGAGTTGGCGGTTTTCAGACTGAAGCTGTGCCACGGCCGACACCACGTCGCCGTCCACCAGGGGCCAGTCGTTTTTCGCGAAATTCAGAAAATCGATCCAGTCCTGCACGGCGTTCTGTCCGCCGGTGGCATGCAGGGTGTTGTCGTGGTCGGTGTACACCACGCCGGGATTTTTTGTTTTGTCGGCGCTGAGAATGCGGATGAGCCCCTGGTCATCGGAAACATAGGTTGATTTGTCGAAGTAAAGTCTCGCCTGAAGCTGGAGATCGATGGGGGCCTGGTCGAGGAGGGATTGGGGCAGGCGGCTGCGCAGGCCAGGCAAGGCGGCCCGGCCGTTTTCATCGGTATAAAGGACGTCCTCGCCCAGCCTGATCCACGTCGAATCCCCGAAACGCCGGACAAAAAACACGACGCCCAGGCCTTCGATGTTTTCCGACAAAAGATGCTTGGCAAAGAAGCCGTTGCTCTTGTCAAGAACCCGGTAGGCCGTCACATAGGGCAGCACCTCGGGCCTGTTTGCGGCAACATCGGCGTCCGTGATGCCGTCGGTCACCACCGCCTCGGTGGTTTCCGGCTTCTCATCACAGGCGGCGAGGCCAAACACCGCCGTCGCCGTGAGCATCATCAGTATCATTCCGTACCGTAATCGTTTCATCATGATCCCTCCTTTTCGTGATGTTGGTTCTTGAGGGTGTTCCGACGGACGGCGGAACGCCCCGGTTATGCCGAGAGTCTGACGTGCTATATTTCTGAATTGATTCACGCGGAAACGCCGGTCGGTCCGGGGAAGGGCCCCCGGTCACGGTCATTCCTTCAAGACGGACAGATATTTATCCGTATGTTAAAACAATGCATCCGTCAACCTTTTTAACACATTGATTTTTTTACTAAACTGGTTAACCACATCCGGACGGCGAAAATGTTCTTACGCTAAAGGCATTCAGTACCCCATGATTGTGATAATTGTGTGAGGGTGTTTTTTTTATAGCCGGGCGATGCACGACGTCGGGTCTCGGAAAATGGCTTCCCCCGGTCCTAAACCCTTGACAAGCAAAAAGGGTGCATGCTACGTACCTGACTGAGCGCTCGTTCAGAATGGCACCCCCGCCATTCATCTCGCCCGTGACCCGACAATGACGATTCGGACCAGACCATGAAAAAACGTGAACGGACAAGAGACGTGGAAACCCAGGTGAAGAATCCCGACCTGGTCCAGCGTCGTCGACGCCAGATTGTCGATGCGGCGGTCAAGCTTTTCATTCAGAACGGGTTCCATAAAACCACCACCCGTCAGATCGCCGGCGCCGCCGGATTTTCCATCGGGTCCCTGTACGAGTATGTGGCGTCAAAGGACGATGTGCTTTACCTGGTCTGCGACGCGATTCATGAAGAGGTCGAACAGGGGGTGGCGGCGGCCCTGTCCCGCAATGCCTCGGACATCGAGGCCCTGAGGGACGTGATTATGGAATATATTATGGTCTGCGACCGCATGCGGGACCATTTGCTCCTGATTTATCAGGAAACCAAATCCCTTCCGAAAAAATGGCGCAGTCACGTGCTCCAGAACGAGGTTCGCATCACGGATATCCTGGTGGATGTGATCGCCCGGACCATCGCCGAAGGCCATCTGCCGAAGATGGATGACCGTTCGGTGGAACTCCTGGCTCACAACATCACCGTCCTGGGCCATATGTGGACCTTCCGGCAGTGGTTTTTGAAGCGTCGATACACCCTGGAAGAATACATATCGTTTCAGACGGAATTCATTCTGAGCGCCGCCCTGGAGGGCAGGGAATCCTGATCCGCTGCCCCCTGTCGTGACGGCCCAACCCTTCCAACGATGAAGGAGGTTGTTTCATGAAAATCCACGAGTACCAGGCCAAGCAGCTTTTTTCCGAGGCCGGGATTCCCATTCCCCGGGGCCGGATGGCCGCCTCGGTGGACGATGCCCTTAGCGCGGCCGATGAGCTGGGCGCCTTTCCCGTGGTGGTCAAGGCCCAGATTCATGCCGGGGGGCGGGGCAAGGGCGGCGGCGTCAAACTCGCCCGGTCCCGAAACGAGGTCCGGGATCACGCATCCGCCATCCTGGGTATGACTCTTGTCACCCACCAGACCGGTCCTTCGGGCCGGATCGTGAAAAAACTGCTGATCGAAGAGGGGCTGGACATCCGGAGGGAATTGTATCTGAGCCTGGTGGCGGACCGGGCCACGGCCGATATCGTCATCATGGCATCCACGGAAGGCGGCATGGATATCGAGGACGTGGCCGCCGCGACACCGGACAAGATCATGCGCGTCAGTGTTGATCCGGTCATGGGTTATCAGCCTTATCATGGCCGCCAGGTGGCGTTTGGCCTTGGTCTGGAAGGACAGGCGGTCACCGCGATGTCCACCATGATCGGAAATCTCGTGAATATGTTCGTCCGACTCGATTGTTCGCTGATCGAAATCAATCCCCTGGTCCTGACCGGCGAAAACACCGTGGCAGCCCTGGACGCCAAGGTGGATATCGACGACAACGCCCTTTATCGTCACCCTGAAATAAGGGCCCTGCGCGACGAAGACGAGGAATCGCCGCTGGAGGTGGAAGCCTCCCGGCATCGTCTGAACTACATCAGCCTGGACGGCAACATCGGTAATATCGTCAACGGCGCGGGCCTGGCCATGGCCACCATGGACATCATCAAACAGGCCGGGGCAGAGCCCGCCAATTTTCTGGATGTGGGCGGGGGAGCCACGGCGGACATGGTGGAAAACGCCTTCCGCATCCTTTTGATGGACGAGAAGGTCAAAGGCATTCTGATCAATATTTTCGGGGGAATTCTTCGCTGTGATATCTTTGCAAAGGGTGTGGTCCAGGCGGCAAAAAACACCGGCATCGACATTCCGGTGGTGATCCGCATGGAGGGCACCAACGTGGATCTGGGCCGGAAAATTCTTTCCGAATCCGGCCTGAAACTGGAAACCGCCTCGGACCTCACTGACGCGGCCCGAAAAATCGCCGCCATCATCGCATAAGGAGACCCATCGTGAGCATATTCGTCGACAAACACACACGGCTGCTGGTCCAGGGCATCACGGGCAGGGAAGGGGCCTTTCACACCAAACAGTGCCAGGCATACGGCACCCAGGTGGTGGCCGGGGTCACCCCGGGCAAGGGCGGACAGATGCACGAGGGGGTTCCGGTGTTCAACACCGTGTCCGAGGCCCGGAAGAAAACAGGCGCCAATGCGAGCATGATTTTCGTGCCCCCGGCCTTTGCCGCCGACGCCGTCATGGAAGCGGTGGATGCGGAGATCGAGCTTATCGTCTGCATCACCGAAGGCATTCCCGTCCTCGACATGATGCGTGTCCGGAAATTCATGGCAGGCAGGCATTCCCGCCTGATCGGCCCCAACTGTCCGGGCATTATCACGCCCGGCGAATGCAAGATCGGCATCATGCCCGGCCCCATGCACACCCCCGGAGGTCCGGCGGGCGTGGTGTCCCGCTCCGGCACCCTGACCTATGAGGTGGTGCATCAGCTTTCGGCCCAGGGCATCGGCCAGACCACCTGCGTGGGCATCGGCGGCGACCCGGTCAGCGGCACTCATTTCATCGATGTGCTCGATGCTTTCCAAAACGACCCCGACACCCGGGGCATCGTCATGGTCGGTGAAATCGGCGGCAATGCCGAAGAAGAGGCCGCCGCCTTCATCAAAAAATACGTGACCAAACCCGTGGTGGGCTTCATCGCAGGCCTCACCGCCCCGCCGGGACGGCGTATGGGCCACGCCGGCGCCATCATCAGCGGCGGCAGCGGCACCGGCCAGGCCAAACTTGCGGCGCTGCGTGACAACGGCGTCACCGTCTGCGAGAATCTGGGAATGCTGGGAGAAATGTGCAAGACGATTTTTAAGTAGGAATGGATGTGAGAATGATGAATGCGGCAAAGCCGCAAAAAAACGGGTTTCTCACGGAGACACAAAGACACAGAGTGTTTGCCTCCGGCGGCCGGCTTTTAAAAAGCTGGGCAAATGGGTTTTGAATTTTGAAAAAAACAGACGATTTCCATATCTGTTTGTCAAACTTTTCAAAAGTTTGGCCCCCGGCAGGGCCGCCGGAGGCAATCAATCAACAATAGTGTCTATTCAGAGTGTGTAGATTGTGGTTCATGCCAAGGCCGCAGGATTTCAAAAACCCGAGAACGCCGGCATGGGCCGCAAGATGCACGCTCTGGACAGGCACTAAAAGGAGAAGCGATGTCCTGGTTAATGACAACCCTGTCGAGTTCGGTGGGGAAAAAACTGGTGATGGCCGCAACCGGCCTGTTTTTCTGCGGGTTTTTGATGGTTCATCTGGTGGGCAACCTGACCGTGTACGGCGGTGTGGACACCTTCAACAGCTATGTGGATCATCTCCATGCCCTGGGGCCGCTGATCACCGTGGCGGAAATTCTGATGGTGGTTCTGGCCCTGATCCACGTGATCACGGGGCTGACTCTGGCCTGGCAGAACTACACGGCCCGGCCCGTCCGGTATCAGATGAACAAGAGCGGGGGAGGGCGGACCCTGGGCTCGTCGACCATGCCCTACACCGGGCTGATTCTGCTTCTGTTCGTTCTGGCCCATCTTGCGAATTTCCATTTTGCCGATCACACCCATCGGACGGTTTATGAGATCATGGACCAGGCCTTCGGCGACCCGATACTCGTCTGGTTTTATGTGGCCTGCATGGCGGCCGTCGGAGTCCATGTCAGCCACGGGTTTTGGAGCGCGTTCCAGACCCTGGGTCTGAACCACGACAAATACACGCCGGCCGTCAAGGCTCTTGCTTTGGTGTTCAGTCTCGCCGTGGGGCTCGGTTTCGCTTCCATTCCCATCACCCTTTCATTTATCAAATAAGGTGGACGCCATGACACTCAATGCTCAGATACCCGAAGGCCCCCTTCACGAAAAATGGGACCGGCACAAATTCCAGCTCAAACTGGTCAATCCGGCCAACAAGCGAAAATACACCGTTCTGGTGGTGGGGTCCGGACTGGCCGGTGCCTCGGCTTCGGCCACCCTGGCCGAGCTGGGGTACAACGTGAAAACCTTCTGCATCCAGGACAGCCCCAGAAGGGCCCACAGCATCGCGGCCCAGGGCGGTATCAACGCGGCCAAGAATTATCAGAACGACGGGGACAGCGTCCGGCGTCTGTTCTACGATACCATCAAGGGCGGCGATTTCAGGGCCAGGGAAGCCAACGTCTACCGCCTGGCCCAGATCAGCAACGCCATCATCGACCAGTGTGTGGCCCAGGGCGTTCCCTTTGCCCGGGAATACGGCGGCCTTCTGGCCAACCGGTCCTTTGGCGGGGCTCAGGTGTCCCGGACCTTTTACGCACGGGGCCAGACCGGCCAGCAGCTGCTTCTGGGAGCCTACGGTGCCCTGTCACGGCAGATTGCCGCAGGAAAGGTCACCATGCTTCCCCGTCAGGACATGCTGGAACTGGTGGTCGTGGGCGGCAAGGCCAAGGGTATTGTCACCCGGAACCTGATTACGGGCGAGATCGAACGGCACGCAGGGGACGCGGTGATTCTGGCCACCGGCGGTTACGGCCGCGTGTTCTATCTGTCCACCAACGCCATGAGCTGCAACGTCACCGCCGCCATGCGGGCTTACAAGAAGGGGGCGTTTTTTGCCAACCCCTGTTTTACCCAGATCCACCCCACCTGTATTCCGGTTCATGGAGATTATCAATCAAAGCTGACACTTATGAGTGAAAGTTTAAGGAATGACGGAAGGGTCTGGGTGCCCCGAAATCCCGGTGAAACCCGGCGTCCCAACGACATTCCCGAGACGGACCGGCTGTATTATCTGGAGGAAAAATACCCGAGCTTCGGCAACCTGGTTCCCCGGGATGTGGCTTCGCGCAACGCCAAGGAGCAGTGTGACGCCGGTCGTGGCGTGGGAGAAACAGGCTATGCCGTCTACCTGGACTTCAAGGACGCCATCAAACAAAACGGCGTGGACGTGATCCGGCGGAAATACGGTAACCTGTTCGCCATGTACGAGAAGATCACGGCCGAGGACCCCTACACCACGCCAATGATGATCTATCCGGCCTCTCACTATGCCATGGGCGGCCTCTGGGTGGATTACAACCTGATGAGCACCGTCCCCGGCCTGTTCGTGCTGGGTGAAGCCAATTTTTCCGACCACGGCGCCAACCGACTTGGGGCCAGTGCCCTGATGCAGGGACTGGCTGACGGATACTTTATCATCCCCTACACCCTGGGCGGCTATCTGGCCGGTGAAATCCCCGGTCAGACGAACGCGGATCATCCGGCCTTCGACGAGGCGGCCGGCGCGGTCGATCAGACCCTGGACAGACTCCTTGCCGTCGGCGGGAAACGCACCTGTGACGATATCCACCGTGAACTGGGGAAAATTCTCTGGGATCACTGCGGCATGTCCCGCAGTGACGCGGGTCTTGAGACGGCACGTCACCGCGTGCAGGATCTCAAACGGGAATTCTGGTCCAACGTCAAGGTGTCAGGCTCCAAACAGGGGGTCAACCCCGGTCTCGAAAAAGCGGGCAGGGTGGCGGAATTTTTGGATTTTGCCGATCTTCTTCTGATCGATGCCCTGTCCCGGAAGGAATCCTGCGGCAGCCATTTCAACGAGGCATACCAGACGTCGGAAAACGAGGCCCTGCGCGATGACGACACCCATACCCATGTGGCGGCCTTTGAGTTTGCGGGGGAAGGCCGCGATGCAAGGCTTCACAAGGAGCCCCTGGTGTTCGAGAACGTCACCCTGACCCAAAGGAGTTACAAATGAGCGAAAAAACCATCACCCTGACCCTCAATGTCTGGCGTCAGAAAAGCAATAGGGAACCGGGTCGCCTTGAAACGTATCAGGCCCGGAACATTTCCACGGACATGTCCTTTCTCGAAATGCTCGATGTGGTCAACGAACAGTTGATCCTTGACGGCGGCGAGCCCATCGCCTTTGACCATGACTGCCGGGAAGGGATCTGCGGCACCTGCGGGGCCGTGATCAACGGCCGGGCCCACGGACCGGAAAAGGGCACCACCCTGTGCCAGCTTCACATGCGCCATTTCAAGGACGGCGACGTGCTGGTGGTGGAGCCCTTCAGGGCACGGGCCTTCAAACTGATCAAGGATCTGATGGTCGATCGCAGCGCCCTGGACCGGATCATCCAGGCCGGGGGCTATGTCTCGGTCAACACCGGGGGCGCCCCGGACGCCAACACCATCCCCATTGCCCAGGAAACGGCGGAAAAGGCCATGGACGCCGCCGAATGCATCGGCTGCGGGGCCTGCGTGGCCGCCTGTCCCAATGCCTCGGCCATGCTGTTCACCAGTGCCAAGGTGTCCCAGCTTTCCCTTCTGCCCCAGGGCCGTCCCGAAGCCCGGCAGAGGGTGAACGCCATGGTGGCGGCCATGGATGAGTCGGGGTTCGGCAACTGCAGCAACGAGAGGGAATGCGAAGCCGAATGCCCCAAGGGGATCTCCATTGAAAACATCGCCCGGCTCAACCGGGAATTCATCAAGGCCGGGGTCAAATAACCGGTGCGCGGTCGTGTTTTTTGATGAACTCGAAAAAGTCATCACATGACGGCAAAGAAAAACGTTCGAGCTTGCGGCGTCGCGAATCCGCAAGGATGAGGCGTACTTAGGGTACGCCGCAGTGACGATGGATGAAGCGAAAGCGCAGAAAACGGACGTTTTTCGAAGCCGTGTTTTTTGATCTGATCCCTTTGATAACAAAACGACCCGTGGTATACATCCCCACAGTGTGATTTCTGCATGGCCCCGGGCCATGGTCATATTCAATTTTTTTTTAAGGACGCCGATCATGTCAGAGCAAGGATATCGCTTTACCTACGATGAATATGGAAAAACCCGGTCCATTCAGGTGGATCTCCGCGGCCGGGCGCTTCAGGACAACAACTACACCAACAAAGGCGCGGCCTTCACCGAATCGGAACGGGAAGGCCTGGGTTTGAGCGGCAGCATTCCTCCGGCGGTCAAGACCCTGGCACTCCAGATCAAAAACGGCCATGATATTGTGGATGACAAGGTCAGCGACATCGAAAAATACATTTATGTGCGCTCCCTGTTCGACAAGAACGCCACCCTGGCCCATGCCCTCATCGCCAGTGATATCCGCAAGTTCATGGCCATTGTCTACACCCCCACGGTGGGCCAGGCCTGCCGGCAGTATTCGGCCATTTTCAGGCAGGCCACCGGGCTTCATTTCTATCCCGGCAACATCGATCAGGCCGAGGCGATTCTGTCCCGATATAAAAACGACGGCATCCGCGTGGCCGTGGTCACCGACAACCAGGGCATCCTGGGTATCGGGGATCAGGGTGCCGGCGGTCTTGCCATCTGCATCGGCAAGCTGATGCTCTACACCCAGGGCGCAGGCATCGCCCCCTGGCACTGCCTGCCCGTTTCCCTTGACGTGGGCACGGACAATGCGGAGCTGCTTGCCGACGAAAAATACCTGGGCTGGCCCCACAAACGGCTGACGGGCGATGCCTACCTTGCCTTTGTGGACCGCTTCGTCAAGGCCTTCAAAAAGGTGTTTCCCGATGCCCTGTGCCAGTGGGAGGATTTTTCCAAGCAGAACGCCTTCACCGTGCTTGATAACCACGTGGACGAGGTGATTTCCTTCAACGACGATATTCAGGGCACCGGCGCCGTTACGCTGGCGGGTATTCTGTGCGCCATGAAGGTCAAGGGTGAGTCCCTCAAGGATCAGGTCTTTCTGATTCACGGCGCCGGGGCAGGCGGCGTGGGTGTGGGAGAACAGATCGCTTGTGCCATGATGCAGGAAGGCCTGACCGAGGCGGAGGCGATATCCCGGATCTATACCCTGGACAGTAGGGGTTTGGTGACCACCGACCGGAACATCGAACCCTACAAGGTCCGGCTGGCCAAAGATCCCGCAGCCCTTCCCTGGCTTAAAAATCCCGAAGACGGCAGGCTCGTCAATGTGATCAAACAGGCCAAGGTCACGGTGCTGATCGGCACCTCGGGCCAGTCCGGCTGCTTTACCCGGGAGGTTGTGGAGGCGGTGCATCAAAACACCGATCGTCCGGTGATCTTCCCGCTGAGCAATCCCACGGTCAATGCCGAAGCCCTGCCCAAAGACATCTACGCCTGGACCGACGGCAAGGCCCTGGTGGCCACGGGCAGTCCCTTTGCCCCGGTGAGCCATGGAGGCAGGGAATTCCGCATCGGCCAGTGCAACAACGTGTTCATTTTCCCCGGCGTGGGCCTGGGGATCATCGCCTCGGGGGCAAGCAAGGTCCTGCCCTCGTTCTTCACCGCCGCCGCCTATGCCGCCGCCGAGCATGTGTCCGACGCCGATCTGAAGCAGGGCACCCTGTTTCCGCCGGTGGAGGAGCTTCGCAAGGTCAGCCTGTCCGTGGCCAAAGCCGTGGGCCGCGTGGCCATCGCCGAAGGCCTCAGCCGCAAATGCGCCTTCAGTGAATTCGACCACCGGAACGATCCCGCCCGCCTGGATACCGCCATCGACAACATGGGCTGGAAACCGGAATACCTGCCCCTCGAGAAATAACCTTGCCATACGATGTCACGGGGACATCTATTGTCCCCGTGACGTTTTAACGATAAAGCGCGTTCATATTTATTGTTTATTTCCCCGGCAGTTTTCTCGTGGAGTTCTTTGATGACGACCTTTTCTTTGTTCAATAACAGCCGCTTCTTCGTTACCGGAGCGACAAGCTGGTATCTTGCAGATCTTGGGGAGTTTCGGGGTAAACAGGAACTTTACACACGGTAATCTCCCCAGCGACTGAAAACCTTGCGCGAACACGCCTTGTTATGTTTAAATGAAGCAAATCAAATGGTAGGGGGCAATGCAACAATACAAGAATTTACCTTGAACGACCCTGTTACCCAGTGCCCCCATCCCTTTTCCTGCTTGCATTTGTGAAACTGTGCTTGTGAGGGAGTCAAGATGGACGATTTTGAAGACAGCTATAAAAACGCAGTTGAAGCAGGCCAGCGTAACCTTCGGGCAACTAAGCGGCTTAACAATTGGTGTTTCCACGCCGAGTTAGTAAGATCTCCTGGTAGGGGAATGATTGAAGCTTCAACTGGTCTCCCAATCGGGCACATGGGGGTCGCGTGCAAATTTTCCAAAAAAAATTCGATGCATTGTTGGTTACTGGAAGATGCAGCGTACGACTTCTATCTAAACAACTGCAAGGACTGTGAAAAACGGGTTCCTGTAGGAATTCCCAATATATTGGATTTTATTATTCCAAGGGAAAAGACTGCCGAACAGCGAAAAAACGCTCGCGAAGAAGAAGAAAGAAACAGAAAGCAGAAACAAACCGAGAGACAGCAAGAACGGGCGAAACTTCACCACGAACTCTCTTTGGATGAAACCTTCGTTTTCGATCTGCTGGATGAGCTTGATAAGGAAGACATACCAAGGGATGATCCGCGTCTGGAGCAACTTGCAAACCTTGCTCCTGAGACCTTCACCAGAAGGGTGATCAAGCATCTCTTGCCAGCAGTGCTGCACGAGACTTTGCCGTATTCTATACCTGCCGCAAAAGCGTTGCTCAGGGCGCCATTAGACCCTGAAGAAAAACTCTCGGTGGCAGTACGCTTGGTGAGCAACTACGATAAATCACCTTTAGCTATCGATGTGGTTTTGACACACGCGGAAAAACTTTCTCAAAACGACCTGATAAGGATTCTACATCGTTTTGTGTCGATGGCCTTAGGGCCGCCCCCAGGTATGCCTCTTGGTTGGGGTGAACCAATAACCCTCGACTCTGCGCCAATTTACTCGCTCTTCCAGAAAAGGTGTGCTGAAATTTGTGCGGTGGTCGATGCACTCATAAGTGATGCAAACCTCGAAAAGTTTGGGGCTGCCGTTAAAATTATTCTCGCATTAGATGATGCCGAGCTGCTATCGAAACACACTAGAACCATCATCGCCAAGCTGATGCGCAGACGAACCCTTCTGCCAAATGTACGTAGAGATAGCAGTGTGCTTTATTATCTTCGGGAAGCGGCTTCGAGTTGCCTTGAACATCATCCAGAAGGAACGGATAAAATTATCCAATTATTCCTCGCCGATAACGACAATGCTGGCAGAGAAGAGGCTCATAGAACCTATAGATCAGTTCTGAAACACAACTATCGAAAAGAAACACAGATTGGGACGGCTCAAAAAATAGCATTCAGAAGATTGCTTTGGGGGGCCGTGGAAAGTCCAGAGAACGGTATGAGCGATGCAGGACAGTTTTTCATGCATTCATGGGATGAGTTTGCGCAGCTCGCAACCGAGCATTTTGATGATCTGATAGGTGCAGCGGCAATGCTCAGCGACAAGTATGAGCAAGTTGATGCAAAGGGCACCTTGGAATTTCCTAAAAATGTGCTTACTCAAATTGAGAAAAGCAACAAGCTCACAGCGATTGACAGTTTGCAGGGGGCTTTGATCGAGTGGGCTGCTGTTGGTGCAAAATCCAAGGGGCGTGAAGGGATTGAAGAGTTCCTTGGACTGTATCGTAAATTACCCGAAGATCAAACGCAAATGCGTGGAAACATGATCGCTCATGTTTCGAAATTATTGACCGGAGTCGAAAGCCTAACGCTGATACTTTCCGATTGGTATACTGCCCTAATGGACGTTAGTACAATTGTCCGTGCCAGAGCTGTGCAAGCATGGGAGAATGTACCATATGACTTGGTGAAGAACTTTCCTGATCTGTTCTTTGAAGCATTTTCAATCTTGTTAAATGACCCTTTTGTCATTGTTCACAGAGCAGCTGTCCATTCTCTGAGACGCAGATCATTCCCAGAAGAGAAGCGGGGACTCATTAAGCTCCGGCTATGGAATCTAATTTTTTACTACTCCCAAAAGGACAAGAAAGATGACTTCGTTGTCGATTGCATTGACACGTTTGCCTTTCTCTGTCTTTCGCCAGAAGAAAGAAAAGGTAAACTCGGGATACTACTTTCAGGTATATTGCAAAGTTTAGAGGGGAGTGCCCTGTACCATGCTGTTGATCGATTACACTACCAATTTTATGACGTTCCAGGCTTTGTAAATGTGGCTATGAAATCAATTCAAGATGACTATACTCGTTCCATTTCTATCGACGACTGCGCGACAGCGATCTTGAGAGCCCCACACGGTGAGCTTCAAAGCTGTGTAGACGACATCAAAAAGGCATTCGAAGCTCTCAAGCCATTTCGGCCAGAAGGCTTTTATGAAGCTCTTATATATGCTGCCGCGTTGACCAAAGCAAGTAACCATGCAGAAGCATGTGTTTGCTTCAGAGAGATGGTCACAAGTATACCTGCAGAAGATCGAAATGAACAGTGGCGGCTTAATGCCGCTTTAATCGAGGTAGCTTCAAGGATTGAACAAGCAATAGGAGATAGAGAGACGATTGTCGAACTAAGCGAAAAATGGAATAGTCTCCTATCTGAGTTGGAGAAAGAAAATGAGGAACGAGACAAACTTCGAGATTTTTCGCCAAGCTTTTTCTTCGAGGGTTGAGGTTGCCGCAGCACTTGCGGAGGCTCTTAATCCTCCGCCAAATGACCTTAAGCTACTAAAAGAAGCATGTCTGGAGCTTGGTGCAACAATGTCAGTGATAGGCCAAGGTGACGTCGAGGATCAATACCGCGCTTATCACACAGCCATTGATATCTTTGTACCTTTGACTGAGTGGAAACACGCCATACGCAATGCTGAGCCAGATGCTCAAAGGTTCTTGATTTCAGCGAAGTTGAAAGCGTCAGAGTTTGACAGATCTTTGAGTTTCGCTTCCAATGAGCGGCTGGAAGCATTTCTTAACCAAGTCGATGCTCTTGAGAGCGTGGATGAATTGACCACCATACAGGATCAGTTGAAACGATGGACCTTGCCGTTGCTCTTGTTCGCCAATATTCCCGCTCGATGTCTTGGAGATCTTCACGTGTCTTCTTCCAACGGAAATTCAGAGGAACCTGAAAAACTCGAAACTACAGTAGCATTCTTGAGGTTTGATATCGACGGCGAACCAGCCAAACACTGGAATTATCTTAAGCCTGGGACGTCTTACGATCTTACGATCGAAGTCAGAGTTTCTAATTGGCCAAAAGGAGCAAACCTTCTCTTTTTGACGCCGGTAACAATCGACTCCCGTGAACGGGATTGGTTGCCCAGTTTCAAGTTCGAAAAACCCGAAGGTGAAGGCCCTTTCAGCTTTACAGGGACCGGGCGGGCAGTGCTGGAGGTAGCCCATTCGTTTGGCTCAAGACCATACGAATTTCTTTACGCGGCTGAGTTTGATAATACCCGCAATTGCAGAGGTGTCGAGGTTGTAGGACATCGCCGCCTGCTGCTGGAGGGATGCGATGTTGCATCAAACCCCTTGACTGGTTTTTCAAATGTCGATCGTCATCTCCTCAAAGTTCGCGACAACTTGAGATCCTTCCCAGGTTTGCATTCAGCTGATATTGCCAACACAATGATAGTATTAGGTGGGTTGGGTAACATTGCTGCACAGGCTCTGAAAGGGGGCTTGTTCGAGGATAGTATGTCTGAGTCGGCATTTCAAAATGAAGTCACTAAGATGCTTCGAAACAGGAGTGATATTGGTGAAAACTTACAAGGTCACCCCGAAGCAGCGGGAGGGATCACGGATCTCACATTCCGGGACATCCCGATCGAATTGAAAGTTGAGAACAGTAAAGTTCTGTTTCCAAAGGATTTCTCCAATTTCTTTGATCAAACAGCTGCTTATGCAATCGGACTGGGGAAGCGAATTGGAGTGTTGACCGTTCTCGAAGCCTCACCTAAATCTGCACCCGTTGGAATCATAGAAGACGATATTGAGGTTTTCGTTCATCAGACCGGTAAGTCATCAATTGTAATTGTCGTGGTTGTTGTTCGTGGCGGCTTTCCTAAACCTAGTTCTTACTCCAAGTGAAATACATTGATCTTTTTCTTAGGAAAAAAATAACATAACAAGCCTTTTGCAGCGGACCGCAAAAAAGCCGCGGCCGCTGAAAAGCGCGATAAAAATTTTTTTATCTATCAACCGGATGGAAGGGGTAAAAGTTGACCCCAATCGGGTGAGGAATGTTCTTATGTCCGCGAAACCGTTGTTTAAGGATCGGGACGAAGAAGAGGTCCGGGGTTATCGGGAGGCCTTGGAAATGATTCATGACAAGTGGGGGAACTCGACGTTTCGGAAGAAAAAATCTGCCGTCTTAACCGCTTGACACGAGGTGAAATCTGGGATGCTGGGTGTTACAAGTAATTCAGGCACCACGCGGTTCAAAAACAGAAAGCATTCTTTCTGACATAGAACGGTTTCTCCAGGAATTTACAGTGTCGCAATTTGGAACAGGCAAGTCCTGGTGTGAGTCGTGAAATGGTTCGCCGTGTTTTGAATGATCAAAAAGGAAAACGGTTGAGTGTATCGGACCAGGACACGGGGCGAAATGGAAAAAAAGGGTAATAACGTTATATAAGGGTAAAAATAAAGGTAATAACCTGAAAGAGACTGCCGGACTTCGCTTTTTTATCCGTCTTTCCCCCGGTTTGACAAGGATACGTGTGGGTGATATCCATTTTCAATACGTTTATGATCGACGGAAGATTACCATGCAGGTTTCAACATGGGGATACAACCATAAATTTTTGACGACCCCGTCACAGGAGGCCTTATGAACGAGATGATGAATCTGATCAAAACCCGTCGCAGCATTCGAAAGTTTGAGGACAGGGCCGTGCCCGATGAGATGCTGAGCGCGCTGTTCGAGGCGGTGAAGTGGGCGCCGTCCTGGACCAATTGCCAGTGCTGGGAACTGATCCATGTGAAGGACCCGGATCTGCGGGTGAAGATTCAGGACACCCTGATCAAGAATCCGGCCACGAAGGCGATTGTCGAGGCGCCGGTGCTTCTGGCGGTGTGTGGAAAGAAGAATGTGTCAGGGTATTACGACGGCCAGGCCTCGACCCGGCTGGGCGACTGGCTGATGTTCGATCTGGGGATCGCCACCCAGAATCTTTGTCTCGCGGCCCATGCCATGGGGCTGGGAACGGTGATCGTTGGCCTGTACGACCATGCCCGGGTCAGTGAGATTCTCAACCTGCCGGAAAACATTGAACAGGTCGCCCTGATTCCGGTGGGCTTTCCGGCCAAGGAGCCTTCAGCGCCCAAACGCCGTGAGATCGAAGACTTTGTCCACGTCGACACCTTTGGAGGTTAGCTTATGGATTTCAAGGAGATTTCTTTTACCATTGAGAATCGGGTGGCGGTGCTGACCCTGAACCGTCCGGATATCCGAAACGCCATCACCGGTTTTGACATGCTCAATGAATTGGGACGGGCCTGCGCCATGGTCAACGAGGATCGCTCGGTCTGCGTGATGATCATCACCGGAGCCGACCCCGCCTTTTCCTCGGGCGGCAATGTCAAGGACATGCTCGATAAAAAGGGGATGTTCGCGGGCAATCCCACCGAGATCATGGTCAGTTACCGGAAACATGTCCAGCGGATTCCGGCCTTGCTCAGTGCCGTGGAAGTGCCCCTGATCGCCGCCGTCAACGGCCCGGCCGTCGGTGCGGGCTTCGACATGAGCCTGATGTGCGACATCCGGGTGGCGTCGGAAAAGGCCCGGTTCGGCGAAACATTTCTGAACGTGGGTCTGATTCCCGGCGACGGCGGGGCCTGGTTTCTGCCCCGGGCCGTGGGCCTGTCCAAGGCCTGTGAACTGACCTTTACCGGCGACGTGATCACGGCGGAAGAGGCCCTTGGCATGGGTCTGGTCAGTTCCGTGGTCCCCCATGAAAACCTGATGGAAACAGCCATGGGCATCGCTGCAAAAATCGCGAAAAAACCCCCGGAAGCCCTGCGCATGGCCAAGCGGCTTATTCACATGGGCCAGCGTTTGACGCTTCCCGACCTGCTCGAACAATCCGCCGCTCTCCAGGCTCTCTGTCATCACAGTGCCGACCACGCAGAAGCCCTGTCTGCCATGTTCGAGAAACGGGAGGCGGTTTATTCCGGAAAATAACCTATGATGGCTTCGAAAAACGTCCGATTTCTGCGTTGCGCTTCATCCCTCGTCACTGCGGCGTACCCTTAGTACGCCTCATTCCTCGGGATTCGCGACGCCTTGAACTCGAACGTTTTTCTTTGCCATCCCTTGATGACGTTTTACGCGTTCATCAACTTTTCGATAGCACGGATCAGAAAACAAAAAACCGCCATCCCCGGAACGGGGAGGCGGTTTTTTGTGTGACGGATCGTAAGATCGTCGGGATCAGATGGCCCCGGTCATTTTCAGGGCTTCGACCACGATTTTCTGCATGAGTTTTTCTTTGGCGTTTTCCGGGTTCTGGAGCTGCATTCTCTCCAGGTATTTCCGGGCACTGTCCGGAGCCGGTGAGAACCAGGAGCCCAGAACGCCTTTCATGGCGCCGAGTTTGCTTTCCTCGGCCTTGGCCTTGAAGGTTCGAAGGGCTTTACCCAGGGCGATTTCATCCGGGGTGAAGCTGGTGCCGAAGGGGAAGGCCGGGAACAGGCCGTTCTTGCGGGCCGGAGCCAGAACCTGTTCAAGCCGTTCCGGGGTGTTGTTCCGGAACCGGTCGGGGATGGTATAGGAATCCGGAATCTTGCCGGCCTGTTTGGCCTTGGCGAGCAGGGCTTCCTGGAACCGTGAATCGGCCACGTTGATCAGCCGCATGGCTATTTCCTTGTCGCTCTTGCCGCGGATGTCGGCGATGCCGTATTCTGTGACGATGATGTCGCGCAGATGGCGGGGCACGGTGGTGTGGCCGTAGTTGAACACGACGTTGGACACGGCGTTCTTGCCGTCGCCGCGGGTGCTTCGGATCATCAGGATGCCGCGGGCGTCGTCCAGGGCGTGGGCATGGGAGACAAAGTTGTACTGACCGCCGACGCCGCTGACCACCTTACCGTTTTCCAGACCGTCGGATACGACGGCGCCGTTCAAGGTCACCATCAGACCGGCGTTGATGAACCGTCCGTTCTTCCGGTGGAGAAGCTTGAGGTCTTCGCTCAGGTATTTATTGTTGGCGTAAAGCTGGTTGACGTTGAGCACGCTGGTCATGTTGATCATCATGCGTTCTTCGTCGGACATGGCGTTGACGCTGTCGTAGAAATCTTCGGGCCCCACATAGAACCCTGCGTGGATCCAGTAGCCTTTTTTCAGTTTGTCGCCCAGGCAGTTGTCGGCCACGGCCTTGAGGTTGGCCTTGTCGTAGAAATCGGCGGCATAGCGTTTGTCGCCGTCGACGATGAACCCGTCTTCGTAGGTGAGGCCGGTCTTTAACATGCCGAATTCCACGAGCATGTCAAAGTCTTTTTTCCGAAGTCTCTTGTGGATGCCGTCCTGGTTGATCAGGGCTTCGAAGGCCTCGGGGGTGATCACGCCGTCCTTGACGGCGCCGCTGTGGACCAGTCTCTGGATGTGAATGTTGTCATAGCAGCGGCGACGCATGATATCGTTCTTGTAAAGCTGGAGAAAGCCGTCGACGAACATTTCCGTGGAGCCGTAAAGACCCTTGTCAAAGGGATCGAGCCCGCCCCATTCGTCGATCATCGGTTTGGCGTAGCCCAGGAGGCCGGAGCGTTCAACCACGCCTTTGTAATCGGCGTTATTGTGATGACGGCAGATCAGGCCGTAAGCCACGGCGTCGCCCAGGGAGCCGATGCCCACCTGGAGGGTGCCGTCGTCTTTGATCAGCGTGCCGGCATTGAGACCGATCATGAAATCCGCAGTGGCGACCGGTTCACGGGGAACGGCGAACAGGCGGGTTTCGATTTCGGCATTGTCGAGAACGGCGTCGGCGATGGACGGATCCGTCACGGCGTCACCGTACATGAAGGGCAGGTGGGTATTGATTTCACACACCACGGCCGTGGGTTTCTTGTCTTTTTTCTCGCGTTCCCGCATGATGTCGACGGCGTCCATGGCCGTGTCGCCGTTGCAGCCCATGCTGTACTTCAACTGGCCGTCGATGACTTTCTGGCCGATCAGGGCACCGGCCACGTTCATGCCGAAATCGACAACGTCGCGGGCCGCATGGGTGTAGTTGGTGCTGATGTAGTTCTGCTGCATGTGGGCGTTGTTCATGAAGGCGCCGGCTTTGTAGAAGAATTCGCTGACTTCCACGTTGGGGGGGAGTTTCTGTTTGCGGGCGTCTGCGGCGTATTCCAGTTCCACATAACCGCTCCACAAGCGCTCACGGATCGGTTCGAGCATACGGCGTTCGAGGTCGCTGGACCATGTCGGCGGTTCGAGCGACAGGGCCGTGATGATTTTGAGTTTGATTGTGGGATCCTGTTTGGCTCTGCGGTACAACGCGTTCATGATGTTGTTGGGCTTGCCCAGCCCGAGCTGGGTCCCGAATGTGATTTCCTTGCCGACCTTTTCGATGACAAAATCGATGAGTTTGTCAGGATCTTTGAATATTACCGGCCCTTTGGCTTCCGTCATGTAACCCCCTCTGTGTATGGATCAAATCAATCGTTTTGGATGTTCCGATGTAACCGGTTTCGGGTGCGACGATTGTTTTCACGCATGGACCCGGTTACCGTGCTACACAAACAAACACTGTTTCGCCTCTGATGTCAGAAAGATGGTTATTAAAAAAACAGCCGAAAAATGTCAACCAGTTTTGAAAATATTCCGCCGGGAAACAAAATGAAACAGCCCGTGGCGGCAAGTGCAGGGCCTCTTCCGCGGGCATGCTTTCGCCATGGGTATCGAACGGGGCGGGTATCGTTGGAGAGAAAAAATGAAACGGACATGTCTCTGCCCTGCCTGAGGGGTTTTGCGGGGTTGCTTCTTTGGGCGGGGCCTGATAGATTAGACGGCATAGTTATACCATCCCGTAACAATGCCACAATCAGAGTGAGACAGTGCCTGTCGGAAGGAGTTGTGCCCCGGTTCCGCTCCGACACCCTTTCTACGGGGCAATGAGGAGACGAGATATGAACTGGTATATCGAGGTGTTGAAAAAATACGCGGTGTTTTCGGGACGGGCCAGGCGGATGGAATACTGGATGTTTGTCCTGTTCAACTTTATCATCGCCGTCGTCATCGGCTTTGTGGAAGGGTTCGTGGGAAGTCCGGGATTTCTTTCGATGATTTACAGCCTGGCCGTTCTCATTCCTTCCATCGCCGTGTCCATGCGCCGGCTTCACGACATCGGCCGGACAGGCTGGTGGCTCCTCATCGCCTTTGTTCCGCTGATCGGCGCCGTTGTCCTGCTCGTGTTCATGGTCCTCGACAGCCAGCCCGGCTCCAATGCCTATGGGCCGAATCCCAAAGGGGCCTGAATCGGAATGACCTGACGTCGGGATGGTTAAAAAAACAAAAAGGGGGCCGAAACGGCCCCCTTTTCAGTCCAAGACGGTTTGTCCGGCCGTCAGGCCGCGGGTACGGGAACGATCCAGCCTTCCGTATCGGGCACCTTGCCGTACTGGATGTCCATCAGTTCTTTGAACAGGCGTGAGGCGACGGGGCCCACCTTGCCGTCTGCGATGTCGATGACCCGCTCATGGAATTTGATGTTGCCCACGGGGGAGATGACGGCGGCCGTTCCGGAACCGAACACTTCCTTGAGAAGGCCTTTGGCATGGGACTCGAAGATTTCGTCGATGGCAATGCGGCGTTCGGTGACGGTCATGCCCCAGGATCTGGCCATGGCGATCACCGAATCACGGGTCACGCCCGAGAGAATACTGCCGTTCAGCCGGGGTGTGATGATTTCATCGCCGATCACGAAGAAAATGTTCATCGATCCCACTTCCTCCACATATTTCAATTCCACGCCGTCCAGCCAGAGGACCTGGGTGTAGCCGTCCTGATGGGCCAGTTCGGTGGCATAAAGACTGGCGGCATAGTTCCCGGCCGTTTTGGCCCGTCCCACACCCCCGCGTACCGCACGCACGTAATCCCGGGTCACCCAGATTTTTACCGGGTTGAATCCCTCGGGATAGTATGCCCCCACCGGAGAGAGGATGATGAAAAAACGATAGGTTTGGGCCGCCCTCAATCCGATGTAGGGGTCGGTGGCAATGATGGTCGGACGGATATACAACGAGGTTCCGGTGGCACCGGGAACCCAGCTCCGATCCAGATCCACCAGTTTCAAAAGGGCCTCCATGACCATATCTTCGTCGAACTGGGGAATGCACAGCATTTCCGCGGATTTGTTCATGCGTTTGAAATTGTCGCGGGGCCTGAACAGCTGAACCCCGCCGTCGGGGCTTCGGAAGGCTTTGAGACCTTCGAAAATGGCTTGTCCGTAATGGAGAACCATGGTGGCCGGGCTCATGGTCAGGGGGCCGAAGGGCTCGATCCGAGGGTTATGCCATCCCTTTTCGGGATTGTAATCCATATTGAACATGTGGTCCGTGAACACGGTGCCGAAACCCAGACCCTGATCGCTGGGATGATCTTTCAGCGTGGACGCTTTGGTGATGCTGATTTCCATGGGAACCTCTGAATTGAAAAAGGGTTATGTTATCATGTTGTCCGGATATCCTGGTTGTTTTAGTCATTATCATTTCTGAAATCAAGGATTAAGTTTGAAGCACACCCTGTGTTGGTCACGACATCACCTCCGGCCCCCGACATGGGGGGCGCTGTGACGCCAGGCCGTCGATGGGCGATCGGAGATCGCTGTAGCGGAATGTTCTGCCGGCCGATGGTGCAAGCCCGGTCTCAAGGGACAGGGCGGGCAGGCCGGATACGAAGGACAGAAGATGCCGTTTCTCCGCGGCCGCCTGGAGGGCCGTGAACATGTCCAGGGCCCGATGGACCGATGTGTCGACAAAATCGTCCAGGCTCCCTTTCAGGTATTCCCCGGTGACGGGATGACGGTAGCGAATGATCCCTTCGAAAAACGGGGCGGTGAATCGCATGCCCGGAGGATAAAACAGGTGGGCCTTGTTCCGGAAGGTTTCGGAACCCACGGCGGCGATCAGCCGAAACACCAGATAGCCGATGCGCGAGCGAAACAGCCTGAGGGTGAAGGCATGAAGCTTCAAGGCCCTGACGATCTCCGGCAAAAACGATTCGGGCAACCCCAGAAACCCCGCGAGATGGACGGCCAGGCCGTCGACATTGTCCCGGAGGGTGTCGTACAGGGCGGACGGGTCAGAGAAACATTTCAGACGCAGGGCCTGATGCCGGAAAAGATGGGTGTCGATCAGGGTTTCCAGCCGATAGTGGCGGGAAAGATCATGGCCCGAATAATAATACACCATGGGATGAAAGACGGCGTCGGCCGCCATGTGGGTCAGGGCTCCGGCGGTCATGGCCAGGCACCTCAAATCTCCCGTGGCGTCAACGGCGGCGGCCAGGTAACGAAACGGCCCCAGGATGTCGTCCGTCGAGGCACCGTGGATCGACAGGCCGCGGTCCTTCAGTTGCCGGCCCCTGTCGGAGGATGACCCGCAGAACGCGATGTCGTGCATGACCGCGCCGAAACGATAGGCGTCTTTGAAACGATGGATGCAGTCGCTGAGAAGGCCCCGGGGATGGTGATCGGAAAACCGCTCCCCGGTGATGTCGGCAATGATCAGGTGGGTCAGTTCCTTGGGCATGGGGTTCTCTTCACGGTACGGGGCGGCTGGACAGCAGGTAGGCCCTCAGGTTGATTTTCTTGTTTTTGATGCCCATTTTCGTGCGAATGTTGTCCCGGTGGAACTCGACCGTGCGGGAGGATACCCCAAGAAAATCGGCGATCTGTTTGGTGGACTTGTTCTGCTTGATCAGGCTTACCACCTGGATTTCCGTGGATGTCAACGATTGAAGGCTGTCGGACAGAATCTGCATGAACGGTGAGCAGATTTCCTTGAAACTCTGTTCGAGGATTTCAAGGTAAAGGGCCTGATGCTTGTCAAGGGCCGTTTTTTTCAAAAGTTCAAGGTGGGGCGCGATCACTTCCTTGATGCTGAAGGCGACCCGTTCTTCAAGCTCCCGCTTGTCACGTTCCCGTTTTTTCAGAAGCACTTCGAGGGCCGTGTTGATATCCTGAAGCTCCCGGGTGCGCTCTTCGACCTTGGCCTTCAGTTCCCGTTCGTAAAGAATCTCGGCGGTGACGTCCCGGCAATAACTCCGGAAGCCGATTTTGCGACCGGCCGCATCGGTTTTCAGGTTGGATTTGACGTTGTAGTAATGAACGGACCCGTCTTTCATCCGCCCGCGAATCAGGAGCCCCCCGGCCGGTTCGCCGGTCTGGAGAATGGTCGAATAAAATTTGACCACGATGTCCCAGTCTTCGGGCAGAATATAATCTTTGAAGGTCATGGCGTTCAATTCGTCCCGGGTGAAGCCCGAGTGTCTGACCATCGCCTCGTTGAAAAAATGAAACCCGCCTTCGAGGGTTTGTTCGAAGA
This sequence comes from Desulfatiferula olefinivorans, assembly GCF_054657895.1. Lineage (NCBI taxonomy): Bacteria > Pseudomonadati > Thermodesulfobacteriota > Desulfobacteria > Desulfobacterales > Desulfobacteraceae > Desulfatiferula > Desulfatiferula olefinivorans. The sequence goes on along the minus strand of NZ_BAAHXV010000002.1, from coordinate 96,359 downwards.
AAAATTCTTCGATGTTTTCCACCAGAAGCCGGTATTGCCGCTCGCTTTCAAGCAGGTCGCGTCGCATGTGAGCGTGATGGGTGATGTCGTAGGCCAGAACGATACGCCACGGCTCACCGCCTTCGGTTTCGACGGAAAGGGTCCGGACCTCGACGGTCCGAAGAGGCCGGCCGGCATCGGCCCTATGCACGTCCATGACCGTCGACGTTAAGGGGTCGCCGGCGTCCGGGGGCGGTACGTTCAGAAAGGGCCGGAAGTCCCGCCCCAGGATATCCGTCTCCGGACGGCCCAGAATGCGGGCCATGTTCCGGTTGAGGTAAAGGCAACGGTGGTGCCCGTCCACAATCGCAGCGGCCTGGTACCCCCAGGTCAGGATCAGTTCGTCAAGGGGCAGGGGCGGAGCTGCGGCATCGGGTCCGGGGACGGAAAGACGTCCTGTGGTTTTCAACGGATTCAATGGGTCCATGGTCGTTTTTGGTATGTTGAAAAGGGGTTCGGGCCATGATTCAGTCCGTGGCCGGAGGTACGTTCCACTGGTTATCACTGAAACGGATCAAATAATCAAGGGATTAGAATCAAAAAAACGCTGAAAAAAGGGGGGGGCGGGTCAAACTACCTGGAAATACCCCGTATTCAGGCCGATATAAAACCGGGGTTGTGACCGGGGACGTTCATCCCTAAAATGTTCCGATATCACGGTGCGTTATTTCGAACCCGGGACCGTTCGGGTTCGACGGATCTTTTAAACAACCGGCGTCCGGCCAGACCATGGCCCGGCTCCGGTTGTATTCATGCGGAGGACACAAACATGCTGCTCAATCCCAAAAAACTGAACAAAACCTATCCGGACCGGGAAACCGAAGACATCATGCGTAAAACCATCGATTTCTTCGAATCCATGGGCCTTGCCAAATGCAAGGAGGATTACCACTCGGCACGGTGGTATACCGAGTTTCTTGATTTTATGAAAAAAGAACAGATCATGGCCAAACTCCTCACCCCGACCGGATATGGCGACGGCGCCCGCTGGGATACCTCCAGAATCGTCGAATTCGCCGAGATCCTTGGCTTTTACGGATTGACCTACTGGTACTGTTTTCAGGTGTCGGCCCTGGGTCTGGGACCCATTTTTATCGGCAAAAACGAGGAAGTGAAACACAAGGCCGCCCGGCTTCTCAAGGAAGGGGCCATCTTCGGCTTCGGCCTGTCCGAGAAAGAGCACGGCGCCGATATCTATTCCAGCGACATGATGCTGCATCCGAAGGGAGACGGGACTTACGCCGCAAACGGTGACAAGTATTATATCGGCAACGGCAACGAGGCCGCCATGGTGTCCACCTTCGGCAAATTTTCAGACACCGGGGATTACGTTTTTTTCGTGGTGGACTCGAAACATGAAAAATACGAGTGCGTGAAGAACGTGATCTACAATCAGGATTACGTGGCCGAGTACGTGCTCCATGACTATCCGATCACCGATGCGGACATCACCGACCGGGGCCGTGAAGCCTGGGATGCGTCCCTGAACACCATCAACATCATGAAATTCAACCTGGGATGGGCCTCCATCGGGATCTGTGAGCACGCCTTTTACGAAGCCATCGATCATGCGGCGGGCCGGAACCTGTTCGGCAAATTTGTGACCGATTTCACCCATATCCGCCAGCTGTTCGTCGACGCCTATTGCCGTTTGTACGCCATGAAATCCTTTGCCTTAAGGGCCACGGACTATATGCGCAGCGCATCGGAAAACGACCGGCGCTATCTGTTGTACAATCCCATGGTCAAGATGAAAGTCACCACCCAGGGTGAGGAAGTGATCAACCATCTCTGGGATGTCATCGCCGCCAAAGGGTTCGAAAAAGACACCTATTTTTCCAACGCGGCCACCGATATTCGTGCTCTTCCGAAACTTGAAGGCACCGTCCATGTGAACATGGCCCTGATCATCAAGTTCATGCCCAACTTTTTCTTCAACCCGGGCGAATTTCCCGAGGTGCCGAGACGCAATGATCCGGCGAACGACGACTTCCTGTTCAATCAGGGGCCGACCAAGGGACTCGGTAAGACCCGGTTCCATGATTATAACATCGTCTACGGAAAATGTGACCTGCCCAACGTCACCATTTTCAAGAGCCAGATCGAGGCCTTCAAGGAATTTATGATGGTGTCGCTGGAAACCATGCAGGCTCAGTCCGAGGACATCGATTTTCTTCTGAACGTGGGTGAGCTGTTTACCCTGGTGGCCTATGGCCAGCTGATTCTGGAGAACAGGGACATCGACGGCATCGAGGATGATCTGATCGAGCAGATTTTCGATTTCATGATCAGGGACTTTTCGAAATTTGCCCTTCAGATTTACGGCAAACGGATCACCACGGAGCAGCAGCAGGCCTGCTGCCTGAAGATGATCAAGCGTCCCGTGGTGGACGAGGCCCGGTACAACCGGGTTTGGGAAAATCATGTGTATGCGCTTAAGGGAACCTATGTGATGAATCCCTGATGGGGGCATCGGGATTCATGGGGGAATGGCGCCGGGCGGCGGTTTTGCAAGAACCGCCGCCCGGTTTTTTTTGTCAGGACACGGGGTCGATGAGGATACGGGCGTCCAGGGCCACGGCCCCCGCGCCTTTTTTGAACACGCGGACCGGATTCAGGTCCAGCTCCCGGATTTCAGGATAGTCTGCCATCACATGGCTGATCCTTTCGATCATTGACAGGAAGGTGTCGATGTCGGCCGGTTCCTGTCCCCGGGTGCCTTCGAGAATCTTCCGGGATTTGAGACGCAGGAATTTTTCTTCGATTTCAGCGCGGTTGGACGGACAAAGCACATGCTCGACATCGGCGAACACCTCGATGTAAATGCCGCCGAACCCAAAGGAAACCACCGGCCCGAAGGAGGGGTCCACATGGGCACCCACAAACATGTCGTACCCGTCCTTTGCCATGGCCATGACCCGGACGCCGTCAAACCGTGCTCCGGCCTTGTAGGCCGTAAGGTTTGAGACGATCCGGTCAAAGGCCGTCTCGGCCTCGGCGTCGTTTCCGATACCCACCATGACCCCGCCTGCCTCCGACTTGTGGACGGCGTCCGGAGAAATCACCTTCATGACCACGGGATAGCCGATGGCGCGGGCCGCCAGGACAGCGTCCTCCCGTGTCGGTGCGACCTGCGAGGGCAGGGTCCCGATGCCCATCATGTCCAGGAAAGCCAGGGTGTCTTCACCGACAATGCCGGGATGCTCCGACAACCAGGTTTTTCCCGACGAACGGTCCATGCCGTCGGGCCGCGTTGTTACAAAAGGACCGTCTGCCTTTTTTTTGTAAAACAGATACTGTTTTTTCAGAAGCCGCATCATGGTTTCCGGCGAGCTGAAAACGGGAATGCTCAGGTTCCGCTTGACCTTGCCCAGGGTCTTTGTCGTGGCGTACAGGCAGGATGCGAAGGGTTTGTTCGCCGAACGTATGGACCCGATGATTTCCTTGGAAATATCGGTCTTGAACATCCGATAGTACACATCGTCGCTTTTGGGCATCGGGGGGTTCTGGGTCACGTAGACAACGCCGTCCACGTGCTCGTTGTGGAGGGCTTCATTGAAAATATCGGCATAGCCTTTGGGGCTGTAGATGTCTCCCATGTCCATGGGATTGGAGAGCGTGACGATACCGGCGTTGGAGTATTTTTTCATGCCTTCAAAAAAAGCCTGGCCCGGATCGGCGAACCGGAACCCTTCCTTTTCGCACAGATCGGCCAGCATGACCGTGAACCCGCCGGCGGGGCTCATCAGCATCAGGCGATCCCCCGCAAGGGCCGGAAGTTCGAACACCTTGACCGCTTCGATGAAGTCGGAAAACTGATGGATGCGGGTGATGCCCGCCCGTTCGAAAGCCGATTCGATGATGTCCTCGTTGTTGCTCATGGCCGCCGTATGGCTCATGGCCGCCTTGTTACCCGCGCTGGTGGTGTTGGCCTTGAACACCACCAGGGGTTTGTTCGCCCGCATGGCCGCCTCGACCATGGCCCGTCCGTCGGGAATGCTTTCCAGATAAAGACAGATCACCTTGGTTTCAGGGTCTTTCCCCAAGTAGTCGATGCAGTCGATTTCGGTGATGTTCAGTTTGTTTCCGATGCTTGCGAATTTGGCCAGACCGATGTTCTCATCGGCCATCAGGTTCCACAGAAAAAGTCCGACCCCGCCGCTCTGGGTGATAATGGACATGCCGCCCTTGGGGGGGCTGAAGCTGGGGGTGAAGGGCAGGCAGAGGCCGTTGGACGTGTTGGCCATGGCCAGACCGTTGGGGCCCATGAAACGCATGCCGTGACGATCGGCGTTTTCCATCAGCTGTTCGGCCAGCCTGCGGCCCTCCTCGCCCGATTCGTTGAATCCGCCCGACAGAACGGCGGCACGCCGGATACCGAAGGCTCCGGCCTCGTCGATGGCGGCGGGGATGTACCGGGCGGGAAGAAGAAAGACGGCAAGATCCGGAACGATCGGCAGGTCCGACGCTTTTTTGTATACACGGATCCCGTTGACATGAACGTCCTCGGCCTTGGGATGGACCCCGAAGATCCGCCCTTTGAATCCCCAGCGGATCAGGTTCTCCAGCACCAGCCTCGGTATGTTGGTTTCCTTGCTGGAAAGTCCCCAGATGACGATGGATTCCGGATTGAACATTTTATGCATGATGCCCTCGTTTTTATTTTGGTTGATGATTGTGAGCGAATGGTTTAGGGTGTTATACAAAATGTTGACGTTAACGTCAACTATAATTTACCGATCAGGCCACATTTGGATGAATGAACCGATCAGCAATAAGCTTGACAGGCCATGACGGCTTAATTATTAAAGGTAAACTGTCTCGAAGGCATCGGGGCAATGTGGTACGGATATTAAAACCAAAAGAACGATCATGGCCGTGATACGGCCGGCGGGATACCGGTGTGAACAATAACGATCAGAACGATACTTTTACCATCTCCGCCCTGGCGGAGGAATTTGAAATCAGTACCCGGTCCATCCGGTTCTACGAAGAGAAGAACCTGATCCATCCCAAGCGGACCGACGGCAACCAGCGGGTGTATTCCAGGCGGGACCGGGCACGGCTGAAACTCATTCTCAAGGGCAAGCGGTTCGGTTATTCCCTGGAAGAGATTTCCGAAATCCTGGGGATGACCGAGGTTGATTTTGACGAAGAGGAACAGATCGTCAAAACCCTGAAGTTCGGGGGTAAACGCCTCGACGAGATCCGCGAGCGGATCAGCGAACTTTCCCTGCTCGAACAGGATATCATGTCATTTCTGGATAAAATCAGACTCCGCCTGGACGAGTTGAGGCGGGCCAAAGAATGACCGGCCATGAAGCTCCTGTTTATTGAACCCCATTTCGGGGGGTCGCACCGGCTGTTTGCCCAGGGGCTTGTCGCCCATTCTTCTCACGACATCGACCTTCTCACCCTGCCGGATCGGAACTGGGCCTGGCGCATGCACGGCTCGGCCCTTTATGTTTCAAAACACCTTGATTCCCCTGGCCGCTATGACGGCCTGATCATCAGCAGCATGCTGCGCCTTTCGGATCTCAAGGCCGCGTTGGGGCCGGCACTTCCTCCCGTCCTGGTTTACTTTCACGAGAGCCAGCTGACCTATCCGCCGCCCAAAACCGGGCACAAACCGGAGACCGGCCTGATCATGGGAGAGATCTCAACGGCTCTTCTGGCCGATCGGGTTGTGTTCAATTCGGCGTATCATCGCAACGCCTTTCTGTCGTCCGTCGATGCCTTCATGGCCCGGATGCCCGATTGCCCGATTGACTGGGCGCGACATGATATCGAAAAAAAGACCGAGGTCCTTTATCCGGGCCTGGATTTCGATGAAACGACGCCGGAGACCAGGGACGATGACGCCTGTCCCCTGATCATCTGGAACCACCGATGGAGTTATGACAAGAACGCGCCCTCGTTTTTTTATGCCCTGGATGCCATGGTAAAGCGGAACGTGTCCTTTGAGGTGGCCCTTCTGGGGGAATGTCCGGGCTGGGTCCCAACGGAATTCGAAAAAGCGCGGCAGCGTCTGGGCGACCGGGTCATTCAATACGGTTTTCTTGAAAACCGGGCGGACTATGTCCGCCTCCTCAAGCGGGGACGCCTGGTGATCAGTACGGCTAAGCAGGAAAATTTCGGGCTGTCGGTGGTCGAAGCCGTCAAATACGGCTGTCTGCCGCTTTTGCCCCGCCGTCTGTCTTATCCCGAAATACTTCCAAAACAGTATCATCATGAAGGACTGTATTCGTCCCAGCGCGATTTACTTGTCAAACTCGAACGAATGCTTGGTCCCTGCGACGGTTTTGATCGAATGAGACAGGATTTGTCGCGTGCCGTGGACCGTTTTTCCTGGCGCTCGCTGATTGACCGGTATGACGAGATCCTCGACCTTCTGCGCTGAGATCCCCGCGGAAGTTCTCGGCCGGATCATTTTGGATTTCATATTGATTTTGTTCAGGATGCCGTGATACCTTGACGCACGGATCAGGGATGGATATACTGGTTAACCTTTTTTGACTTTAGCAGCAGGCTTTATCGTGACCATGGAATCGATCGCCACCATCAATGTCGATCATCTGATCGGAAACCAGATCGGATCATCGACCATCATCCGCGAACTGGCCCGGGGGGGCATGTCCATCATCTTCGTGGCGTTCCAGCGGACCCTGAAACGCCAGATCGCGGTGAAAATCCTGCCCAAGAAGCTGATCACGGCGAAAACGGCGGCCCTCTTCCAGCAGGAGGCCGAATCCGCCGCCATTTTGTACCACCCCAACATCATTCCCATTTATGAAGTGGGGGAGACCGATGATTTTCTGTTCTTCACCATGCAGCTGGTGGCCGGAGACACCCTGTCCCATCTGATCCGGAAAGCGGGAAAGAACATCATTCCGTCCCGGCGGTTTATTCCGGTCGACCGGTCCGTCAAGCTGATGTTCCAGATTCTCGATGCCCTGGACTATGCCCACAGCCAGGACATCATTCATCGGGATATCAAACCCGGAAACATTCTGCTGGACAACATGACCAATCGCCCCGTGGTTACGGATTTCGGCATTGCCAAAGTGCTGAGAAGCGAAGACGATTCCAAGCCCATCATCCAGGGCACACCGGTCTACATGGCCCCCGAACAGATCCTGAACCGGGAGGTGGACGGACGGGCCGACATTTATGCCGCGGGCGTGATGTTTTTCCAGATGCTGGTCGAAAAGCTGCCCCTGCCGCGGCTGAAGTCGACCATTGCCCTGCTCAAGCTCAAGGTGAAGAGCAGGGAAAGCATTTTTACGCAGAAACCCAGTGAACTGAACCCGTCGATTCATCCGGACATGGACGATATCATTGTCAAAGCCACGGAAAAAGATCCGGACAGCCGCTACCAGACCGGACGGGAATTCATCAAGGCCCTTGAAGGTTATATGAAAAACCATCTGAACTGATGCAAAGGCATGGCCATGAAAGACAAGAGACTGCATAAAAAAGTGATTGACAAGCTCGGCCGGATGTTCGCCATGCTGTTCAACCGGGCGGCCATGTACAACATGAACCATCCGTTCACCACCCAGGCCATGGCCGATTTTTTCAAGGCCGTCAGCGTGGAACTCAAGCAGTATTCACCGATCGTGATCATCATGCATCAGGATGCGTTTTTTGTTGAAGACGAGCCCCTGGATCCAAGACTCAACGTCTCGAAGATGCTGATGCATTTCAAAAAAGGGGGCATCCAGTCCGTCTCTCTTGAAGAGGGGTTGACCCAGCCCGAACTTGAAACGTTCTTTTCCGTGTTCATCGATCAGATCAGGTACCCCAGTGCGGAATCGATGAAAGAGGCCTGTGACCGGGAAGGCGTCTTACGGGTAAAAATCAACCATGTCTTTTTCAAAAAGGTGACCGCCGACGAGGAAGTGCTGAGCCGGGATGAAATCAAGCAGATCGCCGATACGAAAAAACAGGAAAAGAGCAAAAGCCTCAAGGAAGAACTTCTCGACATGATCTCGGGGGGGCTGGCCATCGAAGAGCTGGGCAGGGCCCTTCCCCTGACCGATCTTCTGGCCAAACCGGACAAGGTGTCCGATTATCTCAATGCACCCGACACCCTGCGGATGGACGGCGGCGTCTCCGATTCGTCGGCCGGCGTGATCATGTTCGACCAGATTCACCGCATCCGCATGGAGGTCGACAAGGCGGCCGGGCACGCCTCGGGGGCCAGTCTCCATGAACTGGCCGAATCCGTGGCGCGGATGCGCGATGAACTGGTCAAAGGGATTCTGGAGAGGAAGAAAGAGGGCCTGATCTATGATAACGAGCAGGCAATCATGGATGAGGCCAAGGAGATGGTCGACAAGGTTCTTCTTGAACTGGTCAAGGACGAGTACAAGCAGGGGGCCACACCGATCAAACGGCTGGCCCAGGTTCTCCGGCGCCTGATACCCGACAACGATGAGCTTCAGCGCCTGCTGCCCAAACTCAAGGAACTGCTGCTGGCCGAAGGCATGTCCCTTTCGGATTTTCTGAAATTGACCGAAGAACTGGAACGTGAAATCACAAACGCGTCACTGAGTACCGCCCTGAAAAAAAGCGCCGAGGAAATCGGGGTGGCCGGGGAGGATCTGCTCAAGGAGATTTCATCGAACCCCACGGAGGCGGCCGAACTGATTTATCTGGCCGCCGAACTCCGCAAGGAAACCGGCGACAAGAAAGCCCTGACCGACGTTCTGGTCAACTACATCGAGCGGATCTCGGGCAATGCCGCCCTGACGTCGACCCGCAAGGGCGACGATGCAGGTGTTGCCCATCTGAAAACGGTCATCTGCCATGTGGAATCCGAGATCATGGATCGCCTGAAAGGCAAGGATCTGGATGCCGGTGTACTCGATTCTGTGGCGAAAAAACTCAATGACCGGATGGATCAGTTCCTCGAAAAAATGGAGGTGAGTTTTTCAAAACGCCAATCGGCCATGGGCACCTGGGATGCGGAAACCACCTCACTGATGAAGATGTTCGAGGAACAGCTGGGTGACAAGGACCAGATCCGGGGGCTTCTCGAACGGGTGAGGGACCGGTTTCGGGACAAAAAAACCGGAGAGATAAGATTCGAAGACATCAGGTTCGACCAGGACGAGGGAAAAGGGGAGGGCACCCCGGAAGAACCGGCCAAAGCCTCGCCGCTGCCCAAAGGCGTTCACAGCAGGAAGAGCATCCTTTATTTCATCGAAAAGGAAATGGCCCGGTCCGTCCGGTATCAGACTCCGTTTTCCCTGGTGACCCTGTCCATTCTCAAAGCCGTTCCCCAGCAGAAATTCGCTGCCGGGTCCATTACCCGGGAGGAGATCACCTACATGGTTCTGCAGAATCTGTCGACGCTGGTGCGTGATACGGACGTGGTGGGGGTCCTCGATTCCAAAAAAATCATCAGCCTTTTGCCCATGACCGATGCCGACGACGCCAGACTGGCGCTTCGCCGGATTCTGAAAACCATTCATTCCAACCTGATCCGGGTCAAGGGCGTGCCGCTCGAAGTCCGCTTTGCCGGGGCCGTAACCTCGTTTGAAAAGGACGTGACACCCACCCTCAAGGATGTTATTCGAATGGCCGAGCACGATATTTTCGATATGGTTCAACGGATCAAGAATCTTCAGACCTTATATTAAATCCGCGGCCCGACTTCCGTCGACCAGGGCAATCGCATGTATGATCTTTAAAACACATGGGCCTCCTCCTGCGGGACGGATCATGCCGTTCACGTTTAAGGTCACGGGCACGATGGCGGCCTGCAACACGTGAACGAATGGTACATGCGGTTGCGCTGATCCCTTGTGGACATTTGCCGAGCTTTTGGGTATAGTCCCCGCATCCTGCCTTAATAAGCGGGGACCGAGGATTGACATGCCTGAAACGTCGAGACGACCCGTCAGGCTCTGCACCGGAAACATGGAGGAACAATGATCAAGGAAACCATCGAAGACGGCATTGCCATTATCACCCTTTCCCATGGAAGCACCAATTCGATCACCATCGATACCCTTCGACGCATCGATGCCGTCGTCAAGAAGGTGAGTACCGATGACGCCCTCAAAGGCATCGTTTTGACCGGCGAAGGCCGTTTCTTTTCAAGCGGCTTTCATCTTCCTGATTTTATCTCTTTTAAAACCATCGAAGAAATCTACGCCTGGTTTGATGAGGAAGAGGAGCTGCTGCTGAACTTTTTCACCTGCGACAAACCCGTGATCTGCGCCATGAACGGGCACAGCGCGGCAGCCGGACTTATCTGGGCCATGGCGTCGGACTATCGTCTCGTCAAGAATCATCCCAAGGTCAAGCTGGGCATGAGCGAGATCAAAATCGGCCTGCCTCTGTCCGTGGCCCAGAGTGAAATCGTCCGCTACGGATTGGACAGCGAGCGCACTTACCGCAACGTGATGTTTTTCGGTGAGATGATCGGTGTCGAAAAAGCCCTTGAAATCGGGATGGTTGACGAGATCGTCGACGAAGATCAGCTGATCGCCCGGGCCAAAGAGCTGGTGACCCTCTGGATCGATACCCCGAACCGGCCCTTCATTCCCATCAAGAAACTGATGAAAAAAGAATACGCCGACAAGATTCGGGCCGGTCTGGATGACGGCACATGGAAACAGGGACTTGCCTGCTTTCTGCGCGATGATGTCCGCGGCACCCTCGAATTCGTTCATTCCATGCTTCCTGCCTGACGGCGGTTGCGTGACCGGCGGGCAACTGCCCCCGGTCACGATGGAATGACATGCCCCGTTTGTCCCCTTGGGCGGTTTTGTTCAGGCAGCCGTCCGGCGTTTGTTTTTTAATGTCTCATTTTACATATGTAAAATAAAACTTGACTGTTCGTAAAAAACGGGTATACTGCCTCTGTTCCGATCGTCCGTCCGTCGCGCGTTACGTCCTGAAAACCGGCAACGATCAGACCTGCCCATGGATATCGGATGTCCCCGCATCTGTATCAATACCCTCTGTTTTTGGGGGCGATCAAACGATCGCCCCTTTTTTCATCCGCCACCCCAGCCCTGATACGCTTGATGCTTAAGATTGACAGAGATCGTGTATCCGTATATGGAGTTTTGTACGGTCAGATAATTCGGTGCCTTTTCTTCTGGGGGGAAGGCGGATAAGGAGTGGTATGATTTCACGCGCGGTATTGACGTTTCTGGTATGGCCGGTCATGGTTTTGTCGGCCTGTTCCCTGAACCACGGGGCGCCCGACCAGGGCGTGGATTCGGACAACTCGGATAACACGATTTCAGGTGTGGTCGCGGCCGGTGCCCCGGTCCGGGGAACGGTGATCCTTAAAAACGCCAATTCCGCCAATACCTATCTGTCCGGCGTCATCGAACCCGATGGTCATTTTTCCATACATCTGGTCGACACCATGACCGGCCCTTACATTCTTCAGGCCCGCGGCACCGTGGGCGGTCGATCGGTCTGTCTTCATTCCCTGGGCACCCGGTCCGACGTTTCGGACATCGTCAACATCACTCCGCTGACGGACCTGATCGTGGGGCATTTGACCGAACAGGCTCCGGAACTCTATTTCGACAGCTTCGTCGATCCGCCGTTGTCTCGAATCGCCACCGATGACATCCTCGACCGGTATGAATCCCTGATCCGTTCACGGTTTTGGGATCTGATCGATTCCGCGGGCGTCGATGCAGCCGGAATCAATCTGTTCAATACGCCGTTTGCGGCCGATCATACGGGGCTGGATGCGGTTCTGGACATGATCCGCGTGATCCCCCAATGGACACCGGAAGGCGAGCGTCTTGACACTGTCAGTCTTCGGAATATCCTGACCGGTGAGGAACTCATTGAAAACCTTGCCGATACCACGGAATCCGATGGGTTTTCGGCCGTGGACCGGAACCTCGTGGACGCCTTTGTCCAGGCGATGACCGATATTGACGGCATGTTCGCTGACTGGGCGCTCCGGTTTGAAACGGCCTGCCCTGACCCGACGGCGGCCGGACTGGTCGCTTTGTTTGACGAGGGCTTTCTGTACAACGGCTATGACCGCCGGGCCTTTCTCGAATCGATCTGCGGTAATCCGGACCTGATCGGGATGACCGTGTCCGGTCTGTCCCTCGATGCCATGGACTTGGATAACGGGACGGCGGTTGTTTCGCTGACCGTGTCCACTGCGGACGGACACAGTCAGTCACTTCAGAACTGGACGCTCACACGAACGGCGGGGCAATGGCTGATCGCCGGCAACCAACAGCTTATAGATGTTCAGGTCGGAGCCTGTGCCGCCTACAGCCAGACAAGCCGGGAGATTCTTGCCAACGGCATCGGTCTTTACGCCGTGGCCCCCGCGGCGGACCGGGTGGCCGACGTGGATCACATCACGGTGACCGGACCGGGTATTCCTTCCGGTGACCCGGTAATTTTGACGAGACAGGGCGGAGATCCCGCGGTCTTCGCCCGGTCGGGGTCCCGCCCCCTTGGCTTCCACCAGCCCACCGATGACCTGGGAACACCCGACCCTTTGACGGTCACCGAAAACAGCCGCTATACCTTCGTGCTTTGCGACAACGGGGGCAATGCCGTGAACCCCGGCGGTTATGTTCGGGTTCTTCCGAAGGGTTACGGGGATACCGGCGTCCTGACAAGCCGCATCTCCCGCCATGCGGTGTCGTTTACAAGACCTTATCCCCAACTGCTGTCCGCATTCACCGGTGACGGCCTGCTGGTCTGTGAATGGGCCCTGCCGGTCCGTGGCACGGCCCGGACGCTTTTTTTCATGGGAACCCGTCCGTCAGGCAGGTTTCTCCTGTCCGAGAACCTTGCCCCTTTGGCGACCACCTGCACCCGCGTCATCGATCAGGACGGCATCGACACCTTTGACATTTATCTTCGCACCGTGGACGAGTTTGGCCGGATCATGGATACGGTCATCTCCAAAACGACCCAGCCTCCCCACATCGTCATGCCCGATTCAGTGATCGGTGTGTCCCCCCGGTTGTTCTGACGGCCGGTCCTTCGGAAGACTTGTCTTTACGCCGTTCACATGGGTTTCCGTGATGATCCGGTCATCCCCGAGAATCATCAGGGCGAACAGAACGTCCTCAAGCTTTTCCGCCCGGGCGAGCCGCCGGTCGAGCAACGGCAGACGTCGGGGATCGATCACGATAAAATCCGCTTCCTTGCCCGGTAAAAAATTTCCGATCGCATGGTCCAGCCCCAGAATCACGGCGCCCCCCAGGCCGGCAAGGTAAAAACTCTGGAAAGGACTGAGATTGACGCCCCGGAGTTGGCTGATCTTGTAAGCTTCCGCCATGGTTTTGAACAGGGAAAAGGACGTGCCGGCACCCACATCCGTTCCAAGCCCGATACCGATACGATGGGATCTGACCGTTGCCTGATCGAACAGGCCGCTGCCGAGAAACAGATTGGACGTGGGACAGTGGGCGATGGCCGCGCCCCGTTCCCCAAGCTGTGCAAGCTCACGATCCGACAGGTGAATGCCGTGGGCAAAGACCGATCGGCCGCAGACCAGGCCGAAGCGGTCGTACACATCGAGATACCCTTTGCTCCAGGGAAAGGCGTTTTGGATCAGCGCCACTTCACGCTCGTTTTCAGCCAGATGGGTGTGGAGAAGGACGTCGGGATGCTCCCGGATCAGGGCGCCCGCCGCCTCGAGCTGGGCCTCGGACGAGGTCAGGGCAAACCGGGGCGTGACGGCATAGCTCAGCCGACTGCGACCATGCCACCGTGTGATCAGGGCAAGGGAATCATCGTAGGCGGTCTGTGCCGTATCCCGAAGCCCTTCCGGAGCGTTCCTGTCCATCAGAACCTTGCCCGACACAAGCCGCATCGAGAGGGCATCGGCCGCCTCGAACAGCGCGTCAACGGATTGCGGATGGACCGTGGGCAGGACCATGGCGGTGGTGGTTCCGTTTTCAAGCAGTTCAGCGATAAACACGTCCGCCGTCTTTCGTGCGATGTCCGGGTCACGGAACCGCTGTTCGCAGGGATAGGTGTAGGCGGTCAGCCAGTCCATCAGCTGTTTGCCGTACGATGCGATGATATCGATCTGGGGGTAATGGACATGGGTGTCGATGAAACCGGGCATGATCATGCAGCCGGAATGGTCATGGACCCGGCAGTTTCGGGGCAGATCGTCGATCAGCGCGTGGCGGGGGCCGATTTTCAGGACACGTCCCGCTTCGATCACGAGCAGGCCGTCTTCGATGTATTCATAGGCATCGGCGACAAGGCCCGGATCATCGGTAAAATGAAAAATCGACGCCCGGAAGGCCGACAGGGATGGAGGTGTTTCTTGCATTTGTCTCTCCATTTGGATTATACATGCCCACAGAATCGAAGCGAACAGGGTGAGCATGGGGGCGAATCATTTCATGATACGGCAATCAAACCGGTTTAATGCAGATCAAACGCCTGTGACGGCGTCACTCACGACGATGGCCGGGGATGTCGCCATCGTTCGGGGTACCGGGTGTCGGAAACGATTGATCCCCGAAATAAAAAAGGTTTTCAGATCGATATCCGAAAACCTTTTTTTGGTTTGGTGTGGCGCGCTCGGCAGGATTCGAACCTGCGACCCCCTGATTCGTAGTCAGATACTCTATCCAACTGAGCTACGAGCGCTTAATTCGGGGATACTTTTAATCCAATACGGATCCGATGTCAACACTAAGTTCGCTCCCGGCATGTTTTTGCCCCGGCCGGACCAGGTCCGGTGTCCGGGCATGATTCGGGGCCGGGTTTCATATTAAGGTAAAGGACGTCACCGTGTCTGAAACGATCGATCATGAACGCTTCATGCTTCTGGCCATCAAGGAAGCTGAAAAAGCTGGACAAAACCAAGAAGTTCCGATAGGTAGTGTGATTGTGGCCAAATCCGGGGAGATCCTTTCATCCGCCGGGAACCGGACCATCAATCAGGCTGATCCAACGGCCCATGCAGAAATGCTGGCCATACGTAACGCCGCGTATTTTCTTGGGAACTACAGATTGACCGGAGCCACGATATACACGACCATCGAGCCCTGCATCATGTGCATGGGGGCCATTGTTCATGCACGGTTGGAACGTGTGGTATTCGGCGCGTCAGACCCGAAATGGGGCGGGGCCGGTTCCCTTTTCAATCTTGCGGATGATGTCAGGTTGAACCACCGGGTTGAGCTGGTTTCAGGGGTTCTGGAGGATCGGTGCCGCGCATTGATTCAGGACTTTTTTCGTCATAAACGTCAGAAACCCCCTGCCGCCCTTGATGACGATCCGGGATTATAATTTATTGCAAGGAGTCACTCGTGGGTAATTTTGTCATTATCGGTACGCAATGGGGAGATGAAGGCAAAGGTAAAATCGTTGACCTTCTGGCGGAATATGCGGATTTCGTGGTCCGGTTCCAGGGCGGCAACAACGCCGGGCACACCATGGTGGTCAACGGCGAAAAATTCATCAGCCATCTGGTGCCGTCGGGAATCCTTCAGAATAAAACCTGCTTTATCGGAAACGGTGTGGTGGTGGACCCCGAGGTTCTGATCTCCGAAATAAAATACCTCCAGTCCAAAGGCGTGGATGTCAGCCCCAAATACCTTCGACTCAGCGAAAAGGCCCAGGTGATCATGCCGTACCATAAAAGCCTTGATCACGCTCGCGAAGCCAGAAAAGGGGACAACAAGATCGGCACCACCGGCCGCGGCATCGGTCCCTGTTATGAAGACAAGGCCTCCCGTGTGGGAATTCGTTTTGTCGAGCTGCTCAAGCCCAAGACCTTTGCAGAAACGGTCCGCACCGTTCTCGATGAAAAAAATTACCAGCTGAAGCATTACTTTGGCGTCGAAACCGTGGATGCCGAAGCTGTTATCAAGCAGTATCTGGAATATGCCGAGTTTCTGGCCCCTTACATTGCCGATACCTCCGTCGAGATTATGGTAGGCATCAAGCAGCTGAAAAGCGTTCTGTTCGAAGGGGCCCAGGGCACCCATCTGGACATCGACCACGGAACCTATCCCTACGTCACCTCGTCAAGCACGGTTTCCGGCAATGCCTGCTGCGGTTCCGGCGTGGGTCCCAAAGACATTGACGGCGTTATCGGTATTGTCAAGGCCTACACCACCCGCGTGGGGGCCGGTCCGTTCCCCACGGAACTGCTCGATGAAACAGGGGATTACATGCAGTCCAAAGGGGCCGAATTCGGTGCCACCACCGGGCGCCGCAGGCGCTGCGGCTGGCTTGATATGGTCATTTTGAACAACGCCGCCCGGCTCAATGGCCTGACCGGAGTGGTACTGACCAAAATGGACGTGCTGGGCGGTATTGAAACCCTGAAAATCTGTACGGCCTATAACTACAACGGCAAGATTCTGGAAACCGTTCCGACGGACCTGGAGATACTGGCCCAGTGCGTGCCGGTCTATGAAGAAATGCCCGGATGGGACGAGGATATTTCGACCATCAAGGAGTTCAAGGATCTTCCTCTCAATGCCAAGCGGTATATCAAGCGGATCGAGGAGCTTTCCCGGGTGCCCGTGGACATCGTCTCCGTGGGGCCGGGCCGTGAGGAGACCATCATCATCAACAATCCCTTCGTGTGAGGATGATCGATCAAAAATTTCATAATAACGAATTGACAAACGTCTTCCACTGATATAAAAAACGTTCGTTATTTCAATCGGGATGTGGCTCAGTCTGGTAGAGCACAGCGTTCGGGACGCTGGGGTCGGAGGTTCGAATCCTCTCATCCCGACCATCATATTACGCCCTCAAATGGACCACCGTTGTGTGGTCCATTTTTGTTTTCGTCGACCGTCTTTCCGTCATAAGCTGCCCGACAGAATCAATTTCAAAGTGGCATAAGTCGATATTCTGTGATAAAAACAACATCCTGCCTGACCGGCCCGGATTGGTTTCGGCCGGGAAGACGCATGAACCCCTAACGTCATCGAAGGAAAAGGTATGACACTCACCGACACAGATCAGGGTCAGGGCACCGATTTTATCCGCACTATCATCCGTGACGATATCATTGCCAACGTCAACGAAGGAAAGGTGGCCACGCGTTTTCCGCCGGAACCGAACGGGTATCTCCACATCGGTCATGCCAAATCCATCTGCCTGAATTTCGGCATCGCCGAAGAATTCGACGGGGCCACCTGCAACCTTCGTTTCGACGACACCAATCCCGAAAAAGAAGAGGTGGAATACATCGAATCCATCAAGGAGGATGTGACCTGGCTGGGATTTCGGTGGAACGGGCCGGTGCGCTATGCCTCGGATTATTTTGAAAGCCTTTACGAATACGCGGTCGAACTGATCAAAGCCGGGAAAGCCTATGTGTGCAGTCTCAGCGCCGATGAAATTCGTGAATACCGGGGAACCCTGACCGAGGCCGGCAAGGACAGTCCTTACCGGAACCGCAGTGTCGACGAGAACCTGGATTTGTTCGAACGCATGAAGCGCGGTGAATTCGAAGACGGAACACATATTCTCCGGGCGAAGATCGACATGACCTCTCCCAACATCAATCTGCGGGATCCGGCCCTGTACCGTATCCGCAAGGCCGAGCATCACCGGACGGGCAACGCCTGGTGCATCTATCCCATGTACGATTACACCCACTGCATTTCCGACGCCATCGAAGGCATCACCCATTCCTTGTGCACCCTGGAGTTCGAGGATCATCGCCCTTTGTACGACTGGGTCCTCGACACCCTGAAAACCCCCTGTCATCCCCGGCAGATTGAATTTTCACGATTGAATCTGAGTTACACCCTGATGAGCAAACGAAAGTTGCTTCAACTGGTCACCGAAGGGCATGTCAGCGGCTGGGACGACCCGCGGATGCCGACGATCTCCGGACTCAGACGCCGAGGCTACACCCCGGAGTCCATCCGTCGCTTTTGCAGACGGATCGGCATCAGCAAAAAGGAAAGCCGGATCGATGTTGGGGTTCTTGAAGAGTGCCTGCGGGAGGATCTCAACGAGAAAGCCCCCCGGATCATGGGTGTTCTCGATCCCCTCAAGGTGATCATTGAAAATTACCCCGACGGACAGGTCGAAGAGATGACCCTGATGAACCATCCCCAAAACCCCGACATGGGTGTCCGCAGCCTGCCGTTTTCACGGGAAATCCTTATTGAACGATCCGATTTCATGGAAGATCCGCCCAAAAAATTCTTTCGCCTGGGCCCGGGCCGCGAGGTCCGTTTGCGCAGCGCCTATTACATCACCTGCACAGAGATTGTCAAAGACCCGACAAACGGTGAGATTCAGGCCTTGATCTGTACCTACGATCCCCAGTCCAAAGGCGGGTCCACCCCGGACAACCGGAAGGTGAAGGGCACCATTCACTGGGTGTCGGCAGGTCATGCCGTACCGGCCGAAATCCGGGTGTACGACCGCCTGTTCATGAGCGACAATCCCGAGCAGGGCGGGGCGGATTTCAGATCGGTTCTGAACCCCGATTCCCTGACGGTTCTGGAAGGTGCCATGGTCGAACCGACTGTTTCCGGTGCCGCTCCGGGTGAGACCTTTCAGTTTGAACGCCAGGGGTATTTTTGTGTGGATGCCAAAGATTCAAGGCCCGGGCATCCGGTGTTCAACCGCACCGTGACCCTCAAGGATACCTGGGCCAAGCTCCGCAAGGGAGAGGACTGATTATGCGCGTGGGCATCGGAAACGACGTGCATCGCCTGGTTCCGGGTCGAAAACTGGTCCTTGGCGGCGTGACCGTCCCTTACGAAAAAGGATTGCTGGGGCATTCGGATGCGGATGTCCTGACCCATGCCGTGTGTGACGCCCTGCTCGGAGCTGCGGGCCTGGGGGACATCGGACGGCATTTTCCAGATACCGATCCGGCCTTCAAGGACATCTACAGTATCGAACTCTTGGAAGCCTGCCGCTGCAAGCTGAGGGATCTGGGGTTTGGCGTGATCAATATCGATGCCACCGTTTTTGCCGAGAAACCCAAGCTTTCGCCCTATCGGGAGGCCATGGTTCTCACCCTGGCCCGTGCACTGGAGATTCCTCCGGAAGCCGTGAATGTCAAGGCGACCACCACGGAAGGTTTGGGCATGATCGGTCAGGGCGAAGGGATCGCCGCCATGGCCGTGGCCCTGATCGACGATCGAACGGCTTGACAAAACCTCAATGAATGATGAAAGTAGTGTATTTTTCAAGCCGACATCCGGCTTTCCAGTGAAACGGATCAATACAGAAAACAGGGAAACAGGTTATGCCCCTTAAAGTGTACAACACCCTCAGCGGTAAAAAGGAAGCGTTTGAACCCATCGAACCCGGTGAAGTCAGGATGTATGTCTGCGGACCCACCGTCTATGATTCCTGCCATATCGGTCATGCACGTTCCGTGGTGTTTTTCGATATTGTGTTCCGGTTCTTCAAAGCCATGGGATTTGACGTGACCTACATTCGAAATTTTACCGATGTGGACGACAAAATCATCAAGCGTGCCAATGAACTTGGCGTCACCTCCGAGGAGATCGCCGAACGTTACATCCGGGAGTTCTACCGGGACATGGATGCCTTGAACGTGAAGCGCGCCACCGTAGAACCCCGGGCCACCCATCATATCGGTGATATCATCAGCATCGTTTCAACGCTGATCGACAAGAACATGGCCTATCCGGTGGATGGGGACGTGTATTTCCGGGTGACCGCCTTCGACGGGTACGGCAAACTGTCCGGCCGCAAGCTTGAGGACATGGAGGCGGGCGCCCGCATCGATGTGGACGAACGCAAGGAAAATCCCTTTGATTTTGCGTTATGGAAAGCGGCCAAACCCGGCGAGCCGTCCTGGGACAGCCCATGGGGAAAAGGCCGCCCCGGCTGGCACATCGAATGTTCGGCCATGAGCCGTCAGCTTCTGGGCGAAACCTTCGATATCCACGGCGGCGGCAAGGACCTGATCTTTCCCCATCATGAAAACGAAATCGCCCAGTCCGAAGCGGCTTTCGGCAAGCCCTTTGTCAAATATTGGCTGCACAACGGGTTTGTGAACATCAATTCGGAAAAAATGAGCAAGTCTCTGGGAAACACCACCCTGATCAAGGACATCCTGGCCCTTTACCACCCTGAGGCGGTGCGGCTTTTCCTTTTGTCCAATCACTATCGGAGTCCCATCGATTTCACGGCCCAGTCCATGAAAGAATCCGCCGGGAACCTGGATAAACTCTACAGTCTGCTTCAAAGGATTTCGGATACTTACGGCAATCTGCCGATGATCCGCCTGAACGCCAACAACATGTACCGGTTCGGCGAGGTCTGGAAAGAGTTCTTCCAGGCCATGGAAGACGACTTCAATACGGCCCGGGGCATGGCGGTGATGTTCGAGGCGGTTCGAAAAGTCAACCGACTGCTCGATGACCTGACCGAGGACACGGCCTTCGAAACCAAATTTCAGGTGGAGGGCATCAGCTCGGATATCGTCAAGATTGCAAATATATTCGGTATACTGACGGAGATTCCCTACGAATATTTTGAGAGGAAACGCAGCGAGGCCCTTGATGCGGGCGAGGTGGATTCCGCCCGGATCGAGGACTTGATCCGGCAGCGGACCGATGCCAGAAAATCCAAGGATTTCGCCACGGCGGACCGCATTCGCAAGGAACTGGAGGATATGAACATCGCCATCGAGGACAGGCCCGGCGGAACCGTCTGGAAAGTGATGGAATGAGGGCCGGAGAATCGGCGTCATTCAAGGCAAATCCTTCATGGGTTTGCCTTTTTATTTAATGATAATAGTGAATTACGGATAAGACATTATGTCTCGCTTTACGATTTCATCCGAATTCAAACCCAGGGGGGATCAGCCCCGGGCCATTGATGGACTCAGCTGCGGTCTGATCGAGGGGAAGCCCCACCAGGTGCTTCTCGGGGTGACCGGTTCGGGCAAAACCTTCACCATGGCCCATGTGATCGAAACCGTCCAGAAACCCACACTGGTCATCGCTCCCAACAAGACTCTGGCCGCCCAGCTTTTCAACGAATTTCGAGCCTTTTTCCCCGATAACGCCGTCGAATATTTTGTCAGCTATTACGATTATTACCAGCCGGAAGCCTACATTCCCACCAGCGACACCTATATCCAGAAAGATTCGTCGATCAACGACATCATCGACAAAATGCGGCATTCGGCCACCCGGAACGTTCTGTCACGGGATGACGTCATCGTGGTGGCCAGTGTATCGTGTATTTACGGCCTGGGGGCTCCAGAAGACTACCTCGCGCTCCGTGTCGAGCTGGACACCGGCATGGAGCTGTCCCGCGACAAGCTGCTGTCGGACCTGGTGGCCATTCAATACGAACGCAGTGATTATGATTTTTACCGCGGCACCTTCCGTGTCCGTGGAGACCGGGTGGAAATTTTCCCGGCCTATGAAGAAAATCTGGCCGTCCGGGTGGAGTTTTTCGGAGACGAGGTGGACGCCCTGGTCGAAATCGACCCGCTTAAAGGTGATACCCTGCGACGTCTGAAAAAGGCGGTTGTTTACCCGGCCAGCCACTACGTGACCCGGACAAGTACCCGAAAGCGGGTGGTCGAGGCGGTGACCGAGGAACTGAAAGAACGCGTCGCCTATTTTCGGGACATGAACAAGCTGATCGAGGCCCAGAGAATCGAGGAACGCACCCGGTACGATCTGGAAATGCTCCGGGAAATCGGTTACTGCAACGGGATCGAAAACTACTCCCGTCATATTTCCGGGCGGGGACCGGGAGAACCGCCGCCGACCCTGCTTGACTATTTTCCCGATGACTTTATCCTGTTTGTCGATGAAAGTCATATCACGATTCCGCAGATTCGGGCCATGTACCGCGGCGATCGGTCGCGGAAGACGACGCTGGTGGAGTACGGGTTCCGCCTGCCGTCTGCGGTGGACAACCGGCCCCTGACGTTCGAGGAGTTCTGTGCCCGGACCCCGCGCACCATTTATGTGTCGGCCACCCCGGCCGATTATGAACTGGAGATCTCCGGCGGCAACGTGGTCGAGCAGATCGTCCGGCCCACCGGACTGATCGACCCGGAAATCGAGGTGAGGCCGGCAACCCATCAGGTCGATGACCTTTACGGTGAAATCCGCCAACGGGTGGCCGCCGGCGAGCGGGTCCTGGTGACCACCCTGACCAAGCGGATGGCGGAGGATCTGACGGATTATTATACGGACCTGGGACTTAAGGTCCGCTACATGCATTCGGATGTGAAAACCATGGAGCGCATCGAAATCATCCGTGAGCTTCGTCTTGGTCTGTTTGATGTGCTGGTGGGTATCAACCTTCTTCGGGAGGGCTTGGATATTCCCGAGGTATCTCTGGTGGCGGTGCTCGATGCGGACAAGGAGGGTTTCCTTCGTTCGGAACGGTCCCTCGTCCAGACCTGCGGTCGTGCCGCGCGCAATGTCAACGGAAAGGTGCTGCTCTACGGCGACAAGGTCACCGGCTCCATGCAATATGCCATCGACGAAACAAAAAGGCGGCGTGCCATCCAGATCCGTTATAACGAAGAGCACGGCATTACGCCGGAAACCATTTGCAAGGAGATCCTTACGTCCTTTGGCGATCATTATGCTTTCGATGATCTGCAGGGTATGGACGTTGTGGCTGAACCCGTGGCGGACTACGACACCCTGGACAATCTTCCCGATCTGATTAAAAACCTGGAACGGGAAATGCGTCAGGCCGCCAAGGAACTGGCCTTTGAAAAAGCGGCCAAACTCCGGGATCGCATCCGTGAACTGAAAACCATCAGCCTGATGTAGGGCCTTATGACTCAGGATTCCAGGATCGATCAGAAAAAACTGCTGGCCGAACGGGTGGACGCGGTCTCGTCCGGTCCCGGGGTTTATCTGATGAAAAACGCAAAGGGGCAGGTCATTTATGTGGGCAAGGCCAAGAACCTGAAAAAACGATTGACCTCCTATTTCCGGCGGGAAAATCATACGGACATGAAAACCGGGGTTCTGGTCAACAAAATCGATCATTTCGATACCATCCTCACCCACAGCGAGCAGGAAGCGCTGATTCTCGAAGCCACCCTGATCCGTAAGCACCAGCCCCGCTACAACGTGATTCTCAAGGACGACAAGCGGTATCCTTTCATGAGGATTGATATCGGTACCGATTTTCCCAATATCACCATCGCCCGCACGATGAAAAAGGACGGGGCCTTGTATTTCGGCCCCTATGCCTCGGCCGGAGCCGTCCATCAGACCCTGAAGTTTATCAACCGGAACTTCAAACTTCGAAAATGTCGAAACCGGGTCTATAAAAACCGTGTCCGTCCCTGCCTGTACCATGAAATCGGAACGTGCCTGGCCCCTTGCTGCCGGGCGGTGGACCCTTCGGATTACAGGCGGCAGATCGAAGACGTGGCCCTGTTTCTCAAGGGAAAGACACCGGATCTGATCCGTCGGGTCAGGCAGGACATGAATGAGGCGGCACGTTTGGAACAATTCGAGGAGGCGGCCCAGCTTCGCGACAAACTGTTCGCGCTGGAGGCCACTCTGGAAAAACAGGTCGTGGTGTCTGCCGATATGGTGGACCGTGATATCGTGGCCGTGTCCAGAGGCAAAACCCTGTCGGTGATCACGGTGCTTTCCGTCCGGGCGGGGGTTCTTTCCGGATCGCGCCATGTTTCCTTTGGTGAAACCCTGGCCGATGATCCGGAAATTCTGGGCACCTTCATCGTTCAGTATTACGAAAAGGCCGCCCATGTCCCTTCGGAAATTTTGCTGCCCGTTCTTCCGGAAGATCATGATTCCCTGACCGACTGGTTACGAACCCTCAAGCGGGGCTCCGTGAGGCTGCTCGTTCCCCGGCGCGGCGAAAAGGCCAAATTGATGGAAATGGCCCGACACAACGGCGCAGAAGAAATCAAAGAGCGGGAAAATCAGGCCGAATCCAGGCTGAATCTGCTGATGCGTCTGAAAACCAGGCTGGGACTCAGCCGGTTTCCCGAGAGAATTGAATGCTTCGACAACTCCAATTTTTCCGGGGACGATGCGGTGTCGGCCATGGTGGTGTTCAAAAACGGGGTGCCCTATAAAACCGGATACCGGAAATATACCATACAATCCGTCAGCGGTCCGGACGACTATAAAACCATGGCCGAAGTTCTGTCCCGGAGATACGCTCCGGAGAGCCGGGACAGGGAGTTCCCCGATCTGCTGATGGTCGACGGCGGCCGGGGGCAGTTGAATATCGCCTTGTCGGTGCTCGGCGACCTGGGACTCGATCAGGCCTTCGATGTGATCGGAATTGCAAAAAAAGATGAGGGCAGGGGAGAAGACCGGGACAAAATCTATAAACCCATGCGCTCCAATCCCGTCAATTTGGCGCGGGACGACGAACTCCTCCTGTTTCTTCAGGCTATCCGTGATGAAGCCCATCGCTTTGTTATCGGATTTCATCGATCCAGGCGAGGAAAACAAAGCCTGAGTTCCGTTTTGGACGATATCCCCGGCATTGGGCCTCAACGCAAAAAAGCGCTTCTTTTGCAGTTCGGCAC
Organism: Desulfatiferula olefinivorans; assembly: GCF_054657895.1. Classification (NCBI taxonomy): domain Bacteria; kingdom Pseudomonadati; phylum Thermodesulfobacteriota; class Desulfobacteria; order Desulfobacterales; family Desulfobacteraceae; genus Desulfatiferula; species Desulfatiferula olefinivorans. Next base: position 71,812 of record NZ_BAAHXV010000002.1, on the reverse strand, counting down.
CGTATCCGGGATCATGGAGGCCGACGAAACGGCCCTTGCCGCCGTTGCTGGGATGACACGCCAAACGGCCCGGGCCGTGATCAGCGCCCTTGCCGAGAAAAAAAACAAACCCTCGATGCCGGCAGACGATCCGGCAGCACCCGATCCCGACGAAGGAGACGCCCCATGGACGTGATTATCTGGTCGTTTGTTCTGATCATCAGCCTGGCTGTTCTGGTTATCGCATCGGATTTTCTGGTGATTGCAGCGGAGCGAATCGGCGTGTCGTTCGGCCTGTCGCACTTTGTGGTGGGTGTGATCATCGTGGGATTCGGTACCTCCCTTCCCGAGCTGGTTTCCTCGGCCCTGTCGGTCGTCAGAAACCATTCGGAAATCGTGATCGGCAATGTTATCGGGTCGAACATAACCAATATCTGCCTGGTCCTGGGTGTGGCCGGCGTGGTTGGGAAACAATTCACAATCCGTTACAATCTGATGAACGTGGATCTGCCGTTTCTGACCGGGTCGGCCCTGCTTTTGGCTTTCATGATTCACGACAGACAGTTTACACGGATTGAAGCCGCCCTTTGCCTGATGACACTCGGTGCCTATCTGTGGGGAACCTTCGCCGTTGAAACGGCGGATGCCCATGACGACGATGTCTCGGGCATCACGCCCTCGCCGCTCAAAGACTGGCTGATGCTTTTGGTTTCCGCCCTGCTGGTTTTTGCCGGGGCCAATTATACCGTGGATGCGGTGATTCGTATTTCGGAGATTATGAAAATCGGAACGGAGGTGATCGCTCTGAGTGCCGTGGCCCTGGGTACCTCGCTGCCCGAAGTCATGATCGCGGTATCCGCCGCACGCAAGGGTAAATCCGATATGGTCATCGGTAACATCATCGGATCGAACATCTTCAACACCTTTGCCGTCATGGGATTATGCGGCCTGCCTGGCAACCTCCTGATTCCCGAATCGATTCTGGCATTTTCGCTGCCGTTTTCCGTGGCCGTGGCCTTCATGTATTTCGTGATCACCAAAGACCAGAAAATCAATCGCAGTGAAGGCGCCATTCTCTTGATTTCTTATGTCTTTTTTCTGGTGACCCTGTTCGGATTTTAGAAGCGATTGAGTTTTCGAATCTCGTGGAGCTGGGCCTGATGGATGAACTTGTTGAGCATTTCTTCGGCATCCGGACTCAGGTTGACCAGAGAACAGCCCGCAAAGGCGCTGAGCGCGTTGTAGTCCGTATGGGTTCGGACCACCGTGAAATCGCAGTCGAAGGTGGATATGGCCCCGCCGTCCTCCGCGTATTTCAGAATGATGCCGATTTTTCCGGAACTGCTGTTCTGAATATCCAGAAGGGGGTTGCGATCCTTGAGGATTTTCTTGGGAATCAAAAGCCCCACACCGTTGATTGAAATATTGTGAAGCTTGAAATGGCGGCCGGAATAGTAGATCTGATCATGGTATACGAGTTTGGCGAGAACCTCGTGGCTGGCATTGGGGTGAAACCGGTAGGCTGCCCGGATGTTGATCTCCATAAGCGGAGGGATGTATTCAATCAGCAGGGCATCGGCCTTGCCCTGATTGGCCAGGCTGTATCCGTTGATCGCTTCGAGGACCCGGCACAGGTAACCGAGACGGACTTTCGACGACAGCTCTTTGCGGACCAGAGAGCTGATGTGCATCTGTCGGCTGACGGTGGCCGGATTGATCCGATGGGTGGGCTGGGCGACGATCACACGCCGTGTCCTGTCGTTGCAGTCAAAGACAATGGACGGCTTGGAGCTTGGCGACAGGGAGTCCAGATCAAATACAAGATCAATACCCAGACCGGGCTTCAGAATCAAATCCTTCGTATCTACCATAACATCCGACGAGTGATCGTTTTATCGGTTACAACAAGGGGCACTGGTTTTATTCGAAACAAACGTTTTTTTCTAACACAGGCCCCGAAGAAATGCAAAATTTTATCGCGATTCGTCGTACAGAGGCGCCAAGATGTGTCACAGGATTGAAATGGAAAGGGGGGAGGCGGTTCCCGCACTCACCCGCTTGACCGAATCATCGATAAAACGGGTAAGTGCATTAACCGAGGAACTGATTGATCACCTGTTATTTCAAAGCGTCTTTCAGTGCTTTTCCAGGAACGAATTTGGGAACAACGCGTGAACCGATGCTGATTTCCTGACCGGTCTGAGGGTTTCTGCCTTTTCTTGCCTTGCGCTCAACGGTTTTGAAGGTGCCAAAACCCACCAGAGTCACGGTGTCTTTCTTGGTCAGAGCTTCCGTGATGGCTGCGAGAACACAGTCAACCGCTGCCTGAGCTTCTTTTTTGGAACTGACGACGTTGGCTACTTCATTGATCAAATCACCTTTGTTCATGCTTGAGATCTCCTTTCTGTGAAATGGCTTTTTACACACGATGCTCTATGGTTCTAAATTGAAAATGCGCTAAACCCGAGAATAAAAAATTCAATTATAAAACGTTTGATGTTGAGACCCGGACCAAATGTCTCAAGGAATATATTAAAGAAAACATGCAAAAGACACAATATCAACCCTTTGCGTGTTAAAACTACTTATTTGATTCATTCGTGTCAAGAAATAAATGCAACGCGGATAAAAAAAATAACACCCCGATTTTTTTTGAAAGCCCTTTCAAATCTGAATCACAGAAATGTCTAAGGCATTTTATGCTCAGAAACAGAAAGACGAAGAACCGATTAACAAAAAAAAATGGGGTTGATTTTTTTAAATAAACTACATAAAAACAATTGGTTGAAAAATTATACACTGTCGTGAAACATTTTATTACAATAACTATACCCGCTGTATGCCGCTGGAACGGCACCGAATTTTCGGGTTCATCCATGCGAAAATTATCGATGGGGGAAAGTAAAAAAAAATCGTCAGCGATTTAAATTTAACGCATTTTCAGCCTCTTCACTGCTTTCGTAGATGTGAGGGGCCACATTCCGTTTTTTCAGGGCCTCCCCGAGTTTCAGACGCAGGAACGCACTTGTCGTATAGCGTGTGACACCGGAATAATACCGTTTGACAAGGCGATCCACCATGATGGTATAGTCGTCGACGATATCGGGATTGATGGACACGTTGTCGTAATTGACAATGGTGGACACTTTTGTGTTCAGTGGCGAGAGTATTTTTACGACGGCATTCTCAATATTGTCAATATCTTCCCGGGTATTTATCGACAAACCCTCGAAGTTTACAAAGAACATGTTTTTCCTCGGGTTGTAGTTCAGGCGTTCTTCCAGCGAAACAGACAGAAGGCGTTCCTTGATTCCCATGGGTTCGGGGCGGAAGATTCGCTCGTCCATCAGGCGGGGTTCTCCGGCGATGTAGGGTTTAAACTCCATCTGGTCGAGAATGTCTTTCTGAAGATCGACGCCGGGTGCGACTTCAATCAGTTCCATGCCGTTTTTGCCGTAGGAGAACACACAGCGTTCGGTAATAAACAGAACCGGCTGATTTTTTTCCACGGCATAATCCCCACTGAATGTAATCTGTTCGACCGCGTCGATGAATTTTTTCATTTCACCTTCGCGAACGATGGAGATGCCGCCGTCCCGGATTTCGATCTCAAGGCCCTTGGCCGTGAAGGTGCCTACGAAAACGATTTTTTTGGCGTTCTGACTGATATTGATAAACCCTCCGGCACCGGCGATTTTCGGCCCGAATTTGCTGACGTTGAGATTGCCGTTTCGATCGGCCTGGGCCAGACCGAGAAACGCAATATCCAGCCCGCCCCCGTCGTAAAAATCGAACTGGTTGGGCTGGTCGATGACTGCCGCGGCATTGGTTCCGGCTCCAAAGCTCAGGCCTCCCGCCGGTAGGCCGCCGATCAGACCCGGTTCGGCGGTCAGGGTGATCAGGTCGAGAATTTTTTCCTCGTTGGCCACGTTTGCGATCCCTTCGGGCATGCCGATCCCCAGATTGGTGACACTGTTGACCTCCAGTTCAAAGGCCGCCCTGCGTGCAATGATTTTGCGCTCGGACATGGCCATGGGTTCCACCGACTGAATGGGGACACGGATTTCGCCGCTGTAGGCGGGATTGTACTGGATATCGAACGTCTGCATGTGATTTTCCGGTTTGGCGACCACCACACAGTCAACCAGAATACCCGGAATCTTGACCTGACGGGGATTCAGGGAATCGCTCTCGGCAATCCGTTCGACCTGGACGATCACAAACCCCCCGGAATTTTTCGCCGCCATGGCCAGGGAGAGGGATTCCAGGGTGAGGGCCTCTTTTTCCATGGTGACGTTTCCGTTGGTGTCGGCGGTGGTTCCCCGGATCACCGCCACGTTGATGGGAAATGTCTTGTATGCCAGATACTCCCTTGAATCGAAGGTCATCAGTTCCACAAGGTCTTCGGTGGTCACGGCATTGAGCTTGCCCCCGTCGTGCCGCGGGTCGACAAAGGTATGAAGGCCGACCGTCGAGATCGTCCGCGGTTTGTTGGCGGCGATGTCGCGATACAGGTGGGACAAAACGCCCTGGGGAAGATTGTAGGCCTGGATCTTGTTTTCAATGGCCAGCTTTTGCAGTCGTGGAACCAGACCCCAGTGTCCCCCGATCACTTTGGCCACAAGCCCCTCATGGCCAAGATGGTTCAGGCCCCGGGTCTTTCCATCCCCCATGCCGGCGGCATACATGATGGTCAGATCTTTGGGTGCCTGATGTTTCAGGAAATTATTTTCGATGCATATCGCGATCTCTTCGGCGAATCCGATGCCGACAAATCCTCCAAAGGCCACCGTATCCTGATTCCGAATCACCCGAACCGCCTCGTCGGGACGAACCACTTTCCCTTTTTTGGCTCGTAAGGGGCTGATGTCGGAAAGCATGGGATGAACGATGGGATTGCCTTGGCTGTTTTCACTATTGATTTCCATGATATACCCCTTGAAATGTCATGTTGTGGATGATGGTTTTCGGCGTGCCGGACGATCGGGCGAAACGGGAAAAGCTTTTGATTTAACCCGGTCGATGATGTACGATGCATGAAAATGGTGCGATTATAACAGGAAAGAATCATGGACGCAAACCTTGTCAATCCCTTTATAGAAGCAACCCTGAATATTCTTGAAACCACGGCGTCCACCACGGCAACGGCCGGGAAGCCGTACGTGAAGAAAGACCCCCGTGCCCGGGGTGTGATAACCGGGGTGATCCGATTGACGGGCAAACTCAGCGGAACGGTCGCCTTGAGCTTCTCAGGACCCGGTATTCTGTCCATTGTGTCCAACATGTTCGGAGAGCCTCTGTCGGAACTGAACGACGAGATCAAAGATGCCGTCGGCGAGATCGCCAACATGGTTTCCGGCCGGGCCACCAATTCCGTGGCCCAGAAGGGGATGGATTGCAAGGCCGCTCTTGATAAGGTGGTCATGGGAGACAACCACACGGTGCCCCATGCCGGGCCTTACCCGGCCATCGCTCTGCCCTTTGACACCCGGGCCGGAGACTTCACCATCGAAATCTGCCTGGAACAATGATGGCCGACGTCTTCCCCGTCACGATGCGATACCGGAAAACGCGTAGTACCAGTCGATGATTTCCCGGCCCGCAAAAACATACACCGCCGCACCCAGCGCCAGAAACGGTCCGAAAGGAACGGCAAGCCTCAGATTGGAACGGGTCACGACAATTGCCGCGAGTCCGATGAGGGTTCCGATGGCCGAAGAAGCGAAAATCGTGAAGAAAACCCCTTTCCAGCCGATCATGGCTCCGATCATGGCCAGAAGTTTGATATCTCCGCCGCCCATGCCTTCGTTTTTCGTGATCAGGTAGTACCCTTCCGCCACCGCCCACAGGGAGCCCCCGCCGAGCAGGATGCCCAGCAGGCTGTTCAACCATCCAAGATCCGTAGCCAGCAGGGCTGCTGCGAAAAACAGGGGAATACCCGGCAATGAAATGACATCCGGAATGATGCGGTGATCCATATCAATGAATGTGATCACGATCAGCACGGACAGAAACACAATATACGCCAGGCATTCAACGGTTGCGCCGAACCTGGCATAACACAGGGCCCAGATGGTGCCGGTCAACAGTTCGATGGACGGGTAACGGATTGAAATCCGTTTGCCGCAGGAACGGCATTTTCCACGGAGAATGAGAAAACTCAGCACGGGAATGTTGTCGTAAAACCTTATGGGCGCTCCACAGGCAGGGCAGGATGACCTGGGGCGGACCAGAGACTGGGAGGCGGGGATACGATAGATGCAGACATTCAGAAAACTGCCGACGCAAAGGCCGTAGACAAAAAAGACGGTCGGCATCAGCCATTGGTAGGTATCATACATGACGGACCCTTTCGATGGTCGGGGTTGCAGGCGGCAGAGGGCCTGATGGCGCTGTCGGTGGTTCATTTTATTCAGTGCGACAAGATTAGTGGCAGTTCCCAAAAAAATCAAGACAGATATTGTAAAAGCGCAAAACTGCTTTATAATATGCCCAACTTGGATCACGACGAAAGAATCGCTGAAGTGGGTTTCCAGCGGTTTTTTTATATTTTTTAAGACTTTTCAGGAGAAATGATGGCTCAAAGTGATAATGATGACCTGATCAATGTCATTGATGATGAAATTCATGATACGGATATCCCGGAGACGCTGCCGTTGATGCCGGTCAGGGATATTGTGATATTCAATGACATGCTTCTCCCTCTTTTTATTGGACGGGACAAGTCCGTCAATGCCGTTTCCGAATCGCTTGACAAGGGGAAATACCTTTTTCTCGCCGCCCAGAAAGATTCCTCCATCGAAGACCCGGCTGCCGATGAAATCTACAGTGTCGGGACCATCGTCAAGGTCCTGAGGATTCTCCGCCTGCCCGACGGCCGACTGAAGGCCCTGGTTCAGGGTATCGGAAAGGGCCGGATTCTTCGGTATCTCAGAAAAAAATCGTTCTATCGTGTGAAAATTGAACTGATTCCCGAAGAGGTTCCGGTATCCCTTGATCTGGAAGCCGAAGCCCTGATGCGCAATGTCCGGGAGCAAAGTGAGCGGATCCTCGCCCTTCGCGGAGAGTTAAGCGGAGAGATTTCTTCGATTCTCGAAAGTATCGAATCCCCGGGGAAGCTGGCCGATCTCGTGGCCTCCAACCTTCGATTGAAGGTGGAAGACGCCCAGACCCTTCTTGAAACCATCGATCCGGTCAAGCGGCTCCAGAAGATCAATGAGTTTCTTATTCGCGAGGTCGAGCTGTCGGCGGTTCAGGCCAAAATCCAGACCGATGTCCGGGATGAAATATCAAAGAGCCAGAGGGACTATTATCTGAGGGAACAGGTCCGGGCCATTCACAAGGAACTGGGCGAACTGGATGAAAAAGCCCTTGAAATCGACGAATACAAAAAACTGATCACCAAGGCCAAGATGCCTGAGGCGGCCGAGAATGAAGCCCTCAAGCAGCTCAGGCGCCTGGAGCAGATGCATCCTGATTCGTCGGAGGCGTCCATTGTAAGAACCTATCTGGACTGGATGGTGGAACTGCCCTGGAGTAAATCCACCAAGGACTATCTGAATATTCAGGACGCCAAGGCACACCTTGAAAAAGAGCATTACGGTCTTGAAAAAATCAAGGACAGGATCCTGGAATATTTGAGCGTACGCAAATTGAACCCCAGAATGAAGGGGCCGATCCTTTGTTTTGTCGGCCCGCCGGGGGTGGGAAAAACGTCCTTGGGACAGGCCATCGCCAAATCAATGAAACGGGAATTCGTCCGGTTGTCGTTGGGCGGGATTCGTGACGAAGCCGAAATCCGGGGGCATCGGCGGACCTATATCGGAGCCCTGCCGGGACGAATCATCCAGGGGCTCAAGCAGTGCGGGACCAACAACCCTGTGTTCATGATGGACGAGGTGGACAAGGTGGGTTCCGATTATCGCGGCGACCCTTCATCGGCATTGCTCGAGGCCCTCGATCCCGAGCAGAATACCGAATTCAGCGATCATTACCTGAATCTGTCTTTCGATTTGTCCAAGGTGATGTTCATCCTGACGGCCAATCAGATCGACACGATTCCGTCGGCTCTTCTGGACCGCATGGAAATCATCAATCTGGCCGGTTATACCATCGAGGAAAAAATCGTCATTGCAGAAAAGTATCTTCTGCCCCGTCAGATCAAGGACAATGGCCTGAAGAAAAAATTCATCGAGTTCAGCCAGGGTTCCATCCAGAAAGTCATTGAAGAATACACGGCCGAAGCCGGTGTGCGCGGCCTTGAACGCGCTCTGGGCAAGATCTGCCGAAAAGTGGCCCGCCATGTGGCCGAAGGTGAGAAAAAACGGTTTGTCATCAGCCGGGCCTCGCTGAAAAAATACCTCGGTCCTCCGCAGTTCCTTCCGGAAATGGACAAAGAGGAAAGTCAGCCCGGCCTGTCCACGGGACTTGCCTGGACCCAGATCGGCGGCGAGGTTCTTTACATTGAAACAGCGCTGGTCCGCGGCAAAGGTGAACTGGTGATCACCGGACAATTGGGTGAGGTGATGCAGGAGTCGGTGCGGGCGGCGGTCAGTTATACCCGGACCAAACTTTCCCAGCTGGGGGTCAAGGACCCCTTTGAAAGCAATGATGTTCATATCCACGTGCCCGCCGGCGCAACGCCCAAGGACGGCCCGTCGGCCGGGATTGCCATCGCCACGTCCCTGCTTTCGGCCATTCTCAAGAAAAACGTGAACCCGGATGTGGCCATGACCGGCGAAATCACCCTCAAGGGTCGGGTGCTTCCCATAGGCGGGTTGAAGGAAAAGGCCCTTGGTGCGTTGAGGGGCGGCATCAAAACCATTGTCTTCCCGGATAAAAACAAAAATGATCTGATCGAGATTCCGGCCAACGTCAAACGGAAAATCAAGTTCATTCCGGTGAAAAATGTCGACGAGGTGCTTGGGATTGCGATATGCGACTGGCAGAGTGTAATCGACGCCAAGAAAAAAACGACGCCCAAAAAACCGGCCGCCAAAAAGAAAACCGCCAAACCCAAGGCGTGATCCGATTATGATGAAGCTTCTTGCCGTCGATACCACCGGTCAGGGATGCAGCGTGGCCGTCACTGACGATGACGTGCTGCTTTGTGAATTGAATTTCCGTAAAAAGGAAACCCATTCACGGCATATCATGGGGCTGATTGACACTGTTCTGGGGGCTTGCCGGCTTTCGATCCATGACATCGACGGCTATGCCGTCAGCCGGGGCCCCGGGAGTTTCACCGGCCTGCGCATCGGTTTGAGCACCGTCAAAGGCCTTGCCCTTGTGACGGGAAAACCCGTGGCAGGTGTTTCCTCGCTCGATGCCCTGGCGATGAATGTGCCGTGCTCGAACCGTCCTGTCTGCGCTCTGATCGATGCCCGTAAAAATGAGGTGTACATGGCCCGCTACCGATGGGACGGGAAGGTGCCCGTCGCCGTGGTTCAGGGATGCGCCGTGGGCCCCGAATCTCTTGTCGCGGGGGTCGATGAAGAAACCGTTTTTGTCGGATCCGGTCTTTCCGTGTTTGGTGATATCATAAAAAAACGGCTGGGTTCCATGGCGGTGTGTCTGCCGCCTGAAGCCGGATCGATCCGGGCGCTTCACGTGGCCCGTCTGGCGTATAAACGGTTCCATTCCGGTGAGGTTGACAGGACAGACAGCCTGGTCCCCCATTATATAAGGCCTTCGGACGCCGAACTCAACCATCGGGCAGCGCCGGCCGAATCAGGTGTTTGACTTTTTTTGAAGAGTCTGATAGGCAGTCCCTATCCGTTACGGCGGTGTGTGCGTTTATGATAATTTCTGATAACAAGGTTCAATCATGACTAATTTTTCCTGGCCCGAAAAGCCCGGGCTGACGGCTTTTCCAATTGCCGGAGCCGGGTTCCCCTATATTATCGTCGCAGCCCTTACAACGTTTATCCTGGCATTGATCGGCCTGACCTTTCTTGCCTTTGTCTGCCTTGTTCTGACCCTCTTTATCTGCTTTTTTTTCAGAGACCCGGACCGGGTCATTCAGGACAGGGAAGGGGCCGTCTCTTCTCCGGCTGACGGACGCATCGTTCTCATCGAGGACCTGAAAGACAATCCGTTTACCAAGGCTCCCTGCAAGAAGATCAGTATTTTCATGTCGGTGTTCAATGTCCACGTGAACCGAATCCCCTTTTCAGGTACGATTTCTGAAATCCGTTATTTTCCCGGGAAATTCCTGAACGCCAGCCTTGACAAGGCGTCATCGGACAATGAACGAAACGCGCTGATCATCAAAACCGAGTCCGGCATGACCTATGCTACGGTTCAGATCGCAGGCTTGATCGCACGGCGGATTATCTGCGGCGTCCAACCCGGAGACACGGTCCGCCGCGGTGTGCGCTTCGGGCTGATCTGTTTCGGTTCGCGACTTGACGTGTATCTTCCCCCGGATACAACGGTCGCTGTTCGCCTGGGCGACAAGGTTCAGGCCGGGACATCAACACTCGGGTATGTCAACCATGGATGAAACCCCTATGTCGCGTCGTGACAAGATCAAACGTGGAATTTACATTCTTCCGAACACGTTTACCTCGTTGAATCTCTTTTGCGGATTCTTTGCCATCGTATCCGCCATCGACGCACGGTTTGAATATGCCGCCATTGCCGTGCTTGTCGCGGTGATTTTTGACTCCCTTGACGGCAAGATCGCCCGGGCCACCCATACGACCAGTCAGTTCGGCATTGAATACGATTCGCTGTCGGATCTGGTATCCTTTGGTCTTGCCCCGTCGCTTCTGATGTATATGTGGGTGCTCAAACCCATGGGACGCGTGGGTTGGCTTGCCGCCTTTCTGTTTACAACCTGCGGCGCTTTGAGGCTGGCCCGATTCAATACCATGGCCGAAGAAACGCCGAGCTCTCATTTTCTGGGCCTTCCCATACCGGCGGCGGCCGCCATGAACAGCACCACCGTCCTTTTCTGCAGTCGATATGCGATTCCTGCCGAAGAGATGCCGGTTTTTTTTCTTGTGGGTGTCTACTGCCTTTCATTTCTTATGGTCAGCACCATCAAGTACGAAAGTTTCAAGAAGGCGGAGCTTTTCAAGAAAATGAAATTCAATGTGCTGGTGGGGCTCATCCTTGCTTTTGTCGTTATCGCCCTGAAGCCTCAGTTCTTTCTTTTTTCCATCGGTTTGATTTATGTGATTTCAGGGCCGATGGCGTTTGTGGTGGGCATGATTCGGACAAAGCACGAAAAAAAAGTTAACTCACATAAACTATAGATTTATTCATTCATTTGTTATATATTTCATAACCCCTTTCGGGTCATAGCTGAACACGGCGCCGGTGGCGCCGGTTCCGCTTACGCGCCTGAAAGAGGTTTTGTTTTTTTATCCGTCAAATCAGGAGATGACGTTGAACAGAGTACCCATCACAAAAGAAGGTTACCAGGCATTAAAAAAAGATCTGGAAAAGCTCAAATCCGTTGAACGCCCCGAAAATATCAAGGCCATCGAAATCGCGAGGGCCCACGGTGATTTGTCGGAAAACGCCGAATTTGATGCTGCCAAAGAACGACAGGCTTTTATCGAAGGGCGGATCAACGAGCTTGAATACAAACTGGGCAATGCGGAAATCATTGACCCGTCCAATCTGCCCAAAGACAAGGTCGTTTTCGCCAGCACCTTTATTCTGGAGAATATCGACACCGGAGATGAGGTCAGATACCAGTTGGTGGGTGATGATGAGTCGGACATCGAAAAAGGGAAAATATCCGTTTCGTCCCCCCTGGGCCGCGCCATTTTGGGAAAGGTGCCCGGGGATGAGATCGTTCTCCAGGCGCCCGGCGGCAAACGGTCCTATGAACTTATCGAAATTATTTAATTTTATCCTTCCATGGAGGTCATAAAGTGGCTCGCGTAACTATTGAAGATTGCCTTGACAAGATTCCCAATCGTTTCATGCTCGTTCACATGGCTGCAAAACGGGTTCGTCAGATCCGCGAAGGCGCTGAGTTTCTTGTTAAAAAATCAGACAATGAGGATATCGTCACCGCATTGCGCGAAATAGCGGCCGGCAAGGTGTACATCAATCTGTCCGACACGGACTCCGATGATTGATGTCTGAACCCGTTTGGCAACAATCAGTAAAACATATGCCTTGATCAACCGTCGTGTCGGAAAGGCTATCCATCAGTATCGAATGATCGACCATGGGGATCGGATTCTGGTGGGCCTTTCCGGCGGGAAAGACAGCCTGACCCTTCTTTCCGCCCTGGATGAACGCCGGAAACGCATCCCCGTGGCCTACGAGCTTTATCCGGTTTATATCGACCCCGGATTTGAGCCCGGCTATGCCGAGCAGCTGGCGCATTATTGCACAGTGCGCGGCCACCTGTTGCAGTATGAAATCACCGACCATGGTCCCCGTGCCCATGAGCCGTCCAACCAGGTCAACCCCTGTTTTCTCTGCTCACGGAATCGACGGAAACGTCTGTTTGAAATCGCTGAAGAACTTGGGTGTACAAAAATTGCCCTGGGGCACACCCGGGACGATATCATTGAAACCCTTTTCATCAATATGTTTTATTCAGGTCAAATCAGCACCATGACCCCCTGCCAGGCCATGTTCGATGGGCGGTTTACGGTTATCCGCCCGCTGGCTCTGGTCGATGAATCCGATGTGCAGGCCTTTGCACGGCAACAGAACTTTCCTTCGTTTGTCAATGCCTGCCCGTCGGCGTCTCGGTCCAAGCGTCGCGAGATCAAGGAACTGTTACATCACGTGTACAGAAGTAATCCAAATATCAAAGGAAACATATTCCGGTCCATGTCACGGGTCAGGGAAGACTATTTGTTGACATAAATAGAAATCTTTGCTTTTTTACGAACTGGATACGGAAAAACACAATGGATGGCTGATACATGATTGATATTCAGAAGCAGAAAGACTTTCGAAATATCCCCATTGATCAGGTCGGAATCAAGAACCTCAAATATCCCATCAGGGTTCTGGATCGGGAAAAGGGGTTTCAGCACACCGTGGCCACGATCAATATGTATGTCGATCTGCCCCATCACTCCAAAGGTACCCACATGAGCCGTTTTGTGGAGTTGCTTCACACCTTTCAGTTCGAGGTTTCCCTGAAAACCTTCGGTGTGATTCTGGAGGAGATGAAAACCATCCTCGACGCGGCCTCATCCCATGTTGAAATGAGTTTTCCGTATTTTATCGAAAAAAAAGCGCCGGTCAGTCAGTCGCCCGGGCTGGTCGATTACACCTGCAATTTCATCGGAACGCATGATCGTAACGGGAATCTTGATTTGATTTCCGAAGTCGTGGTGCCCATCACGTCCCTGTGCCCCTGTTCCAAGGAGATCAGTTGCGCCGGTGCACACAATCAGAGGGGCGAGGTCCGTCTGATGACGCGGTTCAAACGGTTTATCTGGATCGAAGACATGATCAATCTGGTGGAACGGGCCGCGTCATGCGAATTGTACTCGGTCCTGAAACGGGTCGATGAAAAATACGTGACGGAGAAGGCGTACAACAATCCTAAATTTGTCGAAGACGTGGTTCGGGACATCGCCCAGGAACTGAACGCCGATGACAATATCATCTGGTTTTCCGTCAGTGCGGAAAACTTCGAATCCATCCACAATCACAGCGCCTACGCCTCCATTACCAGCGGTGACATGCCAAACACCGTTCCCGTCAAATCATAATCGTTTTCAGCTATTCGTGAGCGTGGTCATTCAGTATGCGGATCAGCTGTTGAAGGATTCTTTCCGAAGACGAGCCCGGCGTATTGCAGAAAACGACAAATCGTTGTTCGATACCCATAGGACCCGTCACATAACCGACCCGTGTGGATATGCCGGTGAGCGTGCCCGTCTTGTAATAAACCGAATCTTTTTTCTTCATCAGAAAATAATGTGATGCAAAGGCGTTGAGCAGGCGATCCATGTCCCGGGCCGAAATCCTGTTGTCACGGGAGAGACCCGACCCCTCGATGACAACCACGCGATCGGAAAGCCCCTGTGATAAGAGGTATCGATTGAGCACACCCACACCTTTTTCGAGTGTGCCCGGGGCGCCCTGTACCCGGGCTCCCATGGTCAGCACCAGTTGATTGGCGATGAAATTATTTGAATACTCAAGAAGCTGCGAGACAATATCATTCAATGAAAATGGAGAATGAAACGTGTAAATTGCATCCTTTTCAGCGGATGGGGACGGTGCCGTCAGGATATCTCCCGTTACGGGCATGCCGTTTTTTTCGAGAAAAAACCTGAAAAGATGGGCCGCGTATAAGCGACTGTCATGCCGGGTCAGCCGTATGCGTCCCTCATCCAATCCGGATGCTTCAATGACATCGGTCAGGAAGGGCAAAAGAGGGGTTTGCGGTTCCGCGCTGATCAGACGGCCTTCGGGTGTGCGCAGGAAATTCACCGTATTGAAATTGGCGCAAAGGGCACCGTTGGGAGAATCATAGGGTTCGGATGAATGGGGCACGGCACCGGGCACCATCAGGCTTGTGAAGAATGAATCATCATACAGAATATTGCGCAGAGCGCCGGTTTTCTTTTTCAAAATCGGAACCAGAGCCGCACTGCACCGGGCAATAACCTCTGAAATCAGAAGGGGGTCGCCATAGCCTTTGATGGTGAGATTGTTCTGATCATCGAGAAAAAAATCCGTGTGATACCTGAAGCCTTCTCCCAGACAGTCAAAGGCCGAAAGGGCGGTCAGCACTTTGAGTGTCGACGCGGGAATCAGCATTCTGTCGGCGTTTTTTTCATAGAGGCACCGGCTGCCTGCCATCACCAGGACGGCATCGTCCGGACCGATCAAGGCGTCCAGCCGGGCGAACCCCGCATCGGACGAAACCGTCTTCAGGAATAAACACGCCACACACATCAGGATCTTGGTCATCTTGCGATTAATCACCATAGAAGGCCCGATACGCCTTGAATGTCATGTAGACATCGGATTTACTCGAAATTTCAAAGGGCGAATGCATGGAAAGAAGCGCCGGGCCGCAATCGACGATGTCCATGCCGTAAGCTGCAAGGAATTTGGCGATGGTGCCGCCGCCTCCCTGATCGACCTTACCCAGCTCACCGGTTTGCCAGACAATGTCGTTGGCATCGAACAGCCGGCGGATTTGGCCCATGTATTCAGCACTGGCGTCACTGGATCCTGATTTTCCGCCGGTTCCGGTAAACTTGGTCACGCAGACCCCATACCCCAGGCGCGCAGCATTTTTTTTGTCATGCACGTCCTGATAATCGGGTTCCAGAGCGGCGTTGACATCGGCGGACAGCATCTGCGAACGGATCAGGGCTTTGCGCAGGGTGCGCTCGGTTGCCCGGCCGTCGTGCTTTTCCATCAGATCAGAGACAAAATCCTCGAAGAAACGTGATTTGGCGCCGGTGTTTCCTTCGCTGCCGATTTCTTCCTTATCAAAAAAGAACCCTATTGCCGTATGGCGGGGGGATTGTGTTTCAAGAATCGCCTGAAACGATGTGAAGGCGCACACGCGGTCATCCTGACCGTATGCGCCGATCAGACTCTGGTCCAGTCCCACATCCCGGGCCGGGCCCGCCGGAACCAGTTCAATTTCTGCGCTGATAAAATCATCCTCGGTCATGCCGTATCGGTCCGACAGGATTTTGAGCACGGCCAGCTTGAAACGCTCCCGGGTTTTTTCATCGCCGATGGGCAGGCTTCCCACCAGGATGTTGAGTTTTTCCCCGTCAAAGGCATCGGACAGTTTTTTGTCAGCCTGCGATTTGGCGAGATGGGGCAGCAGATCGGAAATTGTAAAAACCGGATCCGAGGCGGCTTCGCCAATGACCAGATCGATTCGCGAACCGTTTTTGACAATCACCGACCCGTGGAGGGCAAGGGGGCGGGCCAGCCAGTGATATTTTCGTATCCCGCCGTAATAATGCGTTTTCATCATGGCCAGATCAACATCTTCATACAACGGGTTTTGTTTGAGATCCAGGCGTGGTGAATCAATGTGAGAGCCGATCAGGCGAAACCCGTCTTCAAACGGCGTCTGACCGCATACGGAAAGGGCGATCATCTTGTTACGGTATACCTTATAATAACGCCCATCGGGTGAGGTCCCCGTATCCAGATCGACAAAGCCGTTTTGTTCGGCCTGATCGACCATGTAGTGAACGGCTTCACGTTCGGTCTTACAGGCATCGAGAAAGGCCTTGTACCTCTCTGAAAAAAGAAGCGCCTGCTTTTTTCCCTTCTGATTGAGTCTGTCCCAGACCAGAACCTTATTTTTTGTCACGTTCGATCGGATATGATCGATTTCTTTCTTGGTCAATGTGTTCATCATTCCCTCACCGGGTTTTTTGTCAGGCCCTTGTCATCGCTGTCAATGATCAGCGTGACCGGGCCGTCGTTGATCAGACTGACGTCCATCATGGCCTGAAACTCTCCGGCGCCTGTCCGGATGCCCTGCCTGTTCAGGCAATCGATAAAATACAGATAAAGCTCCCGGGCCGCATCCGGCGTTGCCGCCCGAGCAAAGGAAGGGCGGCGGCCTTTTCGGCAATCGCCCATCAGAGTAAACTGGGACACCACCAGGATTTCACCGCCGATCTCCATGGCGGATCGATTCATTTTCCCGGCGTCATCCTCAAAAATTCTCAATTCAGGAATTTTTCGGGCCAGATAATCGGCTTCGGCGAATGTATCCTCCCGGGCTATCCCGAGAAAGACCAGAAGCCCTTTTCCGATTCGGCTGACGAGCCGTCCGTCAACGTGGACCGAACTTTCACTGACCCGCTGAATCAGGGCCTTCATCGTTTGGAATCCTTTCCGGCACCCATCAGTTTGCCAAACGGGTTGTTGAACGGGGCCGGCCCGGCCGGCCCTTTCTTTTTCCCACCACCCGGCGCCTGTTTTTTTTCAGGCCCGGTTGTCCGCCGGTCCAAAGCCCGTTGGGCGGTCTTTTTACCTCCTTCGGGAGGCCGACGCATGGACAGGGAGATCCGTTTCCGGTCACTATCCACATCAAGAACACGAACCGTGACAGTCTGGCTGACCTTGACCACCGTCCCCGGGTCCTTGACAAAGTTGTCCGACAGCTCGCTGATATGAACCAGTCCGTCCTGATGAACGCCCACATCCACAAACGCACCGAATGCCGTCACATTGGTGACGATCCCCGGAAGGGTCATCCCCGGAGCCAGATCGGACAGTTTATCGATCCCGGCGGCAAAAGAGAATTCCTTGAATTCCTGCCGGGGATCCCGTCCAGGCTTCGCCAGTTCGGCGAGGATATCCATAAGGGTTGGAATACCTGTTTTTTTAGAAACATACCGATTGATATCAATGCTGTCTCTCAGGGATTTGTCATTTATCAGATCCTCGATACGGCATCCCAGGTCCCCTGCCATTTGCTCGACGATGGGGTAACTTTCCGGATGAACGGCACTTTTATCGAGGGGCACGGCGCCATCGGGGATCCGCAGAAATCCGGCACACTGTTCAAACGCTTTGGGGCCCAATCGGGGGACCTTGATCAATTGCCTGCGATCGGTGAACGGACCATGGGCGTCCCGGTACGCGACGATGTTGCCGGCCAGAACCGGTCCCAGGCCGGAGACATAGGTCAGAAGCTGGGCACTGGCCCGGTTGACATCCACACCAACCGCATTGACGCAATAGACAACACAGTCATCAAGGGCGCGCTTCAGGGCGTTTTGGTCCACGTCATGCTGGTACTGGCCGACGCCGATGGATTTGGGATCGATTTTCACCAGCTCGGACAAGGGGTCCATCAGACGCCGTCCGATGGATACCGCCCCGCGAAGGGTCAGATCAAGATCCGGAAATTCCTCCCTGGCCAGATCGGATGCGGAATAAATCGAGGCGCCGCTTTCATTGACAAGAATCGTCGACACAGGGGAAGGAAAGGGGATTTTTTTGATAAAGGTTTCCGTTTCACGCCCACCTGTTCCGTTCCCGACGGCGATGGCTTCGATCTTGAATGTCTCACAGAGCTTAAGGATCGTCTTACTCGCCTCCCGATCGTTTTTTTCGTTCATGTTCGGGTAAATGGTGTCGTGATGCAGCAGTTTGCCCTGACGATCGAGGCAGACGAGTTTGCATCCGGTTCGGAATCCCGGGTCGACCCCCATCACCCGTTTAGCACCCAGGGGCGGGGCGAGGAGCAGCTCACGCAGATTTTCCGTAAACACCTCGATGGCCTGTCTGTCCGCCTTTTCCTTGAGCGAAAGGCGCGTTTCGGTTTCCATGGATCTGGAAAGAAGCCGTTTGTAGCTGTCGGCGATCGCCAGGTCGACCTCGTGGGAATCTTCACCGCCGGATTTGACAAACAGGCGTCTGAGGATGGAAAGCGCCTGATCTTCGGGCGGAGCAATGCTGAAGCTCAGGATATCCTCTTTTTCTCCGCGTCTCATGGCGAGAATTCGGTGGGATGGGGCGCTTTTGACCGCTTCCTGCCAGTTGAAATAGTCTGAGTATTTTTTCCCCGCCTCTTCCTTGCCCGGAATGACCGACGATGAAATCAGTCCCTTTTCGAGAAACAGATGCCGAAGCTTAGAACGGGCCTCCGGCGTTTCACTGATCATTTCCGCCATAATATCACGGGCGCCTTCGAGGGCCTCTTCAACGGTTCCCACGTTTTTATCCGCATCCACGAACGCAGACGCTGCCTGGACCGGAGACTGGCCGGTTTGAGCCATGATCAGCAGGGCAAGGGGCTCAAGTCCTTTTTCCCTGGCAATGGTGGCCCGGGTTCTTCGTTTGGGTTTGTAGGGGAGATAGATATCCTCAAGCTCCGCAAGGGTCTGGACATGATCGATGCTGTGTTTAAGGTCGTCGCTGAGCACACCCTGTTTTTCAAGTGAGCGAAGGATGGTTTCCTTGCGGGAATCCAGTTCCTGCATCTGAATCAGCCGGTTACGAATATCGGTGATGGCGACCTCATCCAGACTGCCTGTGGCTTCCTTGCGGTAGCGGGCGATAAACGGAACCGTGGCATCCTGCATCAGAAGCTCGACCACGGCCGAAACCTGTTTGTCCCCAAGGGACAATGCTTCGGCGATCTTCAGTATATGATTTGGTTTCATGGTATGATGATGACGTTCAAGGGGTTAAAAAACATGAGGAGAATCGCATTACATATGCATGACGCTCGTTGGAAACACCTGCTACAAAAAAACCGATACCATGTTCTTGATGGTCTCATAAAGCTTTTTTTTCAAATAATGAAACCCCCATCGCTCAGGATAGGCCAAGGGAGCGAACGACAGTTGCATATCAACCGCGTAAAGACCGGTTTCAGCATCAATGCCCTGATATGAAATCTGATACGGGGTTTTTATGTAACCTTCATAACTCAGGATGGATTCATCGTGAAGCGCGCCCTCCCGTGAGAGGTTCCGGTTGCGGATTGAACGTGTTCCGGAGGCCCGGAGCAGATGCTTGAATGCATCATGCTTGGCTGAGGATAGCGCATCCGGATCGGCATCACGGGCACTGCGGCCCTGAATGTTGAACGTGCTGAATGACGTCATCCTGAAATCCTCGGTCGCAGGCTGCATCAGAAGTTTGTTTTCCGTTTCGAGGCCATTGACGGTCTTGATGTCAAGACGGACATAAAGCATGCCGCTGCAATCGTTTGCAACGATGTCGGGTGCCGGAAACGGAACACGCACGATAGAAAAAAGAATGAACACAAAACCGGCCAATACTCTGAAGACGCTTTTTGACAGGGTCATACGCTGTTTTTTATTTAGTGGTTGACATAATTTGCATAAACCATAATATTCCAGATATTGAACGGTCTCAAGGCTTAATTCGTTTCACATTTTGATTATCATCGATCATTTTCAGGCGTTTTTTATCATGACGGAAATCGGATGACGTGATTTGCGGCCTTGATGTAAGTAATATATAAAACTATGGATTGTATTTCACACATAGTTTTGGTAGATTGCACGGGAGTTTTTTTAAAAAACCTGCCTCGTCAGGTAATGATCTTCAAAATACGTCTTGATCAGGGTGTCTCAAAACTTATCGAGGATGTCAATGAGTATTAAGGATAAAGTCAAGGCGCTGTTAAAGGAAGCAGACCTTTACAAGTCGCAGCGTCTTCTCAAGGAATCTAAGGACAAATATCTTGAAGCGGTCTCGCTTATACAGAACAATGAACAGATTCCCAATCGAAAAAGTCTGATCAGCGCCATAATAAAAAAAATCAATGCTCTTGATGTCGGGATTGTCCGATGGGACAAGTCTGCGAGTACCCCTGAAGTATCACCCAAAGTGCAGGACTTGATCAAAAAACTGTTCACGGCGGAAGGAGACAAGGACACCGAAGCAATCAAAGCCCTCAAAAGTGCGATCACCCTTGCCAAATTCGGTCAGTACAAACGGGCTATCAAGGAATTCAATCAATTGCTTCCCATTGAATCCATCTGCATTCCGGCGGCCAAAAATTCATTGAAATGCATTATCGAGGTCGCCTCGATCGAAGATGCCGTCGCCCAGTATCGTCAATGGGTGAAGAAAAACATCCTGAACGGTGAACGTGCCCAGGCGGTGGGGCAATTTCTTCAGGGGCTCATCGACAATGAGGGGCTGGCCATTCGGCTTGATGAGCAGGATTCGTCTGTCGAGCCCGCCGTCGGATCCGATACGGCGGCGGACTCCTCGGGCAGCAGTTTTATGGAACAGGATGATGAGGACATCATCGATATCACGTCCATCGGTATCAGGTTCGGTCACGGCCCGAAAAAAGGCCAGCATGTCGAACTCGATGTGAGTTTCCAGGCCGGCAACATCCTCAGTCTCATCGTCTCAAGCAAGGACAAGCTTTTGATCGAGAGCCTCAAGGTCGGTGTTCAACTCGATGACATGGATTTTTTTTCACCCATTGCAATTTTCAATGGTTCGGGTATTGTCGAGGCTTGTACGCTGATCGAGTCAGGGCCCAAACGGGGCGATTACAGCCTCGATATCAAGATTCACAGCATTTAATTTTATTTGATTATTTTTGGTCTGACTGTATAATGCAGAAATACCTGTCAATCTACACATCCGGAATATGGGAATTGCGAATCAATGGCAATATTTAATATCCAAAAACGGGAAATCGAATGCAAGATCGTCTACTATGGTCCGGGGCGATGTGGTAAAACCACGAATCTCGAATACATTTTCAAGGCTTTCAAAAAACAGGTGACCGGTGAAATGGTTTCGGTTGACACCGAAGGTGACAGCACGTTGTTTTTTGACTTTCTTCCCATTGGATTGGGGAAGATCAAAGGATGCGATGTGCGTGTCCAGATTTTCACCGTTCCCGGTCAGCAAAAATATTCATCGACGAGAAAACTCGTTCTCAAAGGCGTTGACGGCATCGTTTTTGTTGCAGACTCCCTCGAGGTTCGACGTGAAAAAAACATGCTCTCCCTGAAAGACCTCCAGCAGAACCTTAAGGATTATGGTCTCAGCATCACGCGGGTCCCTCTGATTATGCAGTACAACAAACGGGATCTGGCCGACGAGGGCATGCCCATCATGTCGGTCGAGAAAATGGAGCGAGATTTGAACAGGCAGCTTAAAGTCCCTTCGTTTCAGGCCAGTGCCATCAAAGGAACGGGCGTTGGGAATACCCTACAAGAATGCTTGAAGCTCACCTTGATATCCCTTCAGCGTGAGTTGAAATGGTCACAATAAGTCATACGAATGAAAAACAAAGCGGTACTTGCAGGCAACCTGACGTTCATCAATCTCGGCGATCTTCTGCAGCTTTTGAGCACAGATAATCGAACCGGTGTTTTGCGCATTACCCATCCCCATTTCAAGGAGCCCGGTCTGATTTATATCCAATCAGGCAATCCTGTCGATGCCCGGGCGGATGACAAATCCGGACTCGATGCCATGTACTCCCTTTTTGGTTGGGTTTCCGGCGATTTTGAATTCTGCCTTGATGATGTCACAGGCCCGGTGGTGATCAAGAAACGAATGATGGCCATTGTTCTTGATGCCCTTCGCGTGCTTGACGAAGGCGGTATCGAAAAAATCGGTGACGAACAGCCCGATCAGGCCGAACCGGAAGTCAAGACGGCGCCGGGGCTGAATACCCCGATCCGTGGCCCTTTTGTCGAATATTCTTCGGTCGTCGATGAAGACGAGTATGCCGACGGTGCCGTGATTGTTGCCCAGGGGCGTCACGGGAACTGGCTGTGGGTTGTTCTGGAGGGCGTGGTTGATATTATCAAGCAGACAGAAAAGGGGGAGGCGCTCATCTCATCGGCCGGCCCCGGTGCCTTCATCGGCGGTCTCATTTCCCTTCTTCAGCCTGAAAACACCCGAAGCGCCACCGCCGTTGCCCGGGGTGCCGTTCAATTGGGTGTCATTGATACCCAACAGCTTTCAAGCGAGGTGTCATCGCTTGATCCTGAATTCAAAAAGGTTCTCCTGAGCCTCGACAATCGGCTCCGACGGATTTCTTCCCGCCATGCGGCCATCCTCAACGGAGAAAGTCCGTTTCAGGGATTGCCCTTGAACATCAAACCCATGATCCGTCAGGGGGACGATGTCCAGAAAGTGTTTACCATTTTAAACGGCGAGGCCCATCTTGTTCGAACCACACCCAAAGGAATGGTTTATCTGATGACCCTTGGCAAAGGAGATTTCATCGGCCACATTCCATTTATCAATATTGATCATGAACCCTCTTTCGCCGCGGTCTTCGCGTCTGAAGACCTGAAACTCGGGATTCTCGATACGGAAAAAATCATGAATGAATACGATAAACTCTCAGTGACCGTTAAGAATATCATCGCTTATACGACGGTCTGCATATCGGTAACAACCGGCAGGGCATGCGCTTAAACAGAACTATATCAGAAAAGCGGGGAAGCATGGACAATAGAAAACATCGCAGATTCGACTCCGGAAATCTCCTTTCTTATGTATGTTTGGACGAAAAAGACAAGGTTGTTCAACAGGGGATGGGGAAAACCATCGATGTCAGTGAAGGCGGGATACTGTTAGAGACGCATGTTTCCATCAATCCGGATTACACCATTCTTCTGAGTATCGGCTTTGAAGATGATATGGCCGATATCAAGGGCAGTGTCATCTATTCCCGGAAACGGGGAGACGGCATGATCGAATCGGGCATAAAATTCAAAAGTATTACCAGCGAATGCCAGAGTATTCTGACCTCGTTTATCAAAAAATTTCATATGTAGCCCGGCGGTTTCTTCCTGAAAATGAAAATAGGCGTAATTTCAGATACTCATGTTACAACCCCGGTGGAGGCCCTATGCAGTTTGGCAGATGATGTTTTTGCGGATGTTTCCATGATCCTCCATGCCGGAGACCTGACGCGCCTTTGTGTTCTTGATGCCTTTCCCGGAAAGGAAGTGATTGCTGTGGCCGGCAACATGGATCGTTATGATGTGACAAGCACATTGCCGAAACAGAAAGTGATTGACCTGTGTGGTTATCGCATCGGACTGATACACGGCTGGGGCTCTCCCCGAGGGCTTGAAGACCGTATCATCCGGTGTTTCAACGATGTCCATGTCATTGTATACGGCCATACCCATCGGGTGGCCAACCATATCAATGCGGGAATCCTGATGTTCAATCCGGGAGCCTTTGCGGGTTCCTATCCGTTTGGGAGCAATCGTTCCGTTGGTGTTTTAACCATCAGTGAAAGTACGGGTGTCAGCGGAACAATTATCAATATTTGACAGTTTTTTTTTACATGAGGATGCACTATGAGCCGCACGGTATTTGAAACGGATTTTAACGGTCTGAATCTTTTGAAACGAGGTAAGGTCAGGGACATTTACGATCTGGGGGACTATTACCTGATCGTTGCAACAGACAGACTTTCAGCATTTGACGTGGTGCTGCCTGATCCTATCCCTGAAAAGGGCAAGGTCCTCACCCAGATTTCACTTTTCTGGTTTCGGAATATGGCATCGATTGTTCCGAACCACCTTGTCGCAAGCGATGTGAACGATTATCCGGCGATATGCAAACCCTATGCGGAGCAGCTTAAGGACCGAAGCATGCTTGTCCGGAAGGCGGAACCCCTTCCCGTTGAATGTGTGGTGCGCGGCTACATTTCCGGTTCCGGATGGAAATCATACAAGGAATCCGGTGCCGTCTGTGGAATTGAATTGCCCAAAGGCCTTAAGGAATCGGACCGCCTGCCCGAACCGATTTTCACCCCGTCGACCAAAGAAGAGGTCGGACTTCATGATATCAATATCGATTTTGATCAGTCCGTGACCATTCTTGGGCGTGAGCGCGCTGAGAAAGTCCGCGACCTCAGCCTGAAACTCTACAAAAAAGGCGTTGAAATCGCGGAGCGATTCGGAATCATTATCGCCGATACCAAATTTGAATTCGGAATCGTTGACAACGAGATCATTCTGATCGATGAGGTCATGACGCCTGATTCATCCCGTTTCTGGCCCAAGGCGTCCTATTGCCCCGGAGGAGCCCAGGAAAGTTACGACAAACAGTATGTTCGTGACTACCTGCTGACGCTCGACTGGGACAAAACGCCTCCCGGCCCGAAACTGCCTGACGATGTCATTCGTAAAACAAGTATGAAGTATCTCGATGCTCTGACGTTATTTAATCCTGAAAAATAAGAGATCGATTCCTTGAAAACCCTGATTGAAGTTGACGTCATCCATGTCAATGACATTGATGATACCGATCATTGTTACAGAATATCAGATGAACGTGATGACAGACATCTTGAGCGGTCGATTCAATCGTTTGGCATTCTGACCCCCCCGTTACTGGTCCGTAAGGAAAAGGGGTTCCGGATTGTATCCGGTTTCAGGCGCATCGGCGCGTTTCAAAAAATGGGTGGCGATCGCATCCCTGTCCGTGTGATTCGAGAAGCGGACGATCTCACCTGCGTCCAGTTGGCCATCCTGGAAAACGCGGGCGAGAGACAGCTTGGCGTCTCCGAGCAGATTCGGGCCGTTAGGTTGCTGGCGCCATTTTTCCCGGAGCCCCAAAAAAATGAGGAGTTTTTCAAGCGAGCGTGTACCGTCTTGATGCTTCCGGAAAACAGGAAGTATATCATCAAGCTTATTTGCGTGACGGCCCTTGTGGATAAACTGTTTGATCTGGTGGTTCACGAACGCCTCTCCCTCGACGTGGCTGTAGAGCTTGCCGGCCTCGA
This sequence comes from Desulfatiferula olefinivorans, assembly GCF_054657895.1. Lineage (NCBI taxonomy): Bacteria > Pseudomonadati > Thermodesulfobacteriota > Desulfobacteria > Desulfobacterales > Desulfobacteraceae > Desulfatiferula > Desulfatiferula olefinivorans. Next base: position 46,629 of record NZ_BAAHXV010000002.1, on the reverse strand, counting down.
TGATGCGACTCAAATGGGGTATTTCCCGTTTTTTTCGGAGTATAAAATGTCGCTGAGCAAGCAGAAAGAGTTTATTCTGATGACCCGGGAAATTGCGGCCCGTGAAACACGGCCGCTTTGTGAGGTGCTGGCGGAAACCCTTCAAAACAGTCTGGCCGGCAGGGATGTCGACGATTCGAACGCCCGGCTTGCCGGTATTCGACATTACCTTTACGAACGTCGATATCCTGAAATGACGCGGATCATGAAAACCTATGATGCCTTCGTGGCCGGATTAAAGCTCCCGGACGGCATGAAACTCGTGATCCCCGATGCATTGGAGGGCAGGGCATATCAGCTCAGGATCATGTTTGAGACCTTGGATGATTTGAAAAAATACGGGGTTATCATCAATGAACTCGTCGGACGGCCGGAAATGGCAACGATTTTAAGCCGGGAAACCGTGCACCAAGAATTTTAAATGTTCTGTTTTTTGGAATTGATAAAATTAATGAAATGGGCTATAGGGGTATAGTATTAAAATTATTATCAATAAATTGATATAGATATATTCGTTATTGGCCTGGATTGGGAGTATAAAATCTCTGAAGAGTGTGTTCCGATCAGTTACATTTCGATGTTGAACAATGTCAAAAGTCTTGTTATAACTATAAAATTTAACATCATAAACAGCATGTTGCTGAAATGCTTATAACCTTAATGTCATAACGAGGATCATCTGAAAATGGATTTTAACTTTGATTTCAATAAAAGCCAGCTTGAATCGATCGAGAACATTCTCGAAGAAGAACTCATCGAATTGGGCGTTGAGTGCGTTGTTCTGATTGACCTTGCAGGCAATGTCATCGTCAATCTCGATAATGGTAAATGTGAACATGACGTTTACTCTTTGGCGGCACTGGCTGCGGCGAACTTTGGTGCCGTCAGCGCCATGGCGAATATTATCGGTGAAGAAGAATTCTCCCTTCTTTTCCACAAAGGAGAAAACGACAGCATCCATTTCAGTAAAATCGGTACGGATCTGCTTCTGTTGACGATATTCGGCAAGGATGTTTCCCTTGGTTTTCTGCGTTTGAAAGTGACTGAAGCAAACAACAAGATCAAGGAGCTCGTCTAAGCCGATTCGATCCGGATATTCAGCGTCGTATACTATCAACGTCGTCAATATTTGAGAGGTGTTCACTTTGGCATTAATTAATCCCAAAAAAAAAGAAGTTCAGGTAAAGATTGTCTATTACGGTCCCGGACGGGGTGGAAAAACGACGAACCTTGAATACATCAACAAGAAATTCAAAAGCCGAATTAAAAGTGAAATGGTCACTGTCAAGACCTATAATGACCGAACGCTTTTTTTTGACTTTCTGCCGTTCGACATAGGGATGATCAAAGGGTACACGATCAAGATCCAGTTCTATACCGTTCCCGGCCAGGTCAAGTACAATGCCACACGGAAGCTCGTTCTTCGGGGGGTTGACGGGATCGTGTTTGTTGCGGATTCCATGACTCTCAGACAGGAGATGAATGTCAGGTCCCTCGAAAACCTCAGGGAAAACCTGGCGTCTTTCAATAAAGACCTCAACAATATTCCGCTTGTCATTCAATACAATAAACGGGATCTTGGCAAACAGGGTATTCCGATTCTACCCATTGAAACCCTCGAAAAAGATCTGAACAGTACGCTTAAGGCCCCGTACTTTGCGGCAAGCGCCGTGACTGGTGAAAACATTGCCGCGACCATGAAAAAAATCATTTCTCTGACCGTTATTTCTTTAAAAGAGAAACTGGATCTGGGAGGGAAATAAGCTTTGAGTAAAGATGACGGTAATTCCATTTTTGACGAACTTGACAGCAGGTTGGATGATTTTTTTGCCGACGATGAACCGGGTGGCGAAGACGCATCGGATTTTCTTTCCGATGATCTTGACATGAGCTCTCTGGAGGTCACCGACATTGAACATCCGACTCCGGACGTACCGGCATCCAGACCCAACCATAATGCCAAGGCCCCGTTGGATGCGCTGAAGGCCATTGTCCTTGAGATGGACTGGGAAATCAACGATGAAAACCTGAACAATTACCTTGATGAGATCAACCGGCTCAAGGACATTTATCGAAACGACCGCCCCATCTCCCTTTTTTTGAAACTTCACGATGCCATTGGGCAGTACATGCTTCATAAAAAAGCAGGGGCCCATCCGGACGCCTTGAAGTTTCTATATCAGGTTTTTAACAGCCTTGAGAAGGTATTCACAAAAGAATTTTCATTGAGGGAAAAAAACACCCTGATTTTGACTGAAGTCGCCAACTTCAAAAATCTCAAAGCCAAATTATTTCCCAATCTGTACACGTCCGTAGACATGAATTCGTTTGTTCCGGACGTATCCGTAAAAAAAAAGAAACCTGATTTTTCAAGTCTCCCCAATGAAATCCAAAAAGAAATCAATGATTACATTGAACGAGAAATTGCCCAGAAAATTGAAACGTTGAAAAAAGAACTGATCAAACGTTGACGATTGAACTGAATAAAAGAACAAACGGATGACTGGAGTTTTAAATGGATTTTTCCGGAAATGTAGCATCGGTCGTTGTCAGAAGGGTATTGAATTCCGATATTGGAGAGGTTTCTCTCGACAGCCAGATGCTGAATGTTCTTATGAATATTGACGGTGTTAAGACCTTAGGTGAGATTGCCCGCATACTGAATGTTGACATGATCACCCTAAAAGAAACCCTTCAGCGCCTTGATCGGTTGAAATTGATCGAAGCCGATGTTGAAACGGTGCCGACCCTCGATCAGGCTTTCTTTGATTTTCTTGCCAACCATCTGTCCATTGCCATGGGACCCATGGCGGAAATACTGATTGAAGATGAGATCCGCGAACTGGGAGTGGACAGAAACAGCATTCCTACCCATCGTGCGGCTGAACTGGTCGACATCCTGGCCCGTGAAATTCCCAGGGAAGAAAAGAAAGTCAAATTCCAGCAGACCATGTTAAAAAAACTAAAAAACATGTAATGTGTATCACATGTTATTTCATCATTTTAAGGAGCATTTATTATGGTTGTGATTTGTGAAGAATGCGGAAAAGTCTACAAACTTGATGCGGAAAAACTCAAGAGCAGCATGAAGGGCAAAACTTCCAAAATCAAATGCCGAGTCTGTGATCATGTAATCACCATATCCCTTGATGATGAAAATAACCTGGACGCATCGGCCGGCAACATCCAGCATGTTCCGTTTCACTCCACCGAAGCACCGAAACAGGTTGCCGATGAAGAGGGATCAGATCTGTCCGATTCATCGGCTGACGAACAGGATCAGGACGATCTCGATGAATCGTCTGAAGAAGAGTCCTCTCCGGCTGATACAAAAGCGACCAAAAAGAAATCCGCCGTCAAGAAGAAAACGTCCGGCATCGGCCTTAGAACCAAAATGTTTTTTCTGTTTCTCGTTATTCCCCTGGCCCTGATGGCCGGCTCCGGTCTTTTTTCTCAGCTTCAGATGCTCAAGCTTGCCAATGACATTACCGTCAAGAGTACCGATGTCGTTAAAACCCTTGCCGAGGACAGCATCATCAACAAGGCCAAATCGGTGGCCTCTCAGTGTTCGATTTTTCTTAAAAACAACCCCGACCTGAACAAAGATGATTTTTATTATGATCTTGAACTGAACCGGATTTCCATCCAGAAGGTTGGTCTCAAAGGGTATACGGCGTTGATCGAACTTCCCGATCCCGACGAAAACGATGACTTTTTCATTATCTGGTGTCATCCCGATCAGGAGCTGATCGGTCAGCCTCTGCTGCCTTCGTTCAAAAAATCCCTTGGAGCGAGTTACAGTACGTTTCGTGACGTTATCGCCAGTCTGAGAAAAGGGAAGGGTGCATCCGCCTACTATACCTGGACCGATGAAAAGGGTGAAACCAAAGAAAAATTTGTTTCTGCAGAACCCATCGAGCAAAGCAAATACATGGTGATCAGTACTACATTTATCGACGACTTCACGACGCCCATCAAGAATCTTGAAAAGGCGGCCAATAAACTCACTGAAAACACAAGAAATATCAATATCGTTATTCTTGTTGCCCTTCTTATTATTATCAGCTTGTCCATTACCGTTTACGGTTACAGGCTTTCTCGAGACATCGGCAAGCTGACGGATGCTGCTGACCGGATCAGTGTCGGCGAGCTTGATGTTGTGATCGAGATCAAATCCAACGATGAGATCGGAGCTCTCGCAGAAGCCATTACACGTATGCAGGACAGCCTGCGTTTTTCCATTGAAAGACTTCGTCGCCGTCGGTAATAATCGGATCCATTCGTGAGCGTTAGGGAGGGTAAAGCACAATGATCGTTATTCCCAAGGAAAATCCGCTGATCACGGACTTGAATAGCTACTATCTTAATATCGACAAACTGTTCGAGCATTATCAGGGTGTCGTGGATTCGGGCTGTATTTATTTCAAATCACCCTCGTCCGAAGGTGCGGTTTTTTTCGATGAGGAAAATCTTATCAACGGCGTGTTCAGGAATAAAACCACCCTTGTCAAGGGTAAAGAGGCCATTGATCTGTTGATGGGGGAGTCCGGGTCGAACAATTTTTCCGTTTCAATCTACGAAATCATTCCCGAACGAATTCTCTACTGGGCTAACCTTGCCGATGCGGAAGATCTCCATAAGGACCTGTCCACCGAATTCACCGATCTCGACGGTCTTATCAAAAAAATGACCTCGGAAAAACTGACGGGCTACATTGAAGTGGCGTTTTCGCCTTCCGATCAGGCCGTACTTTTTATGCTGACCGGTGAAATGATCGGGTCAACGACATCCGCCGATAAATGGCAGCTGAACCGGACTGACGAATTTCTGCAAAAAGTAGTCGAAAAATCTCGTGAAAAAGGCGCCCTTCTTAACGTTCGCACCATTTCTCTCCGACAGATGATCGAAAACTACACCCATTCTGAGCAGGCAGGTGCGGTCAAACCCACAGATCGAAAAGAAGCCAATGCCCCCAAAGCACCGGTTGAAAAAGAAAAACCCTTGAATATCATTGGAATGCTTCAGCATCTGATGCTTATTTATGAAAAATTCATATCCGGAAGCCGGAAAATAAGAGAAGATTTTGATACCATTTTGAAACGCAAGTTTATGGAAAAACTTGATGTCTATGATTTTCTCGATCCTTTTGCGGCTGAATTTCTTTATGCCAACGGCAAAATCACATACACCGGCCGAACGGATATCAAACAGGTGGCCAAGGGCCTGAAGGCTTGCCTGGACGAAATTGCCGCTGAAAACGAGATGCAGAACTGGTTGAAAAAACATCTGGGCCCCTGGGAAGAAAAATATGCCCGGGAGATCGAATCAATCAGATCATAGTCACATCAATTGTGTGTTTTTGGTGTTTCTCATGTTTTCACATGCATAAAAATCTGATACATAAGTTCTATTCAAAAAAACGGGCGATTTCTCTCTTGCATGGGACAACATAATACATACCAGGTGATCATATGGTTCATAATATACTTGTCGTTGATGACAATCAGCCCTTCCTCAATCTGATTACAAAAATTTTCGATAAATATAAGGATAAGTATTCGGTTCACACATCCGTCAATGGTGTCACAGCCATCGAAATGCTGAAAAGCAACCATTATTCTGTGGTTATCACCGATCTCCAGATGCCCAACATGGATGGTTACGCACTCCTTGAAAGAATTAAACGGCAGTTTCCCGATGTTCCCGTCATCGTCATCACGGCATTTGACAAACCCAAAACAGAGAGTGTTGTAAAAAAGACCGGAGCGTTCGCATATTTCACCAAACCCCTGGTCATGGACAACCTGATTGCCTGCATCGACGATTTGGCCAGACGTGAGACGGAAGGGGGGCGGCTGAACAATGCCTCCCTTGAAATGTTTATCCAACTGATTGAAATGGAAGCAAAAACGTGTACAATTCGTGTTCTTGATGAAAAGTCACGGAAACGCGGGGTGCTGTTCTTCAATGAAGGAGAGCTTTATGACGCACGTTTTAACAATGTTCTTGGGAAAAAAGCAGCCTATACAATTTTCTCCTGGGATAAGGTTACCCTTTCCATCGAAAACGCCTGTTGTCTGAAGACCCGCAATATTGACGATGAGTTGCAGGCCATCCTGCTCGATGCCATGCGTATGAAGGACGAAGATGGAAAGACGGAAGAGGAATTCAGTGAAGAACCCGACAATCAAACGGTCCAGTCAGCCCCCGTGTCTTCACCAAAGCCCATTCCAAAGGACGTTGCCACCGCATTGAATCCTGCGTCGATGACCACCGAGGAACTGGCAAAATCCAAGTTGAATCAGGTGATGAATGTTGACAAGGATTTGAAATCATTGAGAATGGGCGAAGAGTGGTCCGGCTTTACAGCTCAGGCGGCAGCGCTTGGTTTCTATTTTGATGCGGGCGGTTTTAAAGGCGCCTATTTTGATCGTGACAATCATGAAAATGTCATTGTCATTCCTGTGGAAAACGATAAGATTATTGAAGTCGTTGTCGGTTCCAAATGTTCACCGGACAAGGTGATCAAGGCCCTGGCCGAATAAAACTAATGACCGGATGGGATTTCAAGGGGCAGTTTGATGGAAAGTTTGTTTGAAGATGTGTTTTCAATTGAAGGCGTTCTTGGCATCCTCGTCATCACGGAAGAGGGGGCCTCGGAGTATACCAAACTCGTCTCCCCACTTGCGGAACGGGTCGGCGATAAGAGCTTCAGTTCATTTATCAAAAATTCCATCAATCTCGAAGCCCTTCGCTTGGCTTTTGACCAGTCGTTGGAATCTTTGATTATTTATGAAAAATTAAGACTTTATGTCCGTAAAACACAATCGGGTTATCTGATTGTCGTCATGGGCATGTTCGTTCCTGTGGCCATGGTAAGAATGAACTGCCAGATTATTATTCCCGAACTGGATAAAATGAAAAAGAGTAAGGGTTTGGGACGCTTTTTCAAAAAATGATGAAGAGATGACGCTTGGATACAGAAATCAGAACAAAACTCGATACGGCAGAAGCGTATAACGAGCATGGTCTCTACCGTGAGTCCCTCGAAATATACACCGCCATCCTCAATGACTGTTCGTCGAACCTCGACAGCCTGACCAAAAAATCCGTTCAAGCCCAAATCAAGCATCTTGAATCTCGAATTCGAGAGCTTGATGATGATGACACGCCCCAGGAATTATCCTCGGAAGAAGTGTCCACCATCAAGAAAACCTGGTCTGATGATGAGGGCGCCCCGGAAATCATCGACAGTGCCAAGGCGTTTTCGGAATTGGGGCTTTTTAAGGAAGCCTTCACCGAATACGTGAAGCTGCTGAAAATGAACTACCCGGTTATCCGGTTGTTCCCGGGTATTTCAGACTGCTTTTTTGAGATCCATTCGCCGTCCAAGACAACGACCCAGCTTGCCAAGGTCCTTTCCAAAATCGCCCTCGAAAAATCCGTCGAAGCCGAAATCAAGTTCCGATTTGCCGTTGAACTTGAAAAGAAAGGCAGCAAGGACCTTGCACTTGAACTATACAAGGCTGTCAAAAAAGATTCGCCCGATTACGAAGGGATCAACGCAAAAATCGAATCCATCGAAGGAATCAAATCGTACGATTCCAAATACGGTTACCTTCTGGATGCAAAAATCGTTACGACCGCACAACTTCAGACCGCTTTGGCGTTATCGAAAAAAACGAACAAAAGCGTTGAGTTTGTTCTGATGCAGGACCTTCGGGTTGAAAAAGAACAAATAGGAAAATCCCTTTCAAGTTTCTACAACTGTCCCTTTGTCGATTATGACAAGGATATGCCTGTGCCGGTCGAGCTTCTGGGCAAGCTGAAAAAAGCCTATCTTCTTCAGAATCATTGGGTTCCCCTGAACTGGGAAATGACCGAAGGCCTTGTCGAAATACTGATTGATGATCCCAAAAATCTGGAAAAAACAGATAATATCTACGCATTGATCAATGCGAAGAATATCAAGTTTGCCGTCGGAATCCAGGAAGACATTAAAAAAGTCATCGAGCATTTTTATGACGGCAAACGCAAGGACGCCAAAGAGTCAGACGAAAGGGACGGCGAACAGTTCGACATGATGATGGATGTCGAATTCGAGGAAGATGAAGAAGAAGACACCGAAGCTGATGTTGGTCTTAACGAGACATCCAGCCAGATTGTCCGGATTGTCGACCAGGTCATTATCACGGCATACCGAAAAGGCGCATCGGATATCCATATCGAACCCTCGCCGGCCACGAAAAAAACCAATATTCGTTATCGTATTGACGGGGTATGCCAGGATGTACTGAAGGTCCCGATTTCGAACTCCATGGGAATTCTCTCCCGGATCAAAATCATGAGCGGCCTGGATATCGCCGAACGACGGCTTCCTCAGGATGGTAAAATCAAGTTTAAACGAAAGGGTGTCAAATCCTTTGAACTTCGTGTGGCGACCCTGCCCACGGCCGGCGGGTATGAAGATGCCGTGCTGAGAATACTGGCCGATTCCGGAGCCATGAAAATCAATGAGATGGGCCTCAGTGACCGGAACCTGTCGGTTCTTAAGCGAATCATCACCCAGCCCTACGGCCTGATTCTGGTGGTTGGGCCGACGGGATCAGGAAAAACGACCACGCTGCATTCGGCCATGGGGCATATCAACACCCCCCGTGTCAAGATCTGGACGGCCGAAGATCCGGTGGAAATTACCCAGCAGGGGCTGCGTCAGGTTGAATGCAAGCCCAAAATCGGTCTTGATTTCGCCCGGGTCATGCGGGCCTTCCTTCGTGCCGATCCCGATGTGATCATGATCGGTGAAATGCGTGATTACGAAACGGCATCAACAGGTATCGAGGCCTCACTGACGGGGCATCTGGTGCTGTCGACCCTCCATACCAACAGCGCGCCCGAGACCATCACGCGACTGCTTGATATGGGGTTGAACCCGTTAAACTTTTCCGATGCCTTTCTGGGTGTGCTGGCACAACGTCTCGTGCGCCGTCTGTGCAAGCGTTGCCGTGAGAAATACAATCCGAGTCTGGAAGAGTTCAATGAAATCGTAACACTTTTCGGTAAACCGTATTTCGACAAAACCGGAATAACCTATTCGAAGGATCTGTTTCTTTACAGGGCGAAGGGGTGCGATGATTGTTCCGGAACCGGCTACCGTGGTCGTCTGGCCATTCATGAATTGATGGACGGCACCAAAGAGATCAAACAAATGATCAAAAAACAGGCCAATACCATGGAATTTTTCGAGAAGGCCGCGGAAGAGGGGATGACGACCCTGATCCAGGATGGTATCCTTAAATCCTTTGAAGGACTGACGGATGTCACCGAGGTTCGGCGGGTCTGTGTCAGCTGATCAATACCCTGCGGGTCTGGTTTTCTTCTTTAATCAATTCGTACGATGGACAGGCCTATGGACGAAATAAGAATATTCGTCAACGGTGATAGCGCCACATTCATTTGCCCCGTGTGCGAGGTTTCTCGTACGGCCAATGTCGGCAAACTGCTCAAGTCCGATATCAGGATACGCATCAACTGTAAATGCAAATGCGGGCATCAGTTCAGGGCGATTATCGAACGGCGTAAGTTTTTCAGAAAAGACATCGAACTTCCGGGTTCCTTCTATTCCCTCAATGACAAGAAAATGACCGCGATGGTGGTTACCGATATCTCACGATCAGGCTGTAAAATCAAAGTCAATCCATTGAACAACACCTTTACCAAGGGCGAGAGGGTATACATGGAATTCAACCTCGACGATGCCCCGAAATCGTTGATACGCAAGGAAGCAACCATCCGTTCAAACAAAGGGAAATTCATCGGTCTGGAGTTCGATGCCATCGAACAATATGACAAACTCGGCCGGTATTTAATGTTTACTTAATGGTTCTTTTTTGTTTCTGAGAATGTGTCACCATGCGCGAAAGAGTATTCATCAATTCCGAAAACATCGCTACATTTATTTGCCCTGAATGCAAAAAATCCAGAAGTGTGAATGTGTCGAAAATCATTGGCGCCAAATCCGCCGTCAACATTACGTGCAAATGCAAATGCGGCAACGTGTTTGAAAGAACCCTCGAAAGACGACGGTTCTACCGAAAAGGGATTACATTTAAAGGCATTTGTTATCTGGGCAAGGACAACCTCAAGCTTTCCGTGGTGATCACAGATATCTCCCGGGCCGGAATGAAAATCAGGCTCAACGCCCCCCACGCCATTGAACCCGGAGATGAGATGCTCATTGAGTTCAGGATCGATGATGCCGAACAATCGGAAATCAGCAAGAAAATCATTGTTCGTAGCGTGTCCGGAAAAAACCTCGGCGTCGAATTCAAATCACCTGAGCATTATGATAAGCTTGGTGCTTATTTGATGTTTCATTGAAAGGATGACAACTCACTTTTGATCTCGAAACTATTTGTCGATAACGACGTACGCGACTCCCGATATGTTGAAGCCTTTCAACGCAGGCTTTCTCTACCCATAGAATTTTTTTCAGATATTTCAGAAGTTTATTCGATGATTGACAAGGCTTCCGATCCGGTGTCCGAAGGGAAAAAAAATCTCGTTCTTACCCGAAACAAAGGAGCCTTTGTTCGGAAATGCCCGGGAACGGCAGAGTATACTTGTTGTGATTATCAGATCCTTCATATTGGGACGTTCTGTACGATGGATTGCTCCTATTGTATCCTCCAGGCATATTTTCATCCCCCTGTCCTGCAGTTTTTTGTCAACGACGAACTGATGTTCAAGGAACTTGAACAGACCTTTTCACTGAACAGGATCAGCCGGATCGGGACCGGTGAGTTTACGGACAGTCTGATTTGGGAACTCTGGATCGACCATGCCGGTCCCTTGGTTGAACGTTTTGCCGCCCAGAAACACGCCGTACTCGAGCTCAAGACAAAAACCACCGCCATTGACGGCCTTGAAAAGCTGGATCACAATCAAAAAACCATTCTGGCCTGGTCCCTGAACACCAGGCGAATCATTCAAAGCGAGGAACGGGGCACGTCATCACTGGAGGCCCGGTTCAGGGCCGCCGCACGGTGTGAGCGGTGGGGCTACAGACTCGCGTTTCATTTTGATCCGATTGTGATCTACGACAACTGCATAAGCGAGTATCAGGCCGTCATCGAAGAATTGTTCAGCCATGTCAGCCCGGAATCCATTGTTTACATCAGTCTGGGTACCTTTCGGTTCATGCCCTCACTCAAGAAAATCATTGAAAAACGTTTTCCCGAATCGATTATCCCCTATGGCGAATTTATAACGGGGCTGGACAATAAAATGCGGTATTTCAAACCGTTGCGTATCCAGGTTTACCAGGGTATTATTAAAACCATTCGACGCATTGCGCCCGATGTCACGATTTATTTCTGCATGGAAGATACGGAGGTCTGGGAAAAATCCATGGGTTTTTCCCCTGAACGTTATGGCGGGTTGGGCCGCATGCTCGATGAAAGCGCCCGTCTTCACTGCGGACTTTCAATCTGATGTTTATGCCCTTTCAGATTTACAAACGCATGAACCCGGCTAAAAGGGTACACTGAACGAGATGGTGTACGCCATCTCCATGCCCTGATGAAGGCCGTTATCGTCGTTTTGTTCCGTCACCGACGATTGAATGCCGATCCAGGTGGCCTGCCAGATTTTCGAATAACGAGGCGGGAGCATGTATGAAATAAACGCATGGGCCACAGCGCATCCGGCAAAGTAGATATGCACGTCTTTTTTGTCGGGGTGGGGGCCGAGAATACGATTTTTTTCCTGATATTGATCGGGTCGTTCCGAGATATCCAGCGTTTGCTGCCAGTCTTTGGACAATGTATACAAAAAGCAAAGTTCACGGGCCGTGGTTTCCTGGTTCCAGGAACCAAAGGCGAATGTCTGGGACGGAAATAATATCAGGGCCGCAAAAAGAAGGCCTGCTGAAAATGCGAAGTAAGATCGTCCTTGTTTTCCGGTTTGTGTTACGCTCATGACAACCTCCCTCTGGCAAAACTGTTAAATCATTAAACACTTTCTGAATCAAAAGTCGTGCCACGGGGGAGTTGGCTTGGATATTACAAATAAAAACAAATTCTTAAGTTTTATTTCTTGTGAAGAAGGACAGGGTTTGTCGGTTTGATGTCGGGGTTGTTTATTCAGTTTATTGAACAATGGTCCGAAAAAAAGAATCCTCAGATGGGGACGGGGCATGATGATGAGGGCAGGATCGTGGGGCCGGCCCTTCGGCAAGCGCGTGCGACGGCCATTGTAGGCCGCCATCCGCGCTTCGCTTCGCAGACGGCGGCCTGATCGTCAGGACTGGACGTATTCATTGACCGCGTCGGCAATGGTTTTCCAGGTCCACCGACGTTTTTCATCATTGGTTTCAAGCAGGGTGATCCGGAAACCTTTTCGAGAGCAGCAGAATCCGGTCAAGGGAACGACACAGATTCCCGTCGCTCCGAGAAGGTAATAGACAAATCGTTTGTCCACCTCGACATCCTTGACTTTCTCCTCAATATATTGACGGACCGTGGGGTCTTTGATCGCAAGGGTCTGTTTGTCGTTCAAAGCTCCGTCTTCGAAAAGAACGGCCATGTAAAAAGCGCCCCTGGGCTTGACGATTTTCAGGGCTTTTGCCGTGGTCAGGATATCATAGGCTTCATCCACCCGGGATTCGAACATTTTTTTTCTCATGGCAAGGTGGTCGAGGTATCGCTCGTTGCCCATCACCAGGGGAATGGAATACTGGGGCAGGCTGGTTGAACAGACTTCCAGCATTTTGGCGCTGACGATACTTTTGATGTACTCTTTGAACCTTGGATAACTGTCCTGATTGAAAACCTCGATCCATCCGCACCGGGCACCGGGCCAGGGGAATTCTTTGGAGATTCCCCGAAGGGCCACTCCGGGAACGTCGCCAATCACTTCGCTCAGATGAACGGTGCCGGCATCATCGAAAACAATGTGGGCGTATATCTCGTCACAGATGACGAAAAGCTTGTATCGACGGGCGATATCAACGATCTTTTCAAGGATTTCCTTCGGATAGACAGCGCCGGTCGGGTTGTCGGGATTGATGATCAGTATTCCGGCGATGGCGTCATTGTATTTGACCTTGTTTTCAATATCGGCAAGATCGGGCATCCAGTGGTTGTCCGGATCAAGCTCATAGGTCAAATGGGCATATCCTGAATGAGCCGCTTCGGCGGACGAGTGGGTGGAGTATGCGGGCGAGGGACCGATCACCCGCGCCTCACGTTTCAGAAATCCGAAAATTTTGGCCACCGCATCGCCAAGGCCATTGAAGAAAACGATATCATTTTTGGTGATCTGGCAGCCGCCGCGCATGTTGACGTGATTCGCAAGAAATTCCTGGGTGGCTTCGACACCACGGGTCGCGACATATCCGTATGTCTTGTCGTCCGCCACGAGATCGATAATGATGTCTTTGATCCACTGGGGTACTTTTTCTCCTTTGGCAATGGGATCCCCGATGTTTTCAAACGTGATTTCAACGCCGAGTTTTTTCAGATCTTCCGCGACGGCAACAATCTCTCTGATTTCGTAGGTCAGTTGCCCTGACCCCACATGAACGATATCTCTTCTCATAAATTCCACCATAACTGGTTGCGAGGGTTTGAAAATAAAAATAGGTTAATTTATCAGTATGGTTAATAATTGTAAAGGCATGATTGTATTTACCGCAGAAGAAAACATGAATGCATGGAAAGGACATCCGCGTCGATCGCGAGCCATGGAAAGGGACGGGGGCGACGGCAATGAAACAGCCTGTTGCAGTACATGAACAATGTGCTGCAACAGGCTGTTTTTATGATTATTCTTGCTCTGCTTTAATTTTGTCGATGATCTTGGCGGCCAGATCACCGGGAACCTCATCGTAATGGGACAGTTCCATGGTAAAGGTGCCGCGTGCGCCGGTCATCGAATTCAAATCCGGTGCGTAAGTCAAAATTTCGGACATGGGGACATTGGCGTTGATGACCTGGTATTTTCCTTCGCTGTCCATTCCGAGGACCCTGCCGCGTCTGGAGTTCAGATCGCCCATGATATCTCCGGTGAAATCATCGGGAGCAATAACGGAAACCTTCATGATCGGTTCGAGAAGTACCGGCGAAGCCTGTTCGGACGCTTTCTTGAACGCCAGTGCTCCGGCGATCTTAAACGCCATTTCCGACGAGTCTACCGCATGATAGGAACCGTCATCGAGGGTGACCTTGAAATCCACACAGGGAAAGCCTGCAAGACAGCCTTTGACCGCTGATTCAACGATTCCCTTTTCAACAGCGGGTATGTAGGTTTTGGGAATGGAGCCGCCCACAATGGCATCAACGAATTCAAAGCCGCCGCCGCGGGGCAGGGGTTCCATCTGGATCCAGCAGTCACCGAACTGTCCATGGCCGCCGGACTGTTTTTTGTGGCGCCCCTGGACGCGCACTTTTTTCTTGATGGTTTCACGATAAGGCACCTTGGGCGCTTTCAGGGCCATCTCAACGTTGAATTTGCGTTTGACTTTTTCGATGGTGGCTTCGATGTGAATCATGCCCACACCGGACAGGAGAATCTCTTTGGTTTCGGCGTTTCGGGCCAGGGAAATGGCCGTATCTTCTTCCTGGAGCCGTGTCAGTGATGAATAGATCTTGTCTTCATCGCCCTGCTTGGTGGCTTCCACGGCAAAGGAAATGACCGGAGGAATGGGTTTGACCCGTTCGAATTCCAATTTGTTGTTATCGGCGCAGAGGGAATCGCCGGTGAAGGTCTCCTTGAGTTTGGCGAAGGCCACGATGGCACCGGGGCCTGCCTTTTCGATGGTTTTCTGTTCTTTGCCCTGAAGAATCAGCAACTGGGTGTAACGTTCCTTGTTGCTCTTGTTGACGTTGTACAAATTGCCGTCTTTGGTAAGGGTTCCGGACACGATTTTAAAGACGGACAGGCGACCCGCATAGGGATCCACGATGGTCTTGAATACAAAGCCGGCAAGGGGGGCGTTGGGGTCAAAGGGGACCTCCACCATCTCACCCGATGAATTTTTCGCGGTGAAGTGTATGCGTTCCAGGGGAGAAGGCATACAGTTCGCGATGAAATCGGCCAGCAGATCCACACCGATATTCTGGGTGGCGGACCCTAAAAGCACCGGCATAAACTGACGGTTTTTCGTTCCGGTCTGAAGGGCGGCGATCAGTTCACTGTCTTTGATGGTTTCGCCTTCAAGGTACCGTTCAAGAAGAGAATCATCCGCTTCGGCAATGTTTTCGATGAGCTCGCCCCGTTCGGCCTCCACGTCGTCGGCCATGTCTGCGGGGATGTCCGTCACATTGGCTTTGCCGTCGCTGTAAATATAGGCTTTTTGAGAAATCAGATCCACAACGCCTTTAAAATCTGATTTTTCTCCGATGGGCAGCTGGAGGAGGATCGGTTTGGGTTCAAGCTGATCGACTGCGGAGTCGAATGCGCTTCTGTAATTGGACCGTTCCTGGTCGATCTTGTTGATAAAGGCAACGCAGGGAAGGCTGCTGTCTTTGGCAAACTGCACCGCCTGTTCGGTTCTCACTTCCACGCCACTGGCCGACTCGATAACCACGACCGCGCTGTCGGCCGCAGGAAGGCAGGTTTTTGCTTCTGAAAAAAAATTCTGATCACCCGGCGTATCAATCAGACTGATGGTCGTCTTTTTCCATGTATACTGATAAAAGCTGCTGTTGATGGAAGTGCCGCGTTTACGTTCTTCCTCGTCGTAATCCATGACGGTATTGCCGTCTTCGACACGTCCCAGCCTGTTCGTTTCCCCTGAATTGAAAATCAGGGCTTCAGCCAGGGACGTTTTACCTGCACCTCCATGGGCGACCAGAGCGACGTTTCTAATTTTTTCAGATTCCAGATTCATTCACAAACCTCCTGTCGGTATTTATTATTTATGCGTGTGGCGTGCCTTTCTTGAATAAATCATCAAATAATAACAATAAGTTGTGTATCCGTTTGTATTCTAAACGGCGTTTTTTACGTAAGAAAACCAATATATATCAAACCATGTTGTATTTCAAAGAGATAATGAATTCCCTGTTGCCCTTTGGCCCCAGTATCGGGGAGGGGATCACCGCCTCTATTTCAAGCCCCAGCGATAAAAAAAAGCGGGATAGATCATCGATCACGTCATCATGGAGCCTGGTATCACGGACGACGCCCCCTTTCCCTACGCGACCCTTGCCGACTTCGAACTGGGGCTTGATCAAAGCGAGAATGCGGGCCTTCTCCCTCAAGAATCTGAGCACGGATGGAACAACGACCTTAAGGGATATGAATGAGGTGTCGATGGTTGTAAGGTCGATCGGCTCAGGGATCATATCATCGGGCATATGCCTGATATTGGTTCTTTCGATGGAAATGACCCTGGGATCCTGCCTGAGCTTCCAGGCCAGTTGACCATAGCCCACATCCACGGCATACACTCTGGATGCCCCGAATTGAAGGAGACAGTCCGTGAACCCGCCGGTGGATGCACCGACATCAAGACATACATCATTCCGTATATCAATTTCAAGACATTTCAATGCGTTTTCAAGCTTGAGCGCTCCGCGGCCGACATAGGGGAAGTCCGGGGTCCGGATCTCGATCGAGGCATCTTCAAACACCTGGGCCCCGGGTTTGTCGGCCAGACTCTGGTTGACAAAGACCTTGCCCGCCATGATCAGGGCCTGGGCACGCTGTCTGCTTTCACACAGACCCTTGTCCACAATCAGAACATCCAGTCGTTTTCGAAAGGGTTTATCCATGGCTGCCGATCAGTATTCGTGCGGCATCAAGAACCGCCGTAAGGCCGATGCCGTATTTGTTTCTGAGTTCGTTCTGGCTGCCGTGTTCGACAAACACGTCGTCGACGCCCAGGCGTTTCACCGGAATTCCCGTCATGCCGTGATCGGCAAGACATTCTAGTACGGCGCTGCCGAACCCCCCGTTTTTTACGTGATCCTCGATGGTCACCACGGCTTTGACCTTTTGGACATAGGACAGAATCAATTCATGGTCGAGCGGTTTGACAAAACGGGCGTTGATGACCGCCGTTGAAATAGCCTCAGCGGCCAGGATATCCCGTGCCGCCATGGCATCGACCACTGTTCGACCGATGGCGAGAATCAGGAGGTCCTCCCCGTCGGCCAGGACCTCCGCCTTTCCGATGGGAATCGGTTCGATGACCGGATCAAGGGGAATGCCCAGGCCCTTGCCCCGGGGATATCGGACGGCAATGGGGCCATAATGGTCGACAGCGGTTTTCAACATGCGTCTCAATTCATTTTCGTCCTTGGGCGCCATCACGACCATTCCCGGAATGCTTCTCAGGTAAGCATAATCGAAAAGCCCCTGATGGGTGGGACCGTCTTCTCCCACGATACCCCCACGGTCGACGGCAAAGACAACCGGGAGCGATTCGATGCAAACGTCGTGAACAATCTGATCATAGGCACGTTGAAGAAAGGTGGAATAGATGGCGACAACCGGTTTGAAACCTTCCGTGGCCATCCCTGCGGCAAAGGTGACGCCGTGCTGTTCGGCAATGCCCACATCAAAGAACCGCTCGGGATAGGCGGTTGAAAATTCTGAAAGGCCCGTCCCTTCGGGCATGGCTGCCGTGATCGCCACCAGGGTATCGTTTTCACGGGCCAGCTCGATCATGGTCCGGCCGAAAACCTCCGTATAGGTGGGCGGTCCGGCCTGGCCCCGGGATATGGCGTCCCCGGTGTCCACCTCGAACGCACCCACCCCGTGGAAATACGTTGGGTTGGTTTCCGCCGGAAGATAACCTTTGCCTTTGGTGGTTGTCACATGAAGAACGATGGGTTTGGCAAGGCCTTTGATGTTTTCAAGGATATTGATCAAGTGATCGAGGTTGTGTCCGTCGATGGGTCCCATGTATTCGTAGTCAAAGGCCTCGAACAGCATGCCCGGGGTAACGAAGGTTTTGAAGGATTCCTCTGATTTTTTTGCGAATTTGTAGATATCGTCTCCGATCATGGGCAGGGATTTGAAAAATTTTTTGAATTCGTCCCTGAGATCGTGGAGGTATTTGGCGGAGAAGGCCCGGCTTAGAAAAGACGAAAGGGCGCCCACGTTTTTTGAAATGGACATATCGTTGTCATTCAGGATCACCAGCTGGTTTTTCCTGTTGCTTCCCGCCTGGTTCAGTCCTTCAAAGGCGATTCCACCGGTCATGCTGCCGTCCCCGATCACGGAAATGACTTTGCTGTGGTCGCCTTTGATATCCAGCGCACAGGCAATCCCGTAACCTGCGGAGATGGATGTGCTGCTGTGCCCCGTGGTGAACGTGTCGTAGATGCTTTCACACCGCTTGGGAAACCCTGAAAGGCCGCCCAGGGTCCGAAGCGTCTGAAACTGATCCCGCCGTCCGGTAAGAAGCTTGTGGGCGTATGATTGATGCCCCACATCCCAGATGAGTTTGTCTTTGGGGACATCGAAAACATAATGCAGGGCGATGGTGAGTTCCACCACGCCCATGCTGGAGGCCAGATGGCCCCCGTTTTTGGAAACCGTGGTAACAATAACGTCACGGATTTCCGCGGCCAGATCCGCAAGTTCAACCCGTGACAGTTTTTTCAGATCCGAGGGACTGTCGATGTGTTCAAGGTAAGTCAAAATAAGGCTGCTCCTTTATCGATTGCGTTCGATAATATATGTGGCTACGGCCCGAAGGGGTTCCGCCTTGCCGTCAAAGGATTCAAGTTCGCTGAGCGCTTTTTCCACAAGCTCACGGGCGAATTCGCCCGCCTGTTCCAGTCCGAGCAGGGAAGGGTAGGTGGCTTTGTTGAGTTTGTCATCGGTGCCGGTGGCTTTGCCCATCACCTTGACGTCGCCGGTGACGTTGAGAATGTCGTCGGTGACCTGAAAGGCCAGTCCGATATGGGCGGCATAACGGTCAAGCGATTCAAGCTGCGACGCGTCCGCTCCTGAAAGAAGCGCCCCGCACCGAATGGACACGTTGATCATTGCTCCGGTTTTCAGACGATGGAGCTGTTCGAGTGCATAAAGCGACAGATTCGCCCCCTCGGATTCCATGTCGATCATCTGGCCTTCGATCATCCCCTGCTGACCGGCCGCATGGGATACCAGCCGGATCACCTCCAGGTTTTTCAAGGGATCTTCCGAGTCCCAGTGGACGGGGGAGGCCAGAACGTGAAACGCCAGGGTCAGCAGGGCGTCGCCGGCGAGAATGGCGGTGGCTTCATTATAAGCGCGATGGCATGTTGGTCTGCCCCGCCTCAGATCATCGTTGTCCATGGCGGGCAGGTCGTCGTGAATCAGGGAATAGGTATGAATCATTTCGATGGCGCAGGCGGTGGTCATGCATTGATAGGGTGTTCCTCCCAGGGCTTCGGCTGCGGCGAAACACAAAATGGGCCGAAGCCGTTTTCCACCGGACAGCAGGGAATAGCGCATGGCCGAAAGCAATTGTCCCGATCCGGAAGAGGGAAGCGAAAGAAGGGCATCGAGCTTTTTTTCCACGAGATCCCGTCGGGACGTCAGATAGGATGTCAGATCAAACATATGAAATTATCCGTTTGGGTTTTCAAGGTTCATTGTCGGGAAATGGAACCTCATTGATTTCCCCCTGATCACCTTTGACCAGCATGATGATTTTTTTTTCGGTTTCGTCAAGAATCTGGGAGCACAGGCGTGAGAGCTTCATTCCCTCTTCAAATTTCTTGATTGACTCTTCAAGGGGAAGGTCTCCGGACTCGAGTTCGGAAACGATTTTTTCAAGATGTTCCATGGATTGTTCGAAATTATTTTTTTTGGCCATCGGATGCGGTTCCTTCCACGCGGCAGGTCAATCTGCCTTTTAACAAAATCACTTCAACCTCCCGACCCGGTGACACCTGATCAGCCTCTCTGACAATGACCGCGTCGGGAAGAGTTCGTGTGATACTGTAACCCCGGCCCAGAATGGCGTAGGGACTCAATGCCTGGATGCGCCCATGGCAGGATTGCAGGGCCATGGATTTGTGAGTGATCAGCCGCTTGACGGATGCGGCAAGACGTTCACGGTACCCGGAAAGCGTCCGGGCATGGTGGTGGAGCTGTTTTGCCGGACTCACCAGATGGAGTTTTTCCTTTCGCCAGTCCAGGGCGGACCGATTTGAGGTAAGGGCTTGGGATACGGCCCGAATCATGCGTTGGGTCATGTCTTCCGTCAGCAGAAGCAGGTCTGTGATTCTTCGCCTGGGATCGACCATTTTTTTGATCATTCCCTCAAGGGACTGTCTTTTGCGGGAAAGGGCCAGATGTACGGCGTTCGTCAGCTGCTGCCTGAGCCTGATGATCTGCCGATCAAGATCCTGTTTGACCGGGACGGCCCGTTCGGCAGCCGCCGAGGGGGTCGGGGCCCGCATATCCGCGACAAAATCACAGATGGTAAAATCGGTTTCATGACCGACCGCCGAAATCACGGGAACGGCAGAGGCAAATACCGCCCGGGCCAGGTCTTCGGAATTGAAGGGGGCCAGGTCTTCCAGTGAGCCGCCGCCCCGCGCGATAATAATAAGGTCGGAATTGTTTCGGGAGTTGACAAGGTCAAGGGCGGACACCATCTCATCGACGGCTGAGTCGCCTTGAACTTTCACGGGAACCACTTCAAGAACGAGGTTGGGAAAACGACGGTTCAGAACATGAATGATATCGTGAATCACCGCGCCTGTAGGGGATGTGATCACGCTGATACGTCGGGGCAGATACGGGAGGGGCTGTTTGTATTTGTCGTCGAACAGACCTTCCCGGGCCAGTCGCTTTTTCAGCTGTTCAAAGGCCAGTTGAAGGGCTCCGGCGCCTTTGGGTTCCAGGTGCTCGAAGATCAGCTGATAGGTCCCGCGCGGTTCATAGACGCTCAGTCGGGCAAGGCCGTTGATCTGCAGGCCGCTTTCCAGCTTAAAAGGAAGATGATGGGCGAGATTTTTGAATACCACGGCGGCAATCTGGGCCCGGGCGTCTTTCAGGGTAAAATACAGATGGCCCGAGGCCGGTCTGCTCAGATTGGAAATTTCACCCTGAATCCAGACAAAGGGATACCGGTCTTCAAGAAGCGTCTTGATCTCGGATGTCAGACTTGAAACACTGTAAATGGTTGCCCGTGGCTTCTGATCATGCCAATTCACGCGAACCCGCCTTTATGCGCATTTTTTGAAATTTTACAATCTAGCACAGATGCCGAATCCATTCAATATGTAAGAACAACCGCCGTCCAAATAAGACTTTTGGGAAAACACCGGGATACGCTTCGAAACGACACCTTTGTCCTGTGTTGGTAGATAAAATGAATTATATCAATATATTCAGACTTACTGTTTGTCTGATAAGATATATTATGTAAACTTTATTCGTCACGGTTCCGATCAATGAAGTCTCTGACCGCAGGAATGATATAGATGTCGTCTATGGGGAAACGGGATAAGGCTGCGGCGAGAATTTCCGTTTTTTCACGGATTTTCTTGTGTTTGTCCATGAAAAAATGAAAGACGCCTTCTATCTTGCACAGGCCGCTGTTGACCTGTATCCCAGCGTTCCTGAAGTTTTTTTCATAAAAACGGATGCCGAGCTGCTCGGCCAGTTCCCTGAGGTGATTGTAAAGGTCGTGATGTTTCATCGGCTGTCAGGTCCGGTATCACTTGAATTTATCGGGTGATGTGTTATTTTATGCCCAAAGCGACATGAAGAGATCACAAAAATCGACGGCATTCAACCGGTTTCTCAATCATAAAAACATTACCCGATCGGAGGTAGAATGATTCAATCAAATTCAGTCAGTCAATCCAGAACCCAGGCCCAGGTGAACGCATTCGTGCTGAATGTGTTTCATTGGATGACCATCGGACTTGCCATCACCGGCCTTGTGGCCTGGACGGTGGCCGGAAGCGAGACTCTTCTTCAGATCATCTTCGGTAACCGGATGGTGTTTTTCGGTTTGATCATCGCTGAACTGGGTTTTGTCTTTTATCTCAGCGCCCGAATCGGAAAACTTTCGGCCGGAGCGGCGACCTCGCTGTTTCTCTTGTATGCCGCCCTGAACGGTGCCACGCTGGCCTCGGTCTTTTTAATGTACACCCGGGCGTCCATCGTATCGACCTTCTTCATTTGCGCGGCGACCTTTGGTGCATGCAGTGTCTACGGAATGATCACGAAGCGTGATCTGACCTCGATGGGAAGTTTCATGTTCATGGGACTGATCGGGATCATCATTGCATCGTTGGTCAACCTCTTTCTGAGAAGCAGCGCCATGGAAATGATCATCACCTATGTGGGCCTGATCGTCTTTATCGGACTGACGGCCTATGACACCCAGAAAATCAAGCACATGGCCCTGACGCAACCGGCGGATCTCGATGGCGGTACCATCCGCAAAGGAGCCATCATGGGCGCCCTTGCCCTGTACCTTGATTTTATCAACATGTTCCTGATTCTGCTTAGGATTCTGGGCGACAGAGAATAGGCACGATCAGATTTAAAACGTCAGGGTGCCGGCCATTTCAGGTCGGCACCCTTTTTTTATCCAAGCTCCCGCCTGACCGCATCGGCGATACGCGTGACGTGAAATTCCGTTTCCGCGACGGAGGGAGCTTCAACCATCACGCGACACATGGATTGGGTCCCGGAATAACGGACAAGCACCCTTCCCTTTCCCGCCAATTGTTTTTCGGATTCCCGGATCACGCAGGCAAGATTCGGCAGGCTCTCGATGGGCGGTTTGGATCGGACGGTTACGTTTTCAAGTTTCTGGGGATAGATGGTCATGACGTCTGCCAGGTTTTTCAGAGAACGGCCCGTATCCGAAAGAACGGAAAGCAGTTTGAGCGCACTGATCATGCCGTCGCCGGTGGTATGATGATCCATGAAGATCATATGACCTGAATCTTCCCCTCCCAAAACAGCGCCGTTTTTTTTCATATCCATCATTACGTGGCGGTCGCCGACCTGAGCCGTCACATGGGTAATCCCCAGTTCCTTCAAGCAGGCCCCTAACCCCATGTTACTCATGACGGTGGTGACCACGGTTTTGTTTGTAAGCGTCCCCTTTCTCAAGGCATGGGCTGCGCAGACGGCGATGATCTGGTCTCCGCTTACAACCCTGCCTGTGTGGTCGACGGCAATCAGGCGATCCGCATCGCCATCGAAGGCAAGTCCGATATCCGCCCCTGACTGCACAACCGTTTCGATCATCGTTTGACAATGTTCCGAACCGCACTGATGGTTGATGTTTTTTCCGTCGGGATCCGTAAACAAGAACGTCGCATCCAGCCCGAGACCTGAAAACAGAGAGGGTGCAATTCGACTGGCCGCACCGTTTGAACAGTCGATCACCGCTTTCAGACCGGAAATGTCCACGTCATCCATCAGGTGTTCAAGAAAGGTTTCATAGTCATCAGAACCCCTGTCATAGGTTATGATCCGGCCTGTTTGTTCAACGTGTTCAGATTGTTTTTCCTGATGTTCTTCGAGAATCATCTGTTCAAGAACGGCTTCATCCTCGTTGTCCAGCTTGAATCCGTCACCCTTGAAGATCTTGATCCCGTTGTCCTCAAAGGGGTTGTGGGATGCCGAAATCACCACTCCGGCCGTCACATCCGGCAGGGTTCGGCACAGATAGGCAATGCCGGGCGTTGGAATCACGCCGGCCAGATAGACATCGGCGCCCATGGCACAGGCGCCGGCCGCCAGGGCGTGTTCGAACACGTCTCCGGACAGGCGGGTGTCTTTGCCGATGATGATGGCCGTCCGGCCGGTTCGGGCCCTGAAGAAACGCGCCATGGCCCGGCCGGTTCTCAGGGCGATCTCCGCCGTCATGGGATAGGTGTTGGCCCTTGCTCTGATGCCGTCGGTTCCGAATAAAATACCCATGGTTATATCCTTTCAGGAAATCGTCGAAAAATTGCTTTTTTTTGGAAGCCGTCAAGGCTAAAGCTTAAAGCTCACCGGTCAGCGGGTGCAGCGTCTGCATCACATGATCCACGATGCCCTGAAGCCATTGGGTTCCCAAACCGGCCTGACGGGCGGACAGGTGTCGGATACAGTCGATACAACCGTCGTGGTCGCCCTTTTTCCGGACGCTGTCGATTTCTTCAAGAAAACGGCGGCGGGTTTCAATGCCGTAATCCGTTGTGACCAGATTCTGCAGGCCGGCCTCAAAATCAGGCCACATCATGATCAGTTTCTGATGATTGAGGAGTGTGGGGGTATGCCCCGATCCGGCCTGAAGCAGCCTTTCAGATGTCTTTGATACATTTTCAAACAGCCCCTTGAGTCGCTTGACGCGCTCGGTGACGGCCGTGGAAAGCGTCTTGATCAGTCCATCCAGCAACTCATCAGGAAAACGTTCTGAAACAAAAAGGGATCTGACATGCCGATACCAGTGGTCCAGGGCGATCAGATTGCCGATGTACCGGATATTGTGCTCCACGATTCGAGAGACGTTCTGATAGATTCCCGGTGAATGCCGAACGTTGCCGGGTCTCAGGGCGCCACCGAACAGAAGCCGGTTCTCGTCCCGTTCATCTTTCCGTTGAAGGGTTCCTGCGGCAATGACCGTTCCATAGTTCAGGAAAATCGGGCCAACCATCCCCCCCTGCCCTCCGAGAAAAATGGGATTGTTGTTGAGCATTACCCCCCGGGGCACATCCCCTAAAAGAGAGGGGGTGGCCTTGTCCTGATTGGGGGTGAAGTTGAAATGGATGTAGGAACTGCCCACCTCGCTGTGATTTTTCCGACTGGTGCCCCCGGCCATCAGACAATCGCAAAAATTGATCAGGCTGCCCAGGGTGACAAAGGGAAACAAAATGGTCTGTTTGAGTCCCACGCAATGGGCGATGCTTGCCTCCTCTTCGAGAATGCTTCCCTCCCGGACATGGGAGCCGTAACCCACCGAAGCTTTTTCAAGAAAGACAGAATTCTTGACATAGCCCCCTTTGATCGCCACATCCGGACCGAGGCGGCAGTTGTCGATGGTGGCCGGCCCTTCCCGTCCGATCACACAGCCTTTGCAAATCAAGGTGTCTCTGCCGAAGATCCGGCTTCCGCTGTGGAGGGTGACACCGTCACCGGAAATCCGATCGATGTTGACGTCCTCATCGATTTCCACGCTGTGAGGAACAGGAATATTTACTCCTTTTTCACACAGACGTTTCAAAATACTGTCGTTTGACATCGTTCATTCCATTCGCGTTATCTGTTGCAGCGTGATGTTCAGGCTTCGAAAGGGCTTAATTTTCCCTTGCATGAAAAAAAAATGCAACATATAATTTTTTGGTTTTTTCATGTTCAATTAGATTTCTTTTCTCTACCGAATCTTTCGAAAGCGATAATTGATGGTCGAACAAAGACACCGAATCAGTCGAACCCCTGTCTGGAAGAAGCTCAAAGAGCACGCAGAATTCATTAAACGTCCGGAAAATCATCTGAAATATATGATTGCACACAAGGACCGGATCACACGATTTTCTCTGAAAAGTGTTGATTTTTTCTATGATTTTTCCCGCCAGAGGGTGGATGAAAAAGCCATGGATTTGCTGTTCGAACTGGCCGAAACCGCCGAGGTCCATAAAAAATTCAGGGCGATGATCAGCGGGGAAAAGGTCAACGTCACGGAAAACCGGGCGGCGCTTCATACGGCGGCAAGAAATTTCACTGAAAAGCCGGTGGTTGTCGACGGGGTCAACGTCATGCCTGAAATCAAAAAGATCAGGCATGATATCCGGGCCTTTTCAGATAAAATCCATCGGGGAGAACTTCGGGGGTCCACCGGCAGGCGATTCAGGCACATCGTGGTCATTGGGATCGGCGGGTCCTATCTGGGGACAGAATTTGTCGCCAATGCCCTGTTTGCTTTCGCGGACAAAGGGATGGACCTCCAGTTTCTCTCCAACGTGGATCCTCACAACTTCGAAACCGTCAAAGCATCCGTGGATCCGGAGTCGACGCTGTGGATCATCATCTCCAAAAGTTTCACCACCGTCGAGACGTATGCCAACACCATGCAGGCTGAAGCCTTTATCCGATCAAAGGGGCTGAACCCGGCCGAGCATTTTGTCACGGTGACCAGCAAAGGCAGCCCGGGCGACAATCCGGCCCAGCCTAAACTGGCCTCCTTCCACATGTTTGATTTCATCGGCGGAAGATTCAGTGTGACGTCGGCCGTCGGAGGGGTGCCGCTCAGCCTGTTTCTCGGCTACGACAGGTTCGAACGGTTTCTCGAAGGGGCCCGTGAAATGGATATTCATACCAAATACGCCCCCACCCATGAAAACATCCCCCTGGTGTCAGCGCTCATCGGAATCTGGAACAACAATTTCCTGGGGTATCAGGCCCAGGCCCTCATTCCCTATGCCTCCCCCCTTTCCAAGCTCGCACCCCACATCCAGCAGCTGAACATGGAAAGCAACGGGAAATCCGTCACCATCAACAATTACGATCTCGATGAATCTTCGGGTGTGATCATTTTCGGAGAACCCGGCACCAATGCCCAGCATTCGTTTTTTCAACTGGCCCACCAGGGTCACCCGTTTCCCATCGATTTTATCGGCGTGATTTCGCCCCAGTATCCGGAAAGCACCTGCCGTCCCAACGGCGTGACCAACCACCAGGAGCTCTGGGCCAACCTGATTTCACAGGCCACGGCCCTGGCCGTGGGAAAGGATTCCGAAGAAAAGGTCCGGTTCTTTCAAGGGAATCGACCGTCGTCCACCATTCTCCTCAACGATCTGTCTCCGACCAACGTGGGACGGCTTCTTTCCTATTATGAAGCCCAGACGGTTTACAAAGCATTTGTCTGGGATATCAATCCCTTCGATCAGTTCGGTGTGGAGCTTGGGAAAACCATTGCCGATGAGTTGCGGCGGAAAATCGCCTTGAAAAATAAAAAACCAGCCTACCAGTTTGACGATCTGGACCCCATCACGCGGCATTATATGAACACCTTGTTCCAGGATCGTGTCTGAGCTGATTATCGGATCCTGTAAGTGATTACCCGGTCCCGCCTCCGTCGTCGAAGTTGAACGGAAAGGGTGCGACCGGCGCTCAGATCCTGATAAAAGGCCATGGCATCGTCAGCCGAACGAATCTCCTGACCATTGACCCCCATGATGATATCCCCGCTCCGCAATCCCAGTTTTTGAAACAGCGATCCGGGTTTGATGCGGGTTATTCGAAAGCCGTCGGCCGTTCCGTTTGTGAAATGGGGTGAAATGCGGGCCTGTTTCAGAAAAGCCCCCATGTTGCCCATGGCCTTGTCAATGTCGCGCTTGCGGACAATCCGTGTCTGCCGGATCGGCTTTCGGTTCAGGCCGGCTTTCATCGCGGGAGAACGGTATCGCGTCGTCCGGCTTCGATACGTTTCCATCATGAGAACCTGACGGGAACCGTTGACCGTGAGAACGACCTTGTCCCGATAGACCGCTGTCAGAACCGCTCCGCCGATGGATTCGTTTTCCATGATCAATCGGGCTTTGCTGCCCCGTTCACCGGTATCCTGAAGCACCGCATAGCTCGGGCCCAGACGATTGACCATGGTTCCATGGAGCGTTAACGACAGATCAGTCAGTTCGAGGTTCGACACATCGTCGGCCGCAGGGGCGGCGTCAGGCTTCGTCACGTTGAAAAGATTCCGTCTGTTGACGGCGTCATAGGCCGAAAAGGTGGCGGTTTGCCGTGCAGGCGACGGCTGATTCGGCCGGACGGATTCACGGATGGGGATGGAACCGTCAAAGGAATCGTCATGGCCTTTTGTGATGACCGAATAGAACAGTTCGATGCTGATATAGGCCAAAAGGGTGATCAGCAGACAGTTCACACCCACAAAACCTGCCTTGATGTATGTTTCATCCTTGAATGGATTTGCAATCACGCCGCGTTTCACCTCCTGTCACGCCTGATGCGTTTGATCGGTTAAAACAATACCACAGGATGCCTTTTGGCTCAACCGGCACGGATAATGATGATGGGATTGGATCAATAAAAAAGCGCCTTCATTTGATAAGAAGGCGCTTTAAGAAAAACGTTTAACTATTTATTTTTTATTGTTATCCAAACTTGTAGATTGACGACGCCCAGGTCAGCCCCGCCCCTAAGGCCACGAACAGCATGCAGCTTTTATTGGTGTCGATCAGGCCTTTTTCAATCACTTCGTCCAGAGCCAGGGGAATGGTGGCCGCAGTGGTGTTGCCGTATTTCTGGATGTTGTTGTAGATCCGTTCATCCGGAACATTGATGGTTTTCTGATAGGCTTCGTTGATGCGGAGGTTGGCCTGGTGAGGAATGAACATATCGATGTCGTCAAGGGTCATGCCGGCCTTTTCAAGGACCTCATAGGTCACTTCGGGCAACCGTCTGAGGGCGAGCTTGAAGATCCGTGAGCCGTTCATGACGGGGTAGAGTCGCGCCACATCCTCGTTGTCCAGAAGCCCCCGCTCGGGAAGGCGTGAGGCCGGGAGTTCCAGCATCAGGCTCGAGGCGTATTCACCGGCTGAATGAAGCACCGTGGCGATGACGCCCACATTGTCCTCGGTTTCCCTTCCCTCGTAACAGACGGCGGCCGCACCATCTCCGAAAATTACGGCCACATCCCTTCCCCGGGTGGTTTTGTCAAGGCCGGTACTGTGAACTTCCGCGCCCACAAACAGGACTTTATTGGCCATGCCGCTGCGAATGTAAGCATCGGCAATGGACTGTCCATAGAGAAATCCCGTGCATTGCTGCCGGATATCGATGGTGGGCGTGGAGGTCAATCCCAGCTTGTGTTGAAGGAGGCAGCCGGAACCGGGGAAAAAGATATCGGGGCTCAGGGTGGCGAAAATGATCAGATCCAGATCCTCCGCTTTCCAGCCGGCCCGGGAAAGGGCGATTTTCGCGGCCTCCAGCCCCAGGTCGGATGCACCGACGATTTCTCCTTCGGGAATCCAGTACCGCTGTTCGACACCGGTCCTCTCCCGGATCCATTCATCACTGGTGTCCATCATATGGGTAAGATCTTCATTGGTCACAAGGCGTGAAGGGATATACCTGCCCGTACTTTTGATCATCGTTTTTTTCATATCGTATGATTTCCTTTAGTTATGATCTGAGCCATGGATTGCTGTGGATGACTGACAAACGTTCATGAACTTATCGTAGCATGAAAAGCTTTGTCAACGATATTTCCCATATCCGCCCATACCGCAGGTCTTGGTGCGCCACCCCCCCGCCCCGGGATATCGTCGGCCTTAGACGGTGAAACGTTTTTTCTGAAGCACATCAGGACGCCTTTTGGGGTTTTTTATTATTTCCAAGACCCTTAAACTCTTTACACGCAGGGTGATCCCGCGGTACGTATCTGTGAAAAACATTTATCTCAAGCGCCGACAGTGTGCTTGATTCATAATGGGAGTGTGTATGATCATCGATCTTGTCCTTTTGTTCGTCGGCCTTTTTTTTCTGTTCGTCGGCTCGGAATGGCTGATATCCGGAGCGGCCTCCATCGCCTTGCACCACAGGATCAGGCCCGTGATCATCGGTCTTACCATCGTCGCCTTCGGCACTTCCACCCCGGAATTCCTCGTCAGCCTCTTTGCCTCCCATTCCGGTGAAAACGGGATTTCCATCGGGAATATTCTGGGCAGCAACGTGATCAACATCGCCCTGGTTCTTGGTGTGAGCCTGCTGATCAAGCCGCTATCGATCGTGAACGGTGGGATCAGCCGCGAAGTGATCTTCATGGGCCTTGCCTCGGGTCTTTTCTGGTATCTTTGCAGCGACGGTATGCTGGGATTCTACGACGGCGCCCTTCTCGTCGCCATTCTGGTCGGTTTTCTTGTCTACGGGGTCATCACGTCACGGGATGAAGATTTTTCAGAGGAACTGTCCGACAAGCAGCTGGGAAGTATGACCAAAAGCATCGTGTTTATTGTGATATCGGTCATTTTTCTCTGCGCAGGCGCCCATATGGTTGTGGACGGCGCCGTGTCCATCGCCGAATGGTTCGGCGTGAGCAAAACCTTCATCGGCATATCCATCGTGGCTTTCGGAACCTCCCTGCCGGAATTGGCCACCACCGTCATTGCGGCCCGAAAGGAAGAAAGCGATCTTGCTCTCGGAAATGTGGTGGGAAGCAACATTTTCAACATCTGCATGGTCATGGGCCTGGTCGGTCTCATCAGCCCCATGGTGGTCGAAACCAATCTGAACTGGTTCGAATTCCCGTTCATGATGTTCATTTCGCTGGTTCTCGTGGGACTTCTTCTCAAGGCGGACCGCCTGAATCGGCGGCATGGGATTTTTCTGATCGGATGTTTTGTGGTTTATCTTGCAGGATCTTTCATTTCGGTGAGCTGATGGGGCACGGCGCACCGTGCCCCGGTCCGTTTGTTCGTGTTATTTGCTGGGGCCCCGTCGTTCAAGCTTGATCTGAATGTCGGATTTGTCGACCAGAGAGTCCACATACTGTTTCATCGCAATGTTGCTTTTCTGCTCAAGAAGACGGAATTTCAAGGCCTCCTTGATTTCACTGAACGGTGTGACTTCTGCCGGTTTTTTGTCCGTCACCTTGATCAGGTGATAACCGATGACGGATTTGACCACATCGCTGACCTGACCTTTGTTAAGAGCAAACGCCGCGTCGAGAAAGGATTTGGGCAGCGGGCTGTTCGCTGTGATTTCGCCTTTGAGATCCCCGCCGGACGGGGCGCTTGATGAATCTTCAGAGTATTTCTTGGCAAGATCGGCAAAGGTGCCCTCCCCTTTTTTCAAGGCGTTCAGGACCTCGTCGATTTTTTTTCTTGCCGCGTCTTCCGTCGCCTGGTCCGCTCCCGGAGGGCATTTGACCAGAATGTGGCTGACCTGGATGCGTTCAGGTTTGTTGAAGGTTTCAGGCCGTTCGTCATAAAATGCCTTGACCTCTTCGTCTGTCACGGACAGATCCAGCGATTTGGAACGTTTCTTGAGGAACCGCTCGACCATCAAGAGCTTCTGGATTTCCTCCTTCATGGTCGCTTCGGTGATATTCATCCGTTTCATCTCCTGCTTGACCACGTCATCGCTCAGAGACAGTTTTTCCATGTATTCGTTGAAACCCTTGTCCACCTCGCCTTTTTCGACGACAATGCCGTCTTTGACGCTCTCCTGGTAAATCAGGGTTTTGACGATCATGTCTTCGAGGATTTCAAGCTGAAGTTTCTGATACTGAGGCAGGGCCTGGACTGTGCGATTGATCTCTGAAATCGTTATCTTTTCACCGTTCACTATGGCTGCGACATCGTTGTCTTCGGTCGCAACCGACGCCGTCGTGAAGCAGATCAGAACAAGAATAACAACGCCAAGTGAAATAATCGTTTTTTGCATTCAATATCTCCTGTGAAAAAACCGCATTAGGTTGAAGGGTGTTCGTATCGATATCCGGTACGGTCAAAGGCGGCAGATGATGGCGTATATCCTGTCCCGCCTCAAACAATTCACACCCCTATAGCACGCCGCCGGGCACTTTGCAAATATCATTATATAAGATATCCGTCCGTCATGACCGAAGACATTGTTCACGTTCTCGTGTTATGAAAAAACGGGTAAAAAAATCGTTTGAATGCATTTGGGTGACTTGCGGTCATTTCATGGACGATGAAAAACGTTTTCAAGATTTAACGGCGTCATGCCGAAAAGAAATCCGTGTGTCCGTTGACGGTATTTTTTAAGATTCCATAACGCATCTTAATTAAAAACAAATAATTGTCGGTTGCCCCAAAACATTGTTTCATGTGCATGCCGCTAAAAAAAGATTGCCCATTGGTCGACCACTCACGGATTTACAAGCACCGGCCTCGTACCGGACGCGGACAGAGGGACCCGGCGGTTATTGGAAAAACTGTTGATTGTTTACGTGACTTGGAGTAAATGTCACCTTTTTTTAAGGGAATAAGGGCATGGGCGCCCTGAAGATATTATGCTTTTAACGTGTTAGGATTGAGGTAACGGTATGTCAAAAAGTCTTTACATCACAACAACCAAGGCCAGAAGCGGCAAGTCGTCGATCGTACTCGGCATCATGCAGCTTCTATTGCGGGACCTGCATAAAGTGGGTTTTTTCCGTCCAGTCATCAATCCGTCCGTCCCCGGGCAGAAAGATCACGATATCGATCTGGTCCTCTCCCATTTTTATCTGGGCCTGACGTATGAAGACACCTACGCCTACACCCTCGACGAAGCCAAAAGCCTGATCCAGGCCGGAAAACAGTCCGAGCTTCTTGAAAACATCCTGATTAAATTCAAACAGCTCGAAGAGAAATGCGATTTCGTTCTGTGCGAAGGGACGGACTTCATTGCAGGCAACGAAGCCTTCACCTTCGATATCAATTCGGATATCGCCGCCTACCTGAATACGCCGACCCTGATCATCACCAATGCCCGGAAGACCACCGCCGAGGAAGTGGTGGCCCTGACCGAGCTGGCGATTGACGGCCTGACGGAAAAAGGTGTGGATATCATCGGCACCATCGTCAACCGGGTCGACGAAGATGAAAAAGAAAACATCCTCAAAGCCCTCAAGGACAACATCACCCTTCCCGACGCATTGTTTTATGTGATTCCCGAAGACGAAAATCTGGTCAAGCCCACCATTTCGGATCTTCAGAAATTTCTGAATGCCGAAATTCTCTACGGCAAACGGGCCATCAACAAAAAAATCGACGGTTACGTGATCGCCGCCATGCAGATTTCGAACTTTCTCAATTACATCAAGAAAGACTGCCTGGTGGTGACCTCCGGAGACCGGGAAGACATCATCTTAAGCACCATGGCCACCAAGCTTTCATCGGCCTACCCGGATATTTCAGGGATTCTGCTGACCGGCGGCATCACGCCCAGCGTCAACATCCAGAGGCTGGTCGAAGGCTGGGAAGGCATCCCCGTGCCCATCCTTCTGGTCAAGGAATCCACCTACCCGACCATCAAGGCCCTCAGCTATCTGCATGGGCGCATCAACCCCGACAACCCGGCCAAGATCGCATCGGCCCTGGGCACTTTCGAGGCCAACGTCAAGACATCGGAACTTCGGGACAAACTGATCAAACGCAAATCGACCAAAGTCACCCCGCAGATGTTCGAATACAACCTCATTCAGAAAGCACGGAAAAACAAACAGCACATCGTGCTGCCCGAAGGGGTTGGCGAGCGCATCCTCAACGCGGCGGACATCCTTATCCGCCGGAATGTCTGCGAACTGACGCTTCTCGGCAAAGAACACGACATCCGGGCCAAAATCTCCCAGCTGGGCCTCGATCTTTCCGGGGCCAACATCGTCCAGCCGGACAAGAGCCCCCATTTCCAGGAATATGTCGAAACGTTCTATGACATGAGAAAGAAAAAAGGCATGACCGAAGATCTGGCCCGCGACGCCATGAGTGACGTGACCTATTTCGGGACCATGATGGTTCAGAAAGGCCATGCGGACGGCATGGTCTCCGGCTCGATCAATACCACGGCCCATACCATCCGGCCGGCCTTCCAGATCATCAAAACCCTGCCCGGCTCATCCATCGTGTCCTCGGTCTTCCTGATGTGCCTGAAAGATCGGGTTCTGGTGTTCGGCGACTGTGCCGTCAATCCCAACCCCACGGCGGAAGAACTGTCCGAAATCGCCGTGGTATCAGCGGAAACCGCCAAAATTTTCGGCGTCGATCCCCGGGTGGCCATGCTCTCGTATTCGACCGGTTCTTCCGGCAAGGGTGCGGAAGTCGAAAAAGTCATCGAAGCGACCCGGCTTGCCAAAGAAAAGAACCCGAACCTTCTGATCGAAGGCCCCATCCAGTACGATGCGGCCATCGACCCCATCGTGGCCCAGACCAAACTGCCCGACAGTGAAGTGGCCGGTCGTGCCACGGTTTTCATCTTCCCTGACCTCAACACGGGGAACAACACCTACAAGGCCGTTCAGCGTGCATCCAGCAACGCTCTGGCCATTGGTCCCGTGCTTCAGGGGCTGAACAAACCTGTCAACGATTTGAGCCGGGGCTGCACAGTCCCCGATATTGTCAATACCGTCGCCATTACAGCGATTCAGGCGCAAGCAGTGAAAGGAATAGTGGCATAATGAAAGTACTCGTCATCAACGCAGGCAGCTCGTCATTGAAATACCAGCTGCTGAATATGGAAAACGAAGCCGTGATGGCTTCCGGGCTCGTCGAGCGCATCGGCGAAAAACAGGGCGTTCTGACCCATAAAAAAGTAAACGGTACCGGTGAAGAAAAAACCGTGATCGAGCAGCCCATTGCCGACCACAAGGTGGGCATGCACCTGGTTATCGACCTGATTACCGATCCGGTCAAGGGCGTGATCGCCAACACATCCGAAATCGATGCCATCGGCCATCGCGTGGTTCAGGGCGGCGAAGCCTTCAAGACCTCCATTCGGATCGACGAATCGGTCAAACAGGCCATTCGGGACAACAACCCCCTTGCGCCCCTGCACAACCCGGCCAACCTGATGGGTATCGAAGTGGCTGAAGATCTGTTTCCGGGGACGCCCAACGTGGCCGTGTTCGATACGGAATTTCATCAGACCATGCCCGCCAAGGCCTTTTTGTACGCCCTTCCCTACGAATACTACACGGACCTGCGCATCCGTCGTTACGGTTTCCACGGCACCTCCCACAAATACGTGGCCCACAAGGCGGCCGCCGTTCTGGGCAAGAAGCCCGAAGACGTCAACGTCATCACGGTTCACCTTGGAAACGGCTGCTCCATGGCCGCCGTCAAAAACGGCAAATGTGTGGACACCTCCATGGGGATGACTCCCCTTGCGGGCGTGATGATGGGAACCCGCTCCGGTGATTTCGATCCGGCCATCATTTCCTATCTGGTCAAACACAAGGGCGTCAAGGTCGAGGACCTGGACGACGTGTTCAACAAGAAAAGCGGTCTCAAAGGCATCTGCGGCTTCAACGACATGCGTGACATCCACGCCAAGGCCGATGCCGGCGACGATAAGGCCAAACTGGCCGTGGACATGTTCGCCTACCGTGTGAAAAAATACATCGGCGCCTACGCCGCCGTTCTGGGCACCGTCGATATCGTGGCCTTTACCGCAGGTATCGGTGAAAACGATGACGTCGTCCGCCAGGAAATCTGTCAGGATCTGACCGGCCTGGGCATCGAATTCGATGCGGAACGCAACAAGGGCCGCTTTTCAAGCCCCCAGCCGATCCACAAGGAAGGCAGCCGGGTTCAGGTCTGGGTCATTCCCACCAACGAAGAACTGCAGATTGCCCAGGACACCATGGACACCCTGAAGTAGTCCTTCGCAACGATTGAAACTGAAAAGCCCGGCCTTTATCGAAAAGGCCGGGCTTTTTGTTGGATTGGTCGGTCTGACAATCAGGCGGTTGCTTTCCAGTGACCGTGGAGATTGCAGTATTCACGGGCCGTGATGGACGTGCCCTTCACAGTGAAAAACGCTTCGGGAGCGTCACCCGGTTTGAGAAAGGCCATGCAGCTTTTGCCGTCGACAATGAGTTCGATCCACTGGATATAGTGAGCGTCCGTCATCGGATGGGCCACGCTGCCGACGGTGACTTTGATGCCGTCGTCCTTGACTTCGATGACGGGAACGTGCTTTTCCTGAGCCGCATCCTGGGTGTTTTCGGAAAGAAAGGTCATGTTCTGTCCACAACAGACCAGGGTTCCCTCCCCATCGTTGATCACTTCAACAATATGTCCGCATAAATCACATCGATAAACATCAAGCCGTTTCGCCATGGTATCCTCCTTCGTTTTGTTATCGTCGTCACGCGTAGGGTATCTGCCACGACCAGTCTCACTCGAGAACGATCCTCCCGATGATAAAACAGGCTGTATTCGTTGACCGTAATGATAATGGCGTGGCTAACAGTGTGCCAATCAAGCAAGAACAGGTCGCCTCGCATGGTCAAGGCGACGTTTAGAAGTGATCAATATAGTACAGATCCGGCTGTTTTTCAAGCCATGAAACTTTCGATGAATGGGCGAGGAACGTTTACAGAAGATATTGTGCCGGTTGAATGCCGTACTGTCCGGGGTGGAAGCTGGCCACGATATTCCGGATGTAGGACATGGTTTTGGAATCCCGCTCCTCGAGGCTGATCAGCGGTCCTTTTTTGAAGCCGTTGTTCTGGTCGACCTCAAGCACCACCACATCGGGGCGATTGCCCAGTGAGCCCTTGCCTTTCCCGTAGACCAGACCGAATTCACCGGTGTCCAGTTGAAGCAGTGTCCCCACCGGGTAGATCCCGATCATGTTGATAAAGGCCTTGAGAAGCAGAGGATCAAAATCCGTTCCGGACCCCTCGAGCATCATGCCCAGCGCTTCGTCGGGGCTCAGGGCCACCGGGCGATAGGCCCGTGGCGATGTAATGGCGTCGAACACGTCCACGATGGTGAGAATCCTGCCGAACAGGCTGACCTGACGGGTCTGGTTGAGGCGGGGGTATCCGGTCAGATTGTATTTGAGATGGTGCTCGAACGGCGGGCGAAGAATGCGTGCTTTCAGCTCCCGGGGCGCGTTTAGCCGTAATATTTTGGTCACACTGAAAAGGGAATGCTTTTCCATGATCCGGGTCTCTTCCCGTGAGAGTTTGCCCGGCTTGCGGATGATGGCAGGCGGGATGTCCACCTTGCCCAGGTCATGGAACAGGCCGCAGATTCCAAGCACTTCAACCGACTGCCTGGACAGCCCGATATTGAGACCGAAACACATGGCCAGAATCGATACGTTGACCGAATGGCAATAGGTGTAATCGTCGTAATCCCGGATGGTGCTCATGCCCATCAGAACCGCTTCGTCTTCGATGATCAGATCCACCATTTTCTGAATCATGCGCTGGGTTTTCCGGATCCCGGCATAATTGGGTCCGGACACTTTTTCGGCGACGCCCTTGATCGATGCAAGGGCACCGGCATAGGTTTTCTGCCCTTTTTCCCGTCTCTCGGACATGAGGGAGGCATGGAGCGATTCCTGTTCCCGGGAAAGGACAGGGTCCGGCCGGGTGTCTTCCGGCATCACATCGACATCGATCCAGTGGATCCCTTCTCCGGCAAGACGTTTTTTGATCCACTCCACCGGCTCGGCCGCCTTGACGGAATGATAAATGAAGAAGGCGGCTTTATGGAGGGCAACGGGCGAGATACCGTCAGGAACCGGAAGAATTCGGATTTCGGCGATGGATCGCTCCTGGAAAAACTCGCCGGCTTTTTTGAGAAGCGCTGCCGATTCACGACGGTAACTGAGTTTTTCATCCTGGAAGTAGAAGCGGTTGTCGGTCATTTTGATGGACAGAAAGGACTCTCGGCTGAAGTAACGGTTCAACAGAACGATCATGGCATCGGATACCGTTTTGACCGCCTTGTTGGTTTCACCATGAAGT
Organism: Desulfatiferula olefinivorans; assembly: GCF_054657895.1. NCBI lineage: Bacteria > Pseudomonadati > Thermodesulfobacteriota > Desulfobacteria > Desulfobacterales > Desulfobacteraceae > Desulfatiferula > Desulfatiferula olefinivorans. The sequence continues at coordinate 9,179 of NZ_BAAHXV010000002.1, read as the reverse complement.
TTGACAGACATCAGAAGCTTGTAAAACGTTCCGATAATCTGTTCACCTTCGACCGAATGTTGTCCCATACCGAATCTACCCTTGATTTCGTGTTATTCCATAAACAGTTTGTATGCCTTGCTCACCAGGGGTGATTTGCTTTTTGAAGCCTTTTCCAGAAGCATTTTCGCCTCGGCGCTTTCAAGTTCCGACAGGGCGATGAGGGCGCCGGCCCGGTGGTCAAAGGCCTTGTTGCCGAGCATTCCGATCCAGGCACCGCCGAAAATTCTCTTTTTCAGAAAGGGCAGGCAGCGATCGGAGCCGCATTTGCCGAGAATTTTATAACAACTGAGCAGATGCTCTTTGTCCATGGCGTTCGATGCGGTCTCGCCCAGATAATTCATCATCAGGGTCTCCGATGAAACGGCCCGGCGTGACCCGATAAACCGCAGCAGCTTGATCTTGATATCCATGCTCGTATCGTTGAGCATGAAAAATATTCGGGGCAGGATGCTGACGGGTTTTTCGATAAAGTAATCCAGTGCGCTTGAACGCACCTGCTCCACGGGATGGTTGAGAAGCCTCTGGAGCAGAACGTCGCTTTTGGCGTCTTTCATGCCCTTTAGCAGTGAAATGCCGATCAAGACCATCATCTTGTCGTTGCTGCCGACCATGGCCTCGATCACCGACGGCTCTTCCCGGGTTTTTGCCTTGATGATATCCATCAGGATGTCACGGGAGGCCTGGGTTTCCAGGTAGACCAGCGTCTCACAGAGGCTGAGTACCAGAGCGGGAGCAAGGGCCATGCAGATTTTTCTGAAAAAGAAAATATCCTCCGGCCGGTTCCGGTTGAGGATTTCCACGATTCCCGGCAGGGATTCTTTGATGCCCGGCCCGGAAAGATGGGTCATAAACCGGTCGATTTTGGATTCGACAAACGGGCGCATCCAGCCGTGCTTGTTATGATAGGCCTGCACTTTTTCGATAATCGAAAAGGCTTTGTAGGCATCCGCGTTTTTAAGGATTCTCAGAAATTCATCGGCCAGGTTGATCAGGATATTTTCGAGATCCTCGGCCGTCGTGATTTCATCAAGGACAAGAAGCAGAAGATCGAGAATTTCATCCTCTCGCCGATGTTTCTCTTCATCGGTAACAAGGGACCGAAGCTCGGAAAGTTCATCCGGATTGAATGAGAGATCGGTTCCGGCAAGATGGGGGCTGTCGAGATTGGCCGGTTTGAAGAAAGAGGCTTCGTAGCTCAGGCCGCCGGGACCGGGTTCGAAAGCGCCGTCAGCCCGTTTGCCTCCGCCGTTTTTAGACGTGTCGCGAAGGGACGGCATGGGCTCCGGAAAACCGATGGTGGGGTTGGGAAACGTGAACACCGGTTCCGCATCCCAAAAGACATCGGACACGTCGTAGGCCACATGGGGCAGTTCGGCCTGCCAGAGATCCGTGACCGTATCACTGTCGGCGTTATCGGACAGCATTCTGTTTTTTTTAACAATTTGAAAAAACGAGGCGATTTCTTCAGGCTGAATGCCCTGTTTGAACTCCAGGCTGAGAATCCCGTCCCTCAGCAGAGGCGTTACAAAGGCGTCTTCATCCCCCAGGCACGAATAAAATTTTTTACTGTCTGAATAAAGACCGTCCCGCTCAACTTTCAGAGACAAATCACCTGTATTTTCAGTATATTTTATTAATTCAGATGTCACATGCCGGACACACTGTATCGACAGGGCGTGATCTTCCGGATAGAGGGAATAGTTCCTGAATGCAGAAATCAGGGCCTTGACAATGCCGGTAAGCCCGACATTGAGGTCTGACGGAGAAGGCTTTTTGTTCTGGTGCGTTATGTCATACATGATTGCCGTACAATCGCATTAATGAGTGCATAAATCAATAGAAAAAAACGAACGCATGAGTAAAATGACGCCGTCCTGATGCGGCAAGATCTTTTTACAATCGGAAAAACAACCGGAAGCCTGAGCGACTGGTAGACCAGAGTGTATGATACGGGGGGCATCCTGAAAAAATATAGCAAAGAGATAAAATCATGTTTCCCATTCAAACACAGATAAAACAGGATAGTGATCCGATGGGTAACGTCCTGAAAACGGTTCACGCACAATCATGTGCCCGCCCCCCCTGAGGGGTCCCTTGAAAAGAATCCAGTCGATATGGCCGCCCAGGTCCTTGCCGGTAAAGCCGTGGAAGGTTGAACTGTGACGGCGATCGAACAGGTCCCTGAACCCGTTTCTCCTGAAAATGTCATAGGTTTCACTTGACGGGGAGGTGTTGAAGTCTCCGGTGATCAGGGTCGTCACATCCTGAGGAAAATCCTTCAGAAAATCAAGGATCAGGGCGGCGCTTTTTTCCTGGACCGTCGCCTTGAAATCAAAGTGGGTATTCACATGAATCAGTTTTCGTTTTTTTTTCTCAAAAAGCCCGATGATGCATTGACGGGGCCACACGCTGTCGTCGAGCCGGCTTTCGACCTCGGGCGTGTCGCTCAGGAAATACAGCTTTTTTTTCAGGCAGGTCCAGGCCTCGTCATAAAAAATCACATTGTCCTGCCAGGATCGGGGCGTGTCATCGCGCCGTCCGATGTAATGATGACGTTTGAGCAGCTCTGCCAAGTAGTCCGTCTGAAAATCATTGGCTTCCTGGATGCCGATAAAATCCGGGGAATACTGCCGGAACAGTTCCGGATAGGCTTCTCTGCGGCTGTCCCAGGAATTTTGGCCGTCATCGGCCAGCCCGAACCGGAGGTTCAGGGTCATTACCGTAAGGGTTTCGTTCGTGTCAGGTATCATTGTCTGTCCATACTTTTTTTGGTTCGATGGGTGGCCGCGGCGTTCAAGGGGTCATCCGGCCAGTAATGTTTCGGATAACGGCCCTTCAAATCTTTTTTTACCTGGTCATACGTGGTTTTCCAGAAACTTTCAAGATCCCGGGTCACCTGGACGGGTCGTCCCGACGGCGACAGGAGATGCACCGTAACAGGCACCTTTCCTCCGGCGATACGGGGTGTTTCCGTCAGGCCGAACATTTCCTGGAGACGGACCGCTAAAACCGGAGACCCGGAACGATCCCGGCCTGTGCCATAGGAAAGGGGAATCCGTGACCCGCTGGGCACCGTCAGATGCGTGGGCGCCTGGGCATCGATCGTCTGGCGCTGATTCCAGGACAAAAGGGAGAAAAACGCCTGGGAGAGATCGAGTTTTTTCAACTGGGACAGAGAACGAATACCGCCCAGAAAGGGGGCCAGCCAGGTATCCAGATGCTCGACAAGGGCGGCGTCATCCACGTCGGGCAGATCACCGAAGCCGTCCACCCGCCTTAGAAAGCGGATTCGTTCCCTGAATTCCCGGAGGTGCCTGGTCCAGGGAAGAAGATCCAGGCCCTTATCCCGGATCAGGCTGATCATCAGTGCGAGCACCCGGTCCTCATCGGTGCACGGTTCCGTGCGTTCGGAAAGAACCAGCCGGCCATAGGTCGTTCGCTTGACGGACACCACGGCGTGTCCGTCCCAGATAACCCGTTCATCGGTTTCGATTAGGTCCTTGAACAGCTCCTCGAACCGGAACCGGTCAACCGGGGCGGCCAGATAAATCCGGGAACGTGTCCGATTGCCGTCCATGTCCGCACACACGATCATCGGCTCACCGGCCAGATAGTCACCAACCGGCATGCCCGCAGCCATGCCGGAGGCCAGCTTGAACGCTCCCGGCGCCTTACCGTCCGAAAGGGCGATCCGCTCGGGGTAGGCCAGGGCCAGAACCGCTCCCGCCTCGTCCACATTCACCGGCCCCGGCCGGATGTTCAGCCGCTGTTCCAGCACCCGGGCGTTCTTCAGGATAGAACGGCAGCGACCGGTATTGACCGGAATCCGGGCGTGTTTTTCCATGTTGTTTTGCCTGAAGGCCTCAAGGAGGCTCAGACGATCCCGGATGTCCGTCGAGCGAAAGGGATCACTGCCGGTCATGATATCCCCTTCCTGAAGCAACGACGCCGTCAGGCAGGCCAACCCCCCTTTGCCCGCCGCCTTCCCCTCAACCAGCATATGGGCCAGGCGGGGATGAAGCCCCAGGGCGGCCAGGGCTTTACCATGGGCGGAGATCGTTTGATCGCGGTGAAGGGCGCCCAGCCGCATCAGAAGCTCTCTGGCCTGATCAAAGGCGCCTTGGGGCGGCAGATCCAGCCATTTCAACTGGTCCGGTCGCTGAACGCCCCAGACCGCAAGTTCCAGAACCAGAGACGTCAGATCCGTATTCAGGATTTCCGGCGAAGAAAATTCCGGATGCAGTGCGGTTTCGTCTTCGGTCCAGAGTCGATAACAGATGCCCGGCCCAAGACGCCCTGCCCTGCCCCGCCGCTGGTCGGCACCGGCTTGTGATACGGGAAGGGTTTCCAGACGGCTCATGCCCGTGCCCGAGAAATAGCGGGGTTTTCTCATCAATCCGGAATCAATGACGATGCGGACGCCTTCGATGGTCAGTGAGGTTTCGGCAATGGCGGTGGCAAGAACGATCTTGCGTTTTCCAGGGGGTGACGGGCGAACCGCCGCGTCCTGGTCCTTTTTATCGAGATTGCCGTAAAGGGGATAAACCGATAGATGCGGATCATCACGCCACGCTTCGATCTGTGCCTGAACCCGCCTGATTTCACCGGCTCCCGGCAGGAAGACCAGAATATCTCCCTCATGCTGAGACAGGGCGTCAACCACACAGGCGGTGCAGGCGGTTTCAAGATCGCCTTGGGGTTTTCGTTTCAGGTAAATGGTTTCAACGGGAAATTGTCTGCCCTCGCAGCGGATCAGGGGTGCCTGATTGATCAGACGGGCGACCGGTTCCGAATCGAGGGTGGCCGACATGACCAGAATCCCCAGATCCTGCCGAAGGGCCTCCCTGATTTCAAGGCAGAGCGCAAGCCCTAAGTCGGACACCAGGTTCCGTTCATGGAACTCATCGAAAATCACCAGCCCGGTGTCGTCAAGAAGAGGATCCGATTGAATTTTCCGTGTAAGAATGCCTTCGGTCAGCACATGGATCCGGGTCCGGGCCGAAATTTTTCGATCATTTTTGATCTGGTAACCCACGGTGTGCCCCACGGGTTCGCCCAAAAGATCCGCCATGCGGGCGGCGGCCATACGGGCGGCTAAGCGCCGGGGCTCCAGGATCACGATGTTTTTTCCGGCAAGCCAGGGCTCATCGAGAAGCAGGAGGGGCACCAGGGTGGTTTTGCCTGCGCCGGGCCGGGCTTCCACCACGGCTGTCCGTTTGTGCTCAAGGGCGTTCCGGATATCCGCCATGGAAGACTCGATAGGCAGACATTCACGCATTGGGGGCATCCTGATCATCAAATGAAAGACTCTTTCAGGCGTCCAGGCCGTCGTCGATCATGCGTTTCAACTGTGCAAGGTCATCCAGCACCCTGTCACGGCCAACCTGATTCCAGCCGTCGTCCCGGAGAAAAGCAACTTCCTGAACAAGTTTCCGGAAAGCCTTGTTGTACCGGGCATCCGAAGCCAGGCCATTGGTTTTGGAACCTTTCAGCTCCCCGCTTTCCCGTCTCTGGGCCTGGACATCGTTGTAGGCCTTGTTGATGGAGGTCTTTCCCGCGTGGACCTGTTCCTTGATATCCTCGTCCCCGTGTTCGATGATGGTCCGGGCTTTTTCGATTTTGCTTTTGCTGGTGCCCAGCTCCCGCGCCCTCAGTTCCACGGTTTCTTTTTTCGCCGGTGCCGGTGCGTCCGGGCTTTTTGGGGTCTTTTTTCCGGCATTGATCTTATCGAGAACTTCCAGGCAGCGTATGATCTGATCGTCGCTGAGGTTCCGCCGATTCCGCTGAAGATGAAAGGCGTAGAGGATGGCGTCGTCTTCGTTTTCAAAGGCTTTGATCAGGGCGGGAACCCGTTCGATACCGGCCTCCCGGGCTGCAATCATCCGTGTATGCCCGTCCACCAGAATATTCTCTTTCTGCCAGACAATCAGAGGGAAGGCCGGGTCATAACCGTTTTCATCCATATCAATGCGAATGGCCAGGACCGTATCGTCATGGATGGGAAAAAAATGGGAAAAGGGCTTTTCAACCCGGATGTCGGCAAGTGCGATGTCTGTGATGTTCAATGACGTTCCTTTTTATCAATATTGTCAAAAAGATATTCTTGTTTTTTTCATGTATCGCCTAAGCGGCTGTTCCTGATGTCGGCCCATGGTATTACAAAAAACGGGACCATGCAATGCCTCTGAGAGCTGAGATTGGACTTTCATGGGCCGTCCGGGCATGCTATTTTTCAAGGCTTGAATGGGATCGAAAAAGCCCCGCCAAACCCTGATGTCGGCCGATGAGCCGGAAAGAAGCCTGATGATGGATGACGGACCTGAATTAAACGATTTGAAGGAAGCTGATGCTCTGCCCGATGACATGCGGTCCTGTCTGGTGGGCGATCTGGTCGTCATTATCAACACCCGCGGTGCCGTGCGCATGGCCAAAGGCGTCTACCCGGCCCGATACGGCATTTATGGTGAAATAAGGACCCAAAGCTTTGCCTTTCACTTCAACCCCACGGGGGAAATCCGCTACATCCGGGGGCTTTCCCCATCCTGGCCCCATCCCTGGGAATGGCTGAAACGGACCTGGGGCAACGACTGGGTTTATTACACGGTGGGGCTTGACCGGGGCCAGGGCCGAATCATCGACTGGATGGGAGAAAACTACCTGCCCTGCCTGTCCTATGAAAGCAACGCCATTCGGAACGTGAACCCCTACACCGAGCCCGGCATCGCCACGGCCTTTTCCGCCTGGTCCCAGGTCTACGGCACCTTGTGCACCGCGTCGCTTGAGGGGGTTCTAGGCGAGATCAAAACCTTCATCGAGAGCGTCATCACACACAGCCGCGACAATGCCCTGATCGACCAGACCCGGGCCCTGCACGACATCATCGGCGGAAGGGTCTCCGTTTTGCCCCCCGACACCCGCCATGTGGATTACGAAGTGATTCCCGTGACCGTGGCCGACGGCTGCCTGTACCGCTGCACCTTCTGCAGCGTCAAGTCCGGCATGCGGTTCAAAGCCCGCAGCCGTGAAAACATCGACGCCCAGCTCCAGGCCCTCAAGGCCTTTTACGGCGTCAACCTTCAGAACCTGAATGCCCTGTTCATCGGCAACCACGATGCCCTGGCCGCAGGGATGGAAACAATCTGCCGCACGGCCGCCCGGGCCTGTGAGGTTTTCGGCCTGGACAACCACCCCGGAGGAACCCCGTCGCTGTTTCTGTTCGGCAGCGCCGGTTCCTTCCTCAAAACCGAGGAAGACCAGTTCGACCGTCTTGCCGCCCTGCCCTTCAAAAGCTACATCAACCTCGGCCTGGAATCCTTTGACGACACGACCCTCAAACAGATCGGCAAACCCATCAGCCCGGCCATGGTCGAGGACGCCCTTTTGAAAATGATCAGAATCAATGACATTCACCCCAATATAGAAATCACGGCAAATTTCATCCTGGGCACCTCCCTGTCAGACGCCCACCACCAGTCGCTGGTCGATCTCCTGGGCGGTCTGCCCAAAGGCAAAGGCAACCGGGGCTGCGTCTACCTGTCCCCCCTCATCGAAACCCTGCACCGGGAGGAGGTTTTGCCCATGTTTCACGCCATACGGGAAAAAAGCGCCCTTCCGGCCTACATCTACCTGATCCAGCGGCTGTGAGGCCGAGTGTGAAGGCCCGTTGGAATTTCATGTCTTGACGTCATGAATAAATGTTTGTACATTGTTTGTACCAACATTAAAAATGAAAGGTCATCCATATGGACATTATTGATAAAAACAACAACACGTCATCCCGGACATCCCGCTTGGGGTTCAGAGCCACATTACATCAGGAAGCCCTGATACGAAAAGCTGCAGAGCTATGCGGTAAAAATGTCACGCAATTTGTATTGAACAGCGCCTGCGAGGCCGCTGAAAGGGCTTTGATCGATCAGCGAATATTCTTTGCAGATGAAAAGAACTATCAGGAATTCCTGGACGCCCTTGAACGTCCGGCACAGATAAAACCCAACGTGCAGAAACTCATGAGGAGTAAGGCACCTTGGGAAAAATAAAGACCTTGGACCCTGTCATACTTTCCCCGCCCTGCCTTCTTCAGGACAATCACAGAGTTGATGATTTCGATTGCGGTCATTCACACATGAACGCCTGGCTGAAGAAACACGCCATGCAAAATCAACGTGCCAATTCAGCAAAGACCTTTGTTGTTTGCCATGAAAATCATGTTGTTGGATTTTATTCCCTCGCCGTGGGTTCAATTGAGCATGATGTGGCAAGCCCGCGCACAAAAAAAGGCCTGGCACGCCATCCGATCCCCGTCATGCTGCTGGCACGACTGGCCGTGGATGTGAGATATCAGAAGCATAACGTAGGAAGAGGACTGTTGAAAGATGCGCTCCTTCGAACGCTTCAAGCCGCCGGATACGCTGGAATACGCGCTGTCTTCGTTCACGCCAAAGACGAGCTTGCACGGAATTTTTATTCCCGGTTTGACTTCGAACCCTCACCCGTCGATCCCCTGAAAATGATGCTTCTGATCAAAGATATCCAGATGTCCCTCGACGAGCTATGATTTCATCGGTTTTCATATTACCCACGTTTCCTGTCATCGCGAACCACCGTCAAAAATCGAGTGATTGCGCAACCATTCAACCCCGTGTGTTAGTTTTGCGTTAGCCCCCTTCTTTGGCTTGACACCCTCCGCCAATCCGTCTATTCATTTCGTTAATTGGCTAAATATGAAAAGGATGAACGAATCATGGATCGTCTGCTGCTGATGTTCAAGGCCTTGTCGGACAGAAACCGCTTGAGGATTTATGCGGCCCTTTTGAGTCACGGGGAGCTGTGCGCCTGTCAGATCGTCGAATTGTTGAACCTTGCCGGGGCCACGGTGTCCCGTCATCTCGGACAGATGGTCGGGGCCGGTCTGATCACAAGCCGTAAGGACGGCCGGTTTGTCTGTTATGGATTGGGGTCTGCGGATGATACGGACATTCAACGCCTCAGGGCCCTGATCGAATCCCGCCTTGCGGACAGTCCGGACCTCCTTTTGGATCGTGAGGCTCTTGCCCGGATCATGGCCCTCGATCGCGAAGAGCTTTGTCGAACCCAACGGGGCGAGAGCTGTCTTTCGGTATCATGACAAAAAGGAT